>NZ_JAKFEB010000209.1:0-11181 GCF_036677305.1 Brevundimonas sp. | reverse complement strand
CCGCTGGTCTATTTCGTCTGGACGGCCGCGCACGGCTTCGCGACCGGCTGGTGGCCGTACTGGTTCCTGAACCTGCCGCAGCTGGGCCTCGCCCGTTCCGCCCTCGTGGTCGCCGCCCTGCTGATCCTGCTGCTGGTCGCCGGCTTCGCCTTCGTGGCGATAGACCGCAGCCTCGCCCGGCGTGACAGGACGCCCGCGCCCGCTTAAGCCTCGCCGCATGGCCTACAAATCGCTGCGCGACTTCATCGAGATACTGGAAGCGGAGGGCGAACTGGTTCGCGTTTCCGAACCCGTCTCCACCCATCTGGAGATGACCGAGATCCAGACGCGCCTGCTGCGCAACGGCGGCCCGGCGGTCCTGTTCGAAAAGCCTGTCATGCCCGACGGCTCGATCAGCCCCATCCCCTGCCTCGCCAATCTGTTCGGCACGGTGAAGCGCGTGGCCATGGGCGTGACCATGGAGAAGAAGACCCGCACCACCGCCGCAGAGTTGCGCGAGGTCGGCGAACTGCTGGCCTTCCTGCGCAACCCGACCCCGCCGCGCGGCCTCGGCGACGCCATGGAGATGCTGCCGCTGGCCCAGACGGTCATGTCGATGCGGCCCAAGGTGGTGAAGTCGGCCCCGGTCCAGCAGGTCGTGCTCAAGGGCGACCAGATCGACCTGACCTCCCTCCCCGTCCAGGGCTGCTGGCCCGGCGAGCCCGCGCCGCTGATCACCTGGGGTCTGGTCGTGACCAAGGGGCCGTCCGACGACCGCGAGGACGACTTCAACCTCGGCATCTACCGCATGCAGGTGCTGGGCAGGGACAAGGCCATCATGCGCTGGCTCGCCCATCGCGGCGGGGCCCAGCATTACGCGCGGCACAAGAAGGCGGGGAAGAAGGGTCCCCTGCCCTGCGCCGTCGTTCTCGGGGCCGATCCCGGCACCATCCTGGCCGCCGTCACGCCGGTGCCGGACACCCTGTCGGAATACCAGTTCGCCGGCCTGTTGCGCGGCGCCAAGGCCGAGCTGGTCCCCTGCAAGACCATCCCCCTGATGGTCCCCGCCAACGCCGAGATCGTGCTGGAAGGCCACGTCCTGTTCGACGAGCACGCGCCCGAGGGCCCCTACGGCGACCACACCGGCTACTACAATTCGGTCGAGACCTTCCCGGTCTTCCAGGTCACCGCCATCACCATGCGGAAAGACCCCATCTATCTGACCACCTTCACCGGCCGTCCGCCCGACGAGCCCTCGGTGCTGGGCGAGGCGCTGAACGAGGTCTTCATCCCCCTGCTGCGCCAGCAGTTCCCCGAGATCACCGACTTCTGGCTGCCGCCCGAGGGCTGCAGCTACCGCATCGCCGTGGTGTCGATGAAGAAGGCCTATCCCGGCCACGCCAAGCGCGTGATGCTGGGCGTCTGGAGCTATCTGCGCCAGTTCATGTACACAAAGTGGGTCATCGTCGTGGACGACGACATCGACGCCCGCGACTGGAAACAGGTCATGTGGGCCATCTCCACCAAGATGGATCCGGCGCGCGACATCACCGTCATCGAGAACACCCCGATCGACTATCTCGACTTCGCCAGCCCCGAGAGCGGCCTCGGCTCCAAGATCGGCCTCGACGCCACCGACAAATGGCCGCCCGAGACGAAGCGCGAATGGGGCCAGGAAATCCGCATGGACGAGGATGTCGTTTCGCGTGTGTCCGAAATCTGGGAGAGCCTGGGCCTGCCGGGTGACGGAACGCCGATCTGGAAATGATGCAACGCGGCGACAGCCTGGGCGCGCTGGCGGGAATGTGTCCAAAAAACGCTTTCCACATGACGAAGCTGTAATCTAACGTTCCGGTTCGGCCTTACCTCCCATGGAACCGTCCCGATGAAATCAGCTCTCGTGCTCGCCGCCGCTCTCGTCATGGCCATGCCTGTCGTCTCGATCCCCACGGTGTCGGACGCCCAGGTGCTCACCGGCCGCAGCCGGGCCACCCCGACCCGCCGCGCCCGCCCTGCGCCGCCGCGGCTGACCGAAGCCGAGGAAAATCAGCTGTGGGACGCCCAGGGCGAGATCGACACCATCGATGGACAGATCGCCGACGTCCGGGCCGCCGGCGAGACCCAGGGCAGCCTGACCGCCGAGCAGCAGACCTGGCTCGACGCCCAGACCGCACGCCGCGCCGAGCTTGAGGCCGTCGTCACCCGGCTCGAGGCCAAGAAGAACCGCTGATCGGCCCGCGACCGGGTACCGTCCCACGGCGGCGTTGCGGGTCGCTGACCGCAGCGCCCGCCCTCGCCTTCGGCGCGCGGATCGATCGGGTGTGACGCGCGGGTCCATCCGTCCATAGTGTCGAACAGAATCGGTGGGGCCCGGCATGAGCGCGTTCGAATTCTTCTTCAGCTTCTACGGCCTGCTGCTGGGCCTGTCGGTCGCCGTCATCGCCACGGGTCTGGCGACGGCCATCCAGCATCGCAAGAAGATCCGCATCGGCTGGCTGACCCCGCTTCTGGCCCTGTTCGTCGGCCTCGACATCGCCAGCTTCTGGGATTCGGCCTGGGTCAGTTTCCGACATCTGTCCTTCAGCTACGGGCTGCTGGTCGCCGGCCTGGTCATCGCCCTTGTCTATTTCATCGCCGCGTCGCTGGTTTTCCCCCACGACCTCGACGACGGCCAGTCGCTCGACGACCATTTCTGGGCCAACCGGCGGGTGGTCCTGCTTCTGACGGTCGCAGCCAATATCATCGCCTGCCTCGTCATGCTGCTCGCCAACCTGGGCCGCGAAGGGGGCATGCTGCATATCGTGACCTACGCCACCAATCTCACGCTCTACGCGGCCCTCGTCGTGCCCGCCGCCTTCACCCCCGGACCCAGGGTGTTCGGAGCGCTCATCGGGGTTCACATCGTCATCTATCTGCTCATCGCCGGTATTTCCGCAGCCCGCCCCGACCTGATGGTGGACGCCTACAGGGAAACGCCCGCCGCTGACGCCGCCGCCCGATGAGCGCCTTCGAATTCTTCTTCAGCTTCTACGGCCTGCTGCTCGGCCTGTCGGTCGCCGAGCTGGTCGGAGGGTTCGCCCGGGTCCTGCATGAACGCCACCGGATCCGGTTCGGCTGGCTGACTCCCATGCTGGCGATCTTCGTCGCCATGGATGTGGCGACCTTCTGGTCCCAGGCCTGGGTCATCTTCCGCGGCGCGCCGTTCAACCTGTCGCTTCTGTTCCTCGGTCTGGCGGTCGCGGCCACCTTCTACGTCGCCGCCAGCATCACCTTCCCGCGCGTGACGGCCGAAGGCGTCAGCGACCGGATCGACCTGGACCAGCATTTCTGGGCCCATCGGCGGCTGGTCTTCACCTGCGTGATGGCCGCCAACGCCATCGTCGCGGCGCTGTTCACAGGTCTCGCCGCGACCAATGCGGGCTTCGCCGAGCTGGCCGTGCCCCGGCTGTGGATCGGCATGGCCATCTTCGTCGTGGGAACGGCCACCGCCGCCTTCGCGCCCTGGCGAAGGGTGGCCGTCGCCGCCCTGGTGCTGGTTCTGGCCTACAGCGTCTGGAACGTGGCGCGATCGGCGGCCGCCCTGATCACGGCCGGGGGCTGGGCCCCGCCCGTCTGAGCCCGCCGCACGGAACGGCTTGTCGGGCCGCCACATTTGGCCGAGGAAGATTCCATGCGCCCCGCCCTTCTGATCGCCGTCCTGGCCGCCCTGTCCTCGAGTCCCGCCATGTCCCAGTCTCCGTCCGTTCCCAACGCCGCGCCGTGGGATCAGCCCTTCCTGCCGCCCGCGCCCGCCTGGGACGGCGCCAGCCGCGCCCTGCTGCGGGGCGCCTCCGACCCCTGGGTCACGGCCTTCGAGACGGATCCCGGCCACGACTTCAGCCCGAACTACGCCGACACCCGCGCCTGGTTCGACCGGCTGGACGCGGCGTCCGACCTGATCCGCATCGAACAGTTCGGCGTCTCGCCCGAGGGCCGTCCGATGTACGCCGTCATCGCCACCAGGGACGGCGCCGCCTTCGACCCGTCCAAGCCCGTGCTGCTGGCCCAGGCCGGCATCCATCCGGGCGAGATCGACGGCAAGGACGCGGGCATGATGCTGCTCCGCGACATCGCCTTCAACGGCAAGGCGGATCTGCTGGACCGGGTCAATCTGATCCTGATCCCCATCCTGTCGGTCGACGGCCATGAGCGGGCCAGCGCCTATTCCCGTCCCAACCAGCGCGGGCCCCGCATCCAGGGCTGGCGCAACACGGCGACCAACCAGAACCTGAACCGCGACTATCTCAAGCTGGACCAGCCCGAGATGCGGGCGGTGCGCGGCCTGATCGTCAAATACCGGCCCGATCTCTACGTCGACATCCACGTCACCGACGGCATGGATTACCAGTACGACGTCACCTACGGCTTCAACGGTGAGAACGGAGCGTATTCCCGCTCGCCCGCGACCTCGCAATGGCTCAACGACGTGTTCAAGCCCGCGATCAACGCCGGACTGGAAGCCCGGGGCCATATCCCCGGCGAACTGGTCTTCGGCGTCGACGACAGCAATCCCCGCGCCGGCCTGTCCGACGGCGGGCTGGGCGAGCGCTTCTCGAACGGCTGGGGCGCGGCGGCCCACGTCCCGACCATCCTGATCGAGAACCACAGCCTCAAACCCTATGAGCAGCGCGTGCTGGGGACCTATGTCTTCCTCGAGGACGCCATGCGCCTGCTGGCCCGCGAGGGCCGCACGCTGCGCGCGGCGATCACCGCCGACAGCGCCCTGCGCCCGGCCGCCATCCCGGCGAATTTCCAGGCCGACCCGACCCCGGCCTACACCCGCGCCTTCAAGGGCATTCGCTACGAGACCTGGGACAGCCCCGCCTCCGGGCGCCGCGAAATCCGCTGGCTGGGCCAGGCGGATCCCGAGATCTGGTCCCTGCCCTTCTTCGGCTCGAAGCCGACGCTGACGCTCGCACGACCCGAAGCCTATTGGGTGCCGTCGTACCGAACCGACATCATCGAACGCCTGCGCATCCACGGCGTGTCGATGGAGACGCTCGACGCCCCGCGCACCGTGTCGGTCGAGATGCTCAGCCTCGACGACCCGAAGGTCGCGCCCCGCCACAACGAGGGCCACGTCGCCGTCACGGTCACCTCGGTGACGCCCCGCCGCCGCGACTGGACCTTCCCCGTCGGCTCCGTCCGCGTGCCGACCGACCAGCCGCTGGGCGACATCGTCGTCCTGCTGCTGGAGCCGCAATCCAGCGAGAGCTTCTTCGCCTGGGGCATGTTCCCCGAGGTGCTCAGCCGCGTCGAATATATCGAGGGCTACGCCATCGCCCCGCTCGCCGAGGCCATGATGGCCGCCGACCCCGCGCTCAAGGCCGCGTTCGAGGCCAAGCTGGCCGCCGACCCCGCCTTCGCGGCAGACGGTGATGCGCGTTTGCAGTGGTTCTATGAGCGAACACCGTTCTATGATGAGCGCTACCGGCTCTATCCGGTGGGACGCGAGACCTGATCATGACCGCCATGACCGCCCTGCAGGCCGTCGCCCTCTGGAGCGGCCTTCTGATCCTGCTCCTGATCGGTCTGTCGCTCCGGACGATCTTCACGCGCAAGCGACTGAAGGTGTCGCTCGGCGATGGTCCCAATTCGGAAATGACGGTGATCAGCCGTGCGTTCGGAAACGCCGCGGAATACATTCCGCCCCTGCTGATCATCCTGCTTCTGATGGCCCTGCTCGGTTTCCAGCCGGTCTGGATCCACCTGCTGGGCGGAGCGATGTTCCTCGGCCGCCTCCTCCACGCCTGGGGTCTGGGCAAGAAGATACAGCCCTCGTTCGGGCGGGTATCCGGCATGATCCTGACGCAGCTGACGTTGGCGGGCGGCGCACTGGCCCTGATCGCCTGCGCTTTCGGCTGCATCTGACGCCGGAGCCGTTGCGCGGACGGCGCGGCCCGGCCATATCGGGGCATGCCTGACCGTACCGCGTCCGCCTCTCCCGACATCCTGCCCGAACTGGTCGCCGCCGCGCTGAGGGCCGGCGCCGACGCCGCCGAGGCCGTCTCGGCCGAGCGCGCCTCCCTGTCCATCGGCGTCCGCAACGGCGCCCTCGAGGACGTCGAGCGCGAGGAAAGCCGCGACCTCGGCCTGCGCGTCTTCGTCGGCGCGCGCCAGGCGACCGTCTCGGCCTCTGACCTGTCCGACGCCACCCGCGCCCGCCTGGTCGAACGCGCTGTGGCTATGGCCCGGCTCGCGCCGGAAGACCCCTACGCCGGCTTCGCCCCGCAGGACCGGCTGGCCCACGGTCCCTTCCCCGATCTCGACCTCTACGACCCCAGCGAACGCAGCGCCGCCGAACTGGAGGCCGTCGCCGCCGAGGCCGAGGCCGCCGCCCTCGCCGTCCCCGGCGTGGCGAAATCCGAAGGCGGCCACGCCTCGGCATCCTCCAGCCGCTGGCGGCTGGTGACCTCGCACGGGTTCGACGGCGCCTATCACGGCTCGGCCTTCTCGCTGGGCGTCGGCGTCATCGCCGAGAAGGACGGGGCCATGGAGCGCGGCGGAGAGAACCGCGCCGTCCGCCACCTGTCCGACCTGCCCGCCGCCGACGTCATCGGCCTTGAGGCCGGCCGCCGCGCCGTCGCCCGGACCGGTCCGCGCAAGATCGCCTCGACCACCGCGCCCGTCATCTTCGAGAACCGCGTCGCCGGTCAGGTCCTGTCCCCCCTGCTGGGCGCCATCTCGGGTCCCTCGGTCGCGCGCGGCACCTCCTTCCTCAAGGACCGGCTGGGCCAGCGGGTCCTGCCCGCCGGCGTCGACCTGATCGACGACCCCTTCCGCCCGCGCGGCCTCGGCTCGACCCCCTTCGACGACGAGGGAGTCGCCGTGACCCGCCAATCAATCATTGATGACGGCGTCCTGACGACCTGGCTGCTGAACAGCGCCGCCGCGAAACAGCTGGGTCTGGCCTCGACCGGCCACGCCTCGCGCGGCCTCGCCGGCCCGCCCGGGGTCTCGACCCACAACCTGCATCTGGAACCCGGCGAGCTCGATCTGGCCGGCCTGATGGGCGACGCGAAAAGCGGCCTGCTGGTCACCTCCATGTTCGGTCCGTCGCTGAACGCCAACACCGGCGACTGGTCGGCCGGGGTGTCGGGCTTCTGGTTCGAGAACGGCCAGATCGCCTATCCGGTCAGCGAAGTCACCGTGGCCGGCAAGCTGCTGGACCTCTACGCCCGCATGCAGCGCGGCTCGGACCTCGAGTTCCGCAGCTCGTTCAACAGTCCGTCCCTGCTGTTCGACGGCGTCGCCATCGCCGGAAAATGACCGACCTCGCAGCCGATCTCGCCCTGATCCGCGACGCGGCCCTCGCCGCCGGCGAACTGGCCCTGTCGGAACGCGAGGCCGGGCTGAAGATCTGGTCCAAGTCCGGCGGCTCGCCCGTCACCTCGGCCGACATGGCCGTCGACAAACTGCTGAAGGACGCCCTGCTGCCGGCCCGCCCCGACCACGGCTGGCTGTCCGAGGAAACCGCCGACACCGACGCCCGCATCGGGCGGCGCCGCCTCATCGTGGTCGACCCCATCGACGGCACCGTCGCCTATATGAAGGGCAAGCCGTGGTGGTGCATTCCCATCGCCATCGTCGAGGACGGCCAGCCGGTCGCCGCCGTCATCCACGCCCCGGCCCTGGGCGAGACCTTCACCGCCCTGCGCGGCGGCGGCGCCTTCCTCAACGGCCGGCCGATCACCGCCTCGGACACCACCGATCTGGACGACGCCTCGGTGCTGGCCGACGCCCGGCTGATGGAGGGCCCCCACTGGCCCGAGCCCTGGCCCGCCATGCGGTTCGAGAAGCGCAACGCCATCGCCTACCGCATGGCCCTGGTCGCCGCCGGCGCCTTCGACGCCGCCATCGCCCTGACGCCCAAATGGGACTGGGACGTCTGCGCCGGAGCCCTGATCGTCGAGGAGGCGGGCGGCCGCGTCAGCGACCATCACGGCGTCGCCTGGCGCTTCAACCAGCCCGATCCGCGGCAGAACAGCCTGATCTGCAGCGCCCCGGCGCTTCACCCGTTGATCGTGCGCCGCACAGCGCCTATTCCGCTGGCGCCCCGCCAGCCCGACCGGACCTGACATGACCACCGAAACCGACGCCCCCCAGCTGCTGCACCTCGTCATCGGCGGAGAGCTGCGCCACCTCGACGCCCCGGTGTTCCGCGATCTGTCCAAGGTCGAGTTCGTCGGCGCCTTCCCCAACTACGAGGAAGCCCGCAAGGCCTGGAAGGCCCGGGCCCAGGCCACGGTCGACAACGCCCACATGCGCTACTTCATCCTGCACGCGCACCGGATGATCGACCCGCGCGGCGACGACCACGGCCACTAGGGCGGAACCCGCACTCGGTCCAGGGCGCTTTCAGGCGTATACTGCCACGCCTGAAAGCGGAGAAATCCCATGACCTCAGCCCTGATCATCCTCGTCCTCCTCGCCGTCGCGGTGGGGGTCGTCTTCTGGGTCGTCCGCCGGCAACCGGCCGCGCCGCGCGTCGGACCGCAGGACGGCGACACCGCCTGGAACGATCCCGTCACCCCCGGCGAGCCGGCCCGCCCGACCGGCCGGCCTGATACCTTCGCGGCCGACGTTCCTCCCGCACGGGATCTGCAGCCGTGACCCTGTTCGGACGCACCTTCGACGGGGCCGAAATCGCCTCCCTGATCTCGCTGCTGCTCGTTCTGGTCCTGTGGATCGGCGCCTGGCGCGGCAATCGGGACTGGACCCGTTGGTTCCGCGGCTGGGAGGCCGACCGCAAGGAACGCCGCGACGCCGAACGCGCGGCCGAGGGTGGCGACGCCGCCAATCCGCCTCCGGGCGCGCCGCGCGGCCCGTGGGGCTGAGACCTACTCCCGCTTCAGCAGTTTCTCGGTCAGGACCGTGCCCCACCAGCCGGCCTTGAACTCGGCCCGGATCGCCCTGGGGTCATAGGCGTCGCTGTCGACCCAGTCGATGAAGCTGACCCCCGTCGGCTCGACCTCGCGCAGGTATTTCTCCAGCGTGAAGTCCAGCACCCCCGTCAGCCCCTCGCGATGGTGCAGGTATTTCTTCGACAGCTGGTCGATGGCTGTGCTGATCGGCTCGCCCAGATGGAAGTGGCGATAGAGGACCGCCATCATCCCGGCCCGGTCCGCCCCCGACTTGCAGTGGATCAGCACCGGATATTCGATCGTCCGGAACAACTCCCGCGCCCGGTGAATCCGGTCCTTCTGCGGCGGATCGCGCGAGTCCAGCGGCGCATCGATCAGGGTCAGCCCCAGCCGCGCGCACGCCTCCTTCTCCAGGGCATAATAGGCCTCGTCCCGCGCCCCGCGCAGGTTGATGACCGTCTTGATCCCTTTCGCCTTCCAGTACGCCAGCTGGCGCGGCGACGGCTGGTTGGTCCGCACCAGATCCGGCCCCAGCCAGTGGGCGTTCATGAACCACCGGCGCAGGAAGGCGTGATCCTTCCACACATAGTCCCACCGCGCCTTGAACCGTCCGCCCGGGGTGCTGAGATCGTAACGCGCCATGGAGGGGAGATAGCGGTTGCCGACCGTTGCGTCACCCGGCGGCCGGCCTTGCCGGCGAGACGGCGGGGTGATGATCTGCCACAACTGTTTCTGGCGCCGAGCGAGGAGGGCTGCATCTACATATCGATCTGGATGTCGGTCGGGTTCTGGCTCGGGGTGGCGATCTACGCGACGGCGTGGGTCCGGGGCGGACACGTCGAACGCTTCGCCGCGATGGTCTGGATCGTGCAATGCCTGGTCCTGGTCATGAATTTCTGGGCGCGTGCGGTCGCCGCGACGGTTAACCGGCGAAACCGGAAGGAGGCCCGCCACCCGGCGGTCGTTACCCCGCATCAACCCGCGAAGGCCTGCGCCGCGTGACGAGCTGGGCGGTGGTGGAAACTTGTCTCGGCATGGCGGCCTACGTCGTCGCCTGGCTCTGGGGCGGCCGAACGGAGCGTTTCGTCGCGGCGACGATGCTTCTGCATTTCGCGATCTCGGTCACGTCCATCGCCTACGAATGGCCGGAGGCCGGCCTGCATCTGCCCCGCCAGATCGCCGACTACGTCCGCCTTCTGATCTTCGGCTGGCTCTGCTTCCGGTCAAACCGATGGTGGCCCTTCCTGATGGCCGTGGGCCTCGGGCTCTCGGCGCTGGTCGATGTCGTGGTGGTGTTCGATCCCGGCATTTCCCCCAATGGCGCGGTCTCCGCCAAGATCGGCCTTGCCTATCTTTTCGATCTGACGCTGCTGCTCAGCGTCTGCGAGCGCTGGCTGGCCGGAGAGCCGCCGGCCGGCCGGGCGGCGTGGGCGCGCGCGGATATCGCGACGGCCGCCCGGCGAAACCGCAGGAAGCCCGCCCCCTGTCCGGAAGCGACGCCCGGGGACGACACCGCGAAGGCCGCGATCGCATGACGATCTGGGGCGTAGCCGGAATGTGGCTGGGCTTCCTGGCCTATGCCTTCGCATGGTTCCGGGGCGGACCCGCCGAGCGCTTGGCCGCGGGGATCATGATCCTGCATTGCCTGGCCACGGTCATCACCTTCAAGTGGGTGATCGACGGCCACCATTCGCCGCGGATGATCCTGGACGGCGTCAGGCTTCTGTTCTTCGGGTGGCTATGCTTCCGCTCGAATCGATGGTGGCCGTTCGTCGTACTGGCGGCGTTGGCGATGATGTCCGGGCTGCATATCGTCACGCTCTTCGAGCCGACGCTCTACATGGCCGTCGCATCCGCCTTTGTCGGGCTTGGTTACCTCGTCGACCTGACGCTGATGCTCGGCGTCGGCGAGCGCATGCTGGCGGGAGAACCGCCGGCCGGCCGCGCTGCATGGGCGCGTTCGGACGCCGTGACGCCTCCTCGACGACAGCGGAAACGGCCTGTCCGCCGTTCCGGCCGCATCCTCTCCGGGGCCTCGCATCCCGCGCCTCCCTGCTTGACTTCCCCCCCAAGCCGTCCGACCTCGGACGCATGACGCCGCCCGCCCCCGCCGACGACGAGAAGGAACCCCTTCGCCCGCTGCTGGCGCGGATCTGGCGCGACTACCTTTCGCATCACAAGGCGGCGCTGTTCCTGTCGATGCTATGCGCCGCCGTGGCCGCCCTGATGACAGCCGCCATCCTCAAATTGCTGGAACCCGCCATCAACGGCCTGTTCCTGAATCTTGAAGAGCCGGTTT
>NZ_JAKFEB010000208.1:0-4446 GCF_036677305.1 Brevundimonas sp. | reverse complement strand
GGGCGCAGCTCGGTGCAGATGCTGCACCGCTATGTCGGGCAGCCGGACGGCTCGTTCCGGCGCGAGAGTCTCAGCGAGGTGCGGTTCGTGCCGCTGGTCGAGGGGACGGCCAAGGAGGGATGAGGGATGAGGGATGAGGATGCCGATGCGGCGGCGGCGACCTTCCTTCCGTTTCTGTTCCCTCGTCCCTCATCCCTCATCCCCATTAACCTTCGCGCCCAACTTTCGCGCCGTTTGACGGGTTGGCTTGGGGCGACGGGCGAGGCACACCGAATGACGACCAGGGGGCGGGAGACGGCATGAACATTCGATTCGGGATCAGGGCCCTGGCGGTGCTGGGCGGGGTGATGACGCTGGCCGCCTGCGCCAGCTATCCGGCCGAGCCGCGCTATTCGATCCATGCCGACGGTTCGGCGCCGATGCGCGCGCCGGCCTCGACCATCCCGCCGCTGTCGACCGCTCCGGCGCCGGGCGGCGAGGGCGTGCGCGGGGCCACCAATCCCGCTGATGAAGTCCCGCCGCCCCGGACCGCGCCCGTCGAGGCCATCGAAGGCGGGGCCCTGTCGGCGCCGGTGAACACGGCGCCGCGCGTCTATTCCGAAACGTCGGCGCCCGCCGCCGGACCCGCCTCGGAAGGCTTCAGCACGCCGCCGCCGCCGGCGTCGGGCGCGGTCGCGGTCGAGGCCGGGGCCGTCTATGAAATCCAGCCCGGCGACACGATCTCGGGCATCGGGCGGCGTTTCCAGACGCCGGTGCAGAACCTGATCGATCTGAACGCCCTGGGGCCGCGGGCCGCGATCACGCCGGGCCAGCGACTGATCCTGCCGGCCACCGCCGTCGACATCGGCGGCGATCCCTATGCGACCGGACCGTCGCCCAGCGGCGTCTATGTGCCCGACGCGGGGACGCCCCCGCCGCCGCCGCCGCCGCCGCCCTCGGGCAATGCGGCCCTGCCGCCCGCCCCGGCCGTCGGGACGGGGGCTCCGGTCGCGGCGACCACGACGGTGAGTCTGGACTGGCCGGTGCGCGGCGACATCCTGCGGCGCTTCGGCCCGGTCGGACTGGGCGAGCGCAATAATGGCGTGAACATCGGCGCCGCCGCAGGGGCCGAGGTGCGTGCGGCCGCCGCGGGAAAGGTCGGCTATGTCGGGGACGACCTGGCGGGGCAGGGGCTGACGGTGCTGGTGGTCCACCGCGACGGCTGGCGTTCGGTCTATGGCCACCTGGGCTCGGCCGTGGTGCGCGACGGGGACGAGGTCCGCGCCGGACAGCAGATCGGCACCGTCGGCATGACCGCCGGCGACGGGCGGCCCTCGGTGCATTTCGAGACCTGGCGCATGCGCGGGGACCAGCCGAACGCCGTCGATCCGCTGACCGTGTTGCCGCGATAACGCAAAGCGGCGCCACGAACACACGTCGCGTTGCAAAGTGTGACGGCGCACCCTAGTTTCCGCGCCTCATTTTCAAGGGCCGCCCCGGGCGGTTCCATACGTTCGCGGAGACCATCGTGCAGGAACTACTGGCGGGGCCGTTCGGCACCCTGATCTTCTTCGTCCCCGTAATCATCCTGTTCTACTTCATGCTGATCCGTCCGCAGCAGAAGCAGATGAAGGCCCATCAGGCGCTGGTCGCCGGCCTGAAGCGCGGCGACACGGTCGTCCTGTCCAACGGCATGATCGGCAAGGTCACCCGCGTCGAGAACGACCAGGCCATGGTCGAGATCGCCCAGGGCGTGAACGTCGCGGTGGTCAAGCAGATGATCACCCAGGTGCGGGACCGCACCGCGATCGCCGCCAACGACACCAAGACCATCGCCAAGTCCTGACGCCGTTCTGAAAAGGTCGGGGACGCCCGCATGATCCATCTGTCGCGCTGGAAGGTCATCCTTCTTGTCCTGTCGCTGCTGTTCGGCCTGCTGTTCAGCTATCCGAACCTGCTCAGCGCCGCCCAGCGGGAGGCCCTGCCGGGCTGGCTGCCGAAGAGCGGGCTGAACCTGGGGCTGGACCTTCAGGGCGGGTCGTACCTGCTGCTGGAAGTCGACGTCCCGGCCATGCGCGAGAAGCGCCTGACCAACCTGGGCGAGGACGCCCGCACGGTTCTGGCCGAGGCGCGCGTCGCCGCGAACAGCATCGCCCGCGAACAGTCGGGGGTGATCGTCACCCTGGCCGATCCGACGCAGATGGATCTCGCCCTGCAATCGATGCGCGCCCTGGTCAGCCCGGGCTCGACGGGCGTCGCCGACCGGTCGGTGCAGCGCGTGGGCAACGACCGCATCCGCTACGCCTTCACCGAGGCGGCCCTGAACTCCATGGGCTCGGACGCCGTGACCCAGTCGATCGAGGTGGTGCGCCGCCGGATCGACAGCCTGGGCACCCGCGAACCCTCGATCACGCGTCAGGGCGCCGACCGCATCGTGGTCCAGGCCCCGGGCGAGAGCGATCCGGCCCAGCTGGAACGCGTCATCGGCCAGACGGCGCAGCTGACCTTCCAGATGGTCGATGTCGAGAATTCGGTGGCGGAAGCCCTGGCCGGCGCGGTTCCGCCGGACTCCGAACTGATCGCCGGCGGCGATCCCGCGGGCCCGCCCTGGTATCTGGTCAAGCGCCGCGTCCTGGTGTCGGGCGAGAACCTGACCAAGGCCGAGGTGACGGCCGACCAGAACAACCAGACCGCCATCGGCTTCCGCTTCGACGGCGCCGGCGCCCGCCGCTTCGGCGAGGCCACGGCCGCCAACATCGGCAAGCCCTTCGCCATCATCCTGGACGGCAAGGTGATCTCGGCCCCGAACATCCGCAGCGCCATCACCGGCGGTTCGGGCATCATCGAGGGCAGCTTCACCATCCAGCAGGCCGCCGAGATGGTGAACCTGCTGAACGGCGGCGCCCTGCCGGCCCCGCTGAAGGTCGAGGAGCGCCGGACGGTGTCGGCCGAACTGGGCGAGGACGCGGTTTCGGCCGGCGGCCTGTCCACGGCCATCGGTTTCGGCATCATCGTGGTGTTCATGATCCTGGCCTACGGCTTCCTGTTCGGCGGCATCTCGGTGATCGGCCTGGTCCTCAACGGCCTGCTGATCATCGCGGCGATGAGCTTCACCCAGGCGACGCTGACCCTGCCGGGCATCGCCGGCCTGATCCTGACGTTCGCCGTGGCCGTGGACGCCAATGTGCTGATCTATGAGCGGATGCGCGACGAGGCGCGGGCCGGACGAAGCGTGATCGCTTCCATGGACGCCGGCTTCAACAAGGCCATGGGCACCATCATCGACGCCAACGTCACCACCCTGGTGGCGGCGGCGATCATGTTCGTGTTCGGCGCGGGCCCTGTGCGAGGCTTCGCCTGGACGCTGTCGATCGGGGTGTTCACCTCGGTGCTGTCGTCCGTGCTGGTCGCCCAGGTGCTGCTGGCCTACTGGCTGAAGGTGGCCAAACCCAAGAAACTGCCGATCGCGGAGTGATGGCGATGCGTGGATGGCCCCTTATCAAACTGCTGCCGCAGAAGACGAATTTCCAGTTCGTCAAATACGCCCGCTACGCCGCCGTTCTGTCGGTCGTGCTGTGCGTCGCGTCGATCGTCGCCTGCTTCTATCCCGGCCTGAACATGGGCATCGACTTCCGGGGCGGCGCCTCGATGGAAGTGTCCAAGCCGGTCGGGCAGAGCATCGATCTCGAACGCGTCCGCAGCGCCGCCAACCGGCTGGATCTGGGCGACGTCCAGGTGCAGGGCATCGCCCGGCGCGACACCAATGTGGATGACGGCTCGACCGCCATCCTGCGCTTCCAGGTGCCGGAAGGCCGCGACCAGACCGCCGTGGTCAACCAGGTCGAGAGCGCCATCACCGGCGCCGTGGGCGAGGTGACCTATTCGGGCGTCAGCGTCGTCGGCTCCAAGGTGTCGGGCGAGCTGTTCCAGTCGGGCCTGATGGCGCTGGGCGTCGCGATCCTGCTGATGTTCGCCTACATCTGGTTCCGGTTCGAGCCGCAGTTCGGCTTCGGCGCCGTCGCCGGCCTGCTGCACGACGTGGTCCTGACCTTCGGCCTGATCGTGCTGTTCAAGCTGGAGTTCAGCCTGACCATGGTCGCCGCCATCCTGACCGTCATCGGCTATTCGATGAACGACACCGTGGTGGTGTTCGACCGCCTTCGCGAGAACCTGCGCAAATACAAGACCATGCCGCTGCGCGAGGTGATCGACCTGTCGCTGAACGAAACCCTGTCCCGGACCATCATCACCGGCATCACCGCCGTCATGGTGCTGGCCGCCCTGGCCGTCTACGGCGGAGAGGCCCTGTTCGGCTTCTCGATCGCCCTGATGTTCGGGATCATCGTCGGCACCTATTCCTCGATCTATGTCGGCGCGCCGATCATCCTGCTGTGGGGCGTCAAGCGCGGCACCCGCGACAAGGACGATCTGAAGCCGGTCAAGCTGGGCATGGCCTCGCGGCCGTAG
>NZ_JAKFEB010000207.1:0-10202 GCF_036677305.1 Brevundimonas sp. | reverse complement strand
ACCATGGAGCCGTTCCGCGCCTTCGTCGGCGACAACCTGCCGGACGAGCAGCGCACCGGCGGCTACGCCATGCAGACCTTCTTCATCGGCGCCGGCGCCGTGCTGGCCTCCTGCCTGCCCTGGCTCCTCACCAACGTCTTCCACGTCGTCTCGACCGCCCCCGAGGGCGTGACCCCGGACTCGGTCAAACTGTCCTTCTACATCGGCGCCGCGGGCATGCTCCTGGCCGTGCTCTGGACCGTCGTCTCGACCCGCGAATACACCCCCGAACAGATCGACGCCTTCGAGAGCGCCCGCGCCGCCGCCCTGACCGCCCAGGGCGCCGACGACCGTCAGGCCCCCGCCCGCTCGCACCGCGCCTGGTATGTCGGCGGACTGATCTGGGGCTTCATCGGCGCCGTCGGCGTCGGCGTGGTTTCGTACGCGGGGCTGGAAAAGGAACTCTACGTCCTGTTCGGCTTCCTGGTCGGCTTCGGCCTGCTGCAGATGGCCGTCGGCGCCCTGCACGCCGCCCGTCGCTCCAACAGCCTGACCGAGATCATGGACGACGTCTTCCGCATGCCGAAGACCATGCGCGGCCTGGCCGTGGTCCAGTTCTTCAGCTGGTTCGCCCTGTTCGCCATGTGGATCTACACCACCGCCGCCGTCACCGCCGTCCACTACGGAACCAGCGACACCACCTCGACCGCCTATAACGAGGGCGCCAACTGGGTCGGGGTCCTGTTCGGAGTCTATAACGGCGTCGCCGCCCTCGCCGCCTTCGCCATTCCGGTGATCGCCCGGCGCACGGGCCGCAAGGCCGCCCACGCCATCAACCTGGCCCTCGGCGGCCTCGGCCTGATCGGCGTCTTCCTGATCCGCGATCCGCAGCTGCTGTGGCTGCCCATGATCGGCGTCGGGATCGCCTGGGCCTCGATCCTGTCGATGCCCTACGCCATCCTGTCGGGCGCGGTGCCGGGCCGGAAAATGGGCGTCTACATGGGCATCTTCAACATCTTCATCGTCGTGCCCCAGCTGCTGGCCGCCACCATCCTGGGCCTGATGCTGAAGAGCCTGTTCGACGGCCAGGCCATCTGGGCCCTGGTCCTCGGCGGCGTCAGCTTCTTCATCGCCGCCGCCTGCAGCCTGAAGGTCACCGAGCCCAAGGCGGACCCGGCATGAGACTGGACCGCCGCGCCGCCCTGACCGGCCTCGCCCTGCTGCCGCTGGCGGCCGCGGCCCGCGCCGACGCGCCGACAGAGGGCCGTCTGGTCGAGCATCCGCGGATGGCCTCGGCCCACGTCCAGCCGCGCGACGTCACCGTCTGGCTGCCGCCCGGCTATGACGGCTCGGAGGCCCGTTACCCCGTCCTCTATATGCACGACGGCCAGAACCTGTTCGACGGGTCGCGCGCGGCCTACGGCAAGGAATGGGGCGTCGACGAACACGTCGCCCGCCTGTCCGCCAACGGCCAGATCCGCACGCCGATCGTCGTCGGCATCGGCAACACCCCGCTGCGGCTGCGCGAATACATCCCCGCCGACCTGATCCGCGCCCTGCCCGGGGACATGCGCGCCGACATCCAGTCCATCTACGGCGGCGAGCCCCTGTCCGACGGCTATCTGCGCTTCATGGTCGAGGAGCTGAAGCCCTTCATCGACCGGACCTACCGCACCCGCACGCGCCGCGACGACACCGTCGTCATGGGCTCCAGCATGGGCGGACTGATCTCGCTCTACGCCCTGATGAAACACCCCGGCGTCTTCGGCGCCGCCGGCTGCGTCTCGACCCACTGGCCCATCCGCATCGACCAGATCAGCGACGAGGCGGCGCTGGCGGCCTGGCGTGAAAGACTGGTCTCGGCCTGGACCCGCGTCGTCCTCGACGGCCTTCCCGACGGGCGCGACCATCGCCTCTATTTCGATCGCGGCGACGAGACGCTGGACGCCTTCTACGCCGTCTTCCAGTCGCGCATCGACCAGACCATCCGCGACGAAGGCTGGGGCCCCGACCGCTTCCGCAGCCTGGTCTTCCCCGGGGCCGAACACAACGAAGCCTCGTGGAACCAGCGCCTCGACGCTCCCCTCACCTTCCTGCTGCCTGCCTGATGAGTTCCCCCATGCGCATGATCTCCCGCCTCGCCCTCGGCGCCGCCCTCGCCGCCCTCGCCGGCGCCGCCATGGCCCAGACAGCGCCCGGCGCGCCCGGCGACCAACCGACCTGGGTCAACGCCGCCAAGACCGGGGCGGGCGCCTCCTACGAGGCCTATGTCGACGGCCAGTACCGCGACGGCGGCCGCACCGGCGACGTCAGCCGCGTCTGGTTCTCCATCGCCGACGGCGTCCTGACCGAGACCATGTACGGCCTGATCCACGAGGCCCAGATCAAGCAGCTGCGCTTCGCCGTCGTCACCGACACCGGCCTTTCGGTCGAGGGGACCGACACCACCAGCCGCACCGAATATCTGCACACGGACGATCAGGGGCGTCCGCTGTCGCCGGCCTATCGGATCATCACCACGGACAAGCAGGGCCGCTACGAGATCGAGAAGCGCGTCTACGTCAGTCCCGACGATCAGGCGCTCGTGGTCCGCGCCGCCGTCCGGGCCCTGCGCGGCGACGTCACACCCTACCTCCTGCTCGAGCCCCACATGGCCAATACGGGCGTCGGGGATCGGGGCTGGCATTCGACCGCCACTCTCAGCCAGACCGCGTCGGACGGCTCGACGAGCTACAGCGTGCTCCAGGCGGCGGAGGGCGACGTCCACCTCGCCCTGTGGGCCAACGCGGCCTTCGAGGCCCAGAGCGTCGGCTTCGTCGGCGTCTCCGACGGCCTGACGGACCTCGCCGATGGCCGTCTGGATCACGTCTACGACTCCACCGGCCCCGAGGGCGGGAACATCATGCTGACGGGAGCCCTGCCCAAACTCCGGGCCGGGGAATCCCTGTCGCGCGATTTCGTCATCGGCTTCGGCGACAGCGAGCCCGCCGCGGCGCGCGAGGCGACCCGACCGTTCGTGACCGGCCTCGACGAGGTCCTCCGCCGCTTCAACGGCGAGGGCGACCGCATCGGCTGGGAGGACTACCTCGCCTCCCTCTCCGACCTGCCCCGCATCGCCGGACAATCCACCGACGGCGGCAAACTCGCTTACGCCTCGGCCCTGATGCTGAAGGTGCAGGAGGACCGCACCTACGCCGGCGCCCTGATCGCCTCCCTGTCCAATCCGTGGGGCGACACGGTCGACGCCACCGAATCCTCGACCGGCTACAAGGCCGTCTGGCCGCGCGACTTCTATCAGGTGGCGATGGCCCTGATGGCGCTGGGCGACGCCGAGACCCCCGTCGCCGCCTTC
This sequence comes from Brevundimonas sp., assembly GCF_036677305.1. Lineage (GTDB taxonomy): Bacteria > Pseudomonadota > Alphaproteobacteria > Caulobacterales > Caulobacteraceae > Brevundimonas. Next base: position 6,871 of record NZ_JAKFEB010000207.1, on the reverse strand, counting down.
CGCTACCTGCCCCAGGTCCAGGTCCGCGCCGACACGCCCGGCAATAGCGGCGCCACCGGCTGGTTCCTGCAGAAGACCCACGTCGACGGGCAGATCGAATGGGTCGGGGTCCAGCTGGACCAGACCGCCATGCCCATCATGCTGGGCTGGAAGCTGTGGAAGGCCGGCCGCATCGACGACGCCGAACTCACGGCCATGTACGCCCGGATGATCAAGCCCGCCGCCGACTTCCTCGTGGACGGCGGCAAGGCCGGCATCCTCTGGAATGACCGCCAGATCACCCCGCCCTGGACCCAGCAGGAGCGCTGGGAGGAGCAGGAGGGCTATTCCCCCTCGACCACCGCCGCCGTCATCACCGGCCTGACCGTCGCCGCCGACATCGCGCGCGCCTCGGGCGATCCGGCCTCGGCCGCCCGCTACCAGGCCGCCGCCGACGACTACGCCTCGAAGGTCGAGGCGCGGATGTTCACCACCGCCGGCGAATACGGCGACGGCCGCTACTTCCTGCGCCTCAGCCGCAATGAAGATCCGAACGACAAGCTGCCGCTGGGCGAGAACAACGGCCAGCCCGCCATGCCCGAGGACCGCATCATCGACGGCGGCTTCCTCGAACTGGTCCGCTACGGCGTCCGCGCCGCAGACGCCCCGTCGATCACCGCCACCCTGCCCGAATACGACGACCAGCAGCGCGAGGCCCGCTTCCGCGTCCGCTACGACCTGAACGGCGTTCCCGGCTTCCGCCGCTACGGCAACGACGGCTATGGCGAGAACGCTGACACCGGCGGAAACTACGGCGTCGGCGGCATGACCCCGGGCCAGCGCGGCCGGGTCTGGCCCATCTTCACCGGCGAACGCGGTCACTATGAACTGGCCGCCCTGCTGGCCCACCCGTCCGCCGACCAGGACTGGAATACGGCCCAGCTGAACCTGATCCGTCAGACCTACGTCCGCGGCATGGAGTCCTTCGCCAACGACGGCCTGCTGCTGCCGGAACAGGTCTGGGACGGCGTCGGCAACGCCACGCCGCACGGCTACCAGCCCGGTCAGGGCACCAACTCCGCCACCCCCCTGGCCTGGACCCACGCCGAATACATCAAGCTGCTGCGTTCCCTGGCCGACCGCGCGGTCTGGGACCGGTATGCGCCGGTGGAGGAACGCTACGCCAGATAAGCCCGTCAGTCCGGGGCGCTCGAAAAGCGAACCCGGAACCCAGGTGATCGTATGCGGTCCCGGGTTCCCGCTTCTTCGCTCCGCTCAGCCCCGGAATGACGGAGAAGATTTGGCGGTTCCGGCCACTGCGAGTAACCAAGGCCCATGAGCAAAGGCCCTGTCCTCGTCACCGGCTCCGCCGGCTTCATCGGCTTCCACACCGCGCGGCGCCTGCTGGCGCGCGGCGAGACGGTGATCGGCGTCGACAATCTGAACAGCTACTATGACCCGGCCCTGAAGCAGGCGCGGCTGGACCAGCTGCTGACCCTGCCCGGCTACGTCCACCACACGCTCGACCTCGCCGACCGCGAGGGCATGGCCGCCCTGTTCGCGCAGCACGCGCCGCGTCGCATCGTCCATCTCGGCGCCCAGGCGGGCATCCGCTACAGCGTCGAAAACCCCGAGACCTATATCGACTCCAATGTGGTCGGCTTCCTCACCGTGCTGGAGGGCGCCCGGGCCGTGAAGGCCGAGCATCTGGTCTTCGCCTCGACCAGTTCCGTCTTCGGCGCCAACGCCGCCCTGCCCTTCTCGGTGCAGCAGGGGGTGGCCCACCCGCTGAACGTCTATTCCGCGACCAAGATCGCCAACGAGGCCATGGCCCACGCCTACGCCTACATCTTCGGCATCCCCAGCACAGGCCTGAGGTTCTTCACGGTCTACGGGCCCTGGGGCCGGCCCGACATGGCCCTGTTCAAATTCACCCGCGCCATCCTCGAGGGCCAGCCCATCGACGTCTATGGCGCGGGCGCCATGGAGCGGGACTTCACCTATGTGGACGACATCGTCGACGGCGTGGTCGCCGCCCTCGACGCGCCGCCCGCCATCGACCCGGACTGGAAGGCCGAGGCGCCGTCGCCCGCCACCAGCGGCGTCGCGCCCTGGCGGGTCCTGAACCTCGGCGCGGGCCGCCGCGAACGCCTGTCGCGTTACATCGAGGTTCTGGAGCAGGCCCTCGACCGCAAGGCGGTCCTCAACATCATGCCGACCCAGGACGGCGAGATGACCCGCACCGAGGCCGATGTCGCCGAAACCAGCGCCCTGCTCGGCTACGCCCCCTCGACCCCCATCGACGTGGGCGTGAAGCGGTTCGTCGACTGGTACCGCGGCTTCTACCAGGTCTGACCCGCGAAAAAGGGCGGGACCGTCGCCGGCCCCGCCCCCTTCGCTGACACGCCGGCCTTACTGGACCGGACGGCCGTGGATATCGACCACCTGCACGTCGCCGTAGCCCAGCGCGCGGATCTTCGGCTCGATCGACGCCCGGTCGCCGACCACGACCCAGGTGGTGGGCCCCGCCCCGACGATGGCCCGCGCGGCCACCGCGGCCTGGGCCGCGGTCATGGATCCGACCGTCCCGGCATAGGTGTCGTAGTAGTTTTCCGGCACGCCCCAGACGACCATGTTCTGAAGCTCGCCGGCGATGGCCGCATTGGTTTCCCAGTTGCCGGCCATGCCCTGCACCATATTGGCCCGGGCCGCCTGGATCTCCTCATCGGTCAGCGGGCGCGAGCCGACGACCTCGGTGAGTTCCCGGCGCAGTTCGGCCAGGCTCTCGGCCGTCTTGTCCGACTGGACCCCGGCGCTGACGGAATAGATCCGTTCGCCCCGGCCGTAGGGAACGCCGCCGCCGGCGCCGTAGGACCAGCCCTTGTCCTCGCGCAGGTTCATGTTGATGCGGCTGGTGAAGGCGCCGCCCAGGGCGGTGTTCATGGTGTCGATCGCCGCCTCGGTCGCCGGGTCGAAGGCCGGGGCCACGCGCCCGGCCAGGATGGTGGACTGCGGTCCGGCGCGGTCCACGATCAGGATGCGGGGCTGGCCGGAGGCGTCGGGCGCATCGGCGGGGCCGGGACGGGCGGGCATCGGCGTGGAGGGCGTCCGCCATCCGGCGAAGGCCCGCTCAAGCTTCGGCGTCAGCTCCGCCAGGGTGGTGTCTCCGACCACGACCAGGGTGGCGTTGTCCGGACGGAACCAGGTCTCATGCCAGGCGGCCGCATCGGCCGGGGTCAGGGCGGCGACGGTGTCTTCCGTTCCGCTGCCCGGACGGCCGTAGGGATTGCCGGGCCCGTACATCTGGGCGTTCAGAACCCGGCGCGCGATGGCCCCCGGGCTGCGGTTGGCCTGCTGGATGCCGGCGATCTGCTGCGTCCGGGCCCTTTCGAAATCCTCGGGCCGGAAGGCCGGATTCAGGATCACGTCCGCATACAGGTCCAGCGACGGATCCAGTCGCGAGGACAGGGCGGTCATGGACAGGCTGGTGGCGTTGGTGTTCGACCCCGCGCCCAGCGTGGCGCCCAGCAGCTGCAGGCGGTCGCTGATCTCAAGGGCGTCGAGATCATCCGTGCCGTTGGTCATCACCTGCGGCGTCAGTTGCGCCAGGCCGGCCCGGGCGTCCGGATCGACCACCGTCCCCGCATCGAGGATCAGGTTCATGCTGACCGTCGGCACGCTGTCGCGCTGCACGAACATGACCTTCATGCCGTTGCTCAGGCGGGCGTGCTCGATCGTCGGGAACACCGCCTCGGCCGCCGCGCTGGCGGCCGGAACGCCCTGGGCGCGATCCACGCCCGCACCCTGCGCCGCATAGTCCGCGAAGGGCAGGACCTGCAGGGAGTAGCTTCCGTCCGTCAGCCATTCGCGGCCGACCCGGGTCAGGTCCGCCGGCTGGGCCGCCACGATGCGGCGGTAGGTCTCGCGCCATGCCCCGGGATCGCCGTGGAACACCTCGCTCTCGGCGAGGATGTCGGACTTGCCGCCGAAACCGCCGATCCGCTCAAGGCCTCGCACGAACCCGGCCCCCACGGTGGTGCGCGCGCGCTCGAGTTCGACCGCGGTCGGACCGTCCCGCAACAGCCTCGCCATCTCCTCGTCGACGATCGCCTCGATCCGCGCCAGATCCTGTCCCGGCTTGGCGGTGACCATCACCAGGAACTGGCTGCCGATCTCGCTCTCCGAGTTGAAGGCGGCGACCTGGGTGGCGATCTGGTCGTCGAAGACCAGCCGCTTGTACAGGCGCGAGTTCCGGCCCGAGCTCAGCACCTGGGCCAGCATGCCGAGGTGGTCGGAGTCCGCCGAGCCGGCGCGCGGCGTGTTCCAGACCTTGTACAGGCGCGGCTGTCCGACGCGGTCGTACATCACCTCGCGCTGCTCGCCCGTCATCCGGGCGATCATCTGGACCGGCTGGGTCACCGGGGGTCCCGGGGGAATGTCGCCGAAATAGCGCTCGACCTTTTCGCGGGCCTGTTCGGGCGTGATGTCGCCGGCCAGCACGATAGTGGCGTTGGCGGGGCCGTAGTAGTCGCGGAACCACTGCTGCACGGTCGGCAGGTCGGCGGCGTTCAGGTCGTCCATCGATCCGATCACCGTGTGGCCGTAAGGATGGTCGTCCGGATAGGTCGCGGCCGTGATCGCGTTCCAGACCCGGCCATAGGGCTGGTTCTCGCCCTGACGCTTCTCGTTCTGGACGACGCCGCGCTGCTCATCCAGGCGCGCCTGGTCGATGGCGCCCAGCAGATGGCCCATCCGGTCGCTCTCCAGCCACAGGATGGAATCCAGGGCCGAGGTCGGGACGTTCTGGAAATAGTTGGTGCGGTCGGTGTTGGTGGTGCCGTTCTGGTCCGTGGCGCCCAGCAGCTCCGTGCCCTTGAAGAAGTCGGTGTTGTAGTTCTCGGACCCGTTGAACATCAGATGTTCGAACAGGTGGGCGAAGCCGGACCGGCCCTCGGGCTCGTTCTTGGAACCGACGTGATACCAGATGTTCACCGCCACGATCGGGACCTTGTGGTCCTCGTGGACGATCACGGTCAGACCGTTGTTGAGCACGAATTTGGTGAAGGGGATGTCCACCTCGGGCAGCGGGGCCAGCCGCTCCTGGGCGGCCGCGGGCGGCGCGACGGCGGCCGCGGACGGGGTTCCCTCGGCATGGGCGGCGGCGGCGATCAGCAGGGTCGAGGCGACCCCTCCGAGCAAGGCGAGACGGCGGGCGTGGCGCATGGTGTTTCCCCAGACTGCGATAACGGCGGACGGCCAGGACCGAAGGTGACACCCGGACAGCCCCAACGCGCAATATGTGAATTGTTGCAACTCTGTAATGTATATCGCGGAGCAGCATCCCTCCGGTCAGTTCGTGCGGCGAGACGCGTTATAGAGCGCCTCGGTCGCAGCGCTGCCGATAGATATTGCGCCGCACACGAAATGAATTGCCTTGTGCGCTGCGATAGCGTCCTATCCGTATCCGCGGCGTCGAACGCGGTTCGGGCCGACCATTCTGACCTCCGGCCCGGACCCGCGCATGACCGCTCCCCGCCTTGTCGCCCTTCTCGCCGCGGCCGCCGCGGTCTCAGCCGCCGCCCCGGCCCTGGCCGCGCCCCCGACGCTGCTGACTCACCAGGCGCCGCTGGTGCTGAACGAGGCGTCCTCGGCCTGGATCCTGACCTCCACCGCCCTCGTCCTGCTGATGACCCTGCCGGGCCTCGCCCTGTTCTACGGCGGCATGGTGCGGCGCAAGAACGTCATCGCCACCATCGCCCATTCCACCGCCGCCCTGGCCATCGTCACCGTCCTCTGGTTCGTCGTCGGCTACAGCCTGTCCTTCGGCTCCAGCGGCCCCGCGACCAACGGCTTCATCGGCGGGCTGCAGGCCGCCTTCCTGAACGGCGTCACCCCCTCCACCGCGCACAGCCTCGCCCCCGGCCTGCCCGAGTTCCTGTGGATCGCCTACCAGCTGACCTTCGCCATCATCACCCCGGCCCTGATCGCCGGCGCCTTCGCCGAGCGGATCAAGTTTTCCGCCTCCATCCTGTTCTTCTTCCTCTGGCACCTGCTGGTCTATGTCCCGATCTGCCATCAGGTCTGGGGCGGCGGCTGGATGGGGTCGCTGGGCGTGCTCGACTTCGCCGGCGGGGCGGTCGTCCACGTCAATGCGGGCGTCGCCGGCCTCGTCTGCGCCCTCGTCCTCGGTCCGCGCCACGGTCACGGCCGGGACAATATGGCCCCGCACAATCTCGCCTTCACCGCCATCGGCACGGGCCTGCTGTTCGTCGGCTGGCTGGGCTTCAACGCCGGTTCGGCCTGGGCCGCCGACGGCATCGCCGCCGTGGCCGCCTTCAACACCATGCTCGCCGCCGCCGCCGCCGCCATCGGCTGGACCGCCGTGGAGTGGATCGATCACAAGCGCCCGACCCTGCTGGGCCTGCTGTCCGGCATCGTCGCCGGCCTCGTCGGGATCACCCCGGCCGCCGGCCTGGTCGATCCCAAGGGCGCCTTCATCATCGGCATCCTCAGCGGCCCCGCCTGCTACGCCGGCGCCGTCTGGCTCAAGCGCGCCTTCAAATATGACGACAGCCTCGACGCCTTCGGCGTCCACGGCGTCGGCGGCATCGTCGGCGCCCTGCTGACCGGCGTCCTGGCCACCGCCGCCATCAATCCGGCGAGCGAGAACGCCAATCTCCTCAACCAGGCCATCGGCCTCGCCGCCGTCATCGCCTGGAGCGGGATCGGGACCTTCCTGATCCTGATGATCTGCAAATTCACCACCGGCCTGCGCGTGGCGAAGGAGGAGGAGATCGAGGGCCTCGACTACACCCAGCACGGCGAGACGATTCACCAGTAGGGCGGAGTGGCTAGTGGCTAGTGGCTAGTGGCTAGTGGCTAGTGGCTAGTG
>NZ_JAKFEB010000206.1:0-7513 GCF_036677305.1 Brevundimonas sp. | reverse complement strand
TTGCCCGAGCCGGACAGGCCCGTCATGACCACCAGCTGCTCGCGCGGAATGTCGAGGTCGACGCCCTTGAGATTGTGCTCGCGCGCGCCGCGCACGCGGATGAAGTTGTGCTTTTCGGTCATGCCTGTCCGGGAACGCGATGGGGCCGGGGAGGGTCCGGCGCGACCCCGTTATATGGGGATCAATTCGCGGGATTCAGCAAGAACATTGTGGGAACATTAGGGTCCTGCGCAAAACCTGCTGACACGAAACGGCAGCAGGGCCGGGTCCGGTCCGGTCAGCCGACGGTTGCCGATCACGACGGGGTCCATATAGCATCGGATTGCAGGGGGGGCTTATGAGGCAACGCAGACTGGTCCTGGGGTTGTTGGCGGTCTGCGGACTGGCGGCCTGTTCGATACCGTCCATGGAGGGCGACCCCCAGCGGGCGGCGGACGCGCAGGCTCTGTATGCCGATCTGACCGCCGGTCGGGACGACGCCCTGATCGCCCGCATGTCCTCCGGCAGTGACCCGGCGACGGTGCGGGCCCAGTTGCCCATGATCCGGTCCTTCGCTCCCGCCGGTCCGGCGCCGGAGCCGAAACCGCTCGGCTGGAGTTCGAACACCGGCACGAGCGGCCAACGCTATTTGCTGGCCCAGGAGTACGAATATCCCGACAGGTTCGTCCGGACCGACACCGGCTTCCTCAAGGAGGGAGCGGAGTGGAAGGTCGAGAGCTTCAACGTCAACGCCCGCATGAAACCCGGTGCGGCGGCCCCGGCCCCGGCGCCGGCTGCTCCGGGCTAGGACCCGGGCGGCGTCCAGGCCTGCGTCGGCCTCAGATACCGTTCGCCCTTGCCCAGCAAGACGCCCTGGGCGCCGGCGATGCCCAGTTCCAGGCTCTCGGCGATCCGACGGGCCCGTTCGATGAAATGGGCCGCCGCCGCGGGCGGGCAGATCTCCGCCGCCGTGGCCTCGAACAGCTCGAGCCAGCGGTCGAAATGGCGGGCGTCGACAGGCAAGGGCAGGTGTTTGGGCATGGGACGCCCGTGATAGACGCCGCTCATCAGGGCCACGGACGACCAGAAGAGCTTCATCTGTTCGAGATGCGGGCCCCAGTCCGAAATCCGCGCGTCGAACACCGGCCCGATCAACGGATCGCGGCGCACCCGGTCGTAGAAGGCGTCGACCAGCCGGGAAATCATCGGCTCGTCGATGCCGGTCTCGGCCTCGATGCGGCGCACGATGGCCTGGCGGCGGGTTTCGGGATCATCAGACAGGGTCACGACGACTATCTAGGCCGTCGCCGGCCGGTCCGCCATTGCGGCCAATCGCCGTGGCCATGATGCCCTGATGTGTCTCCTCGGCAGCGGTCACACGACTTCGTCAGCCGGACCGTCGCCGAAATGGCTTGCACGCGGGGCGCTTCGTCCGCATCTTCAGCCCTTCGAGTGAGTTCACTGGAGGCCCGACGATCATGATCAGCGCGCTGGAAATCGGTATCGCCCTTTCCGCTCCTCTGCTGCTCGTGCTCGCCTATGCCCTCGCTCCCAAGCCCAAACCCGTCCGCATCCGCACTCGTGACGCTCGATCGCGTCGCGGCCCGCACGCCTGACGGAAACACCCTTTTCGACAATCTGAGCCTGACGTTCGGTCGCGAACGCACGGGCGTCGTCGGCCGCAACGGCGCGGGCAAGACCACGCTGCTGCGCGTGATCGCGGGCCTCGCCGAGCCGGCCGAGGGCGCGGTCGCGCGGGTCGGCCGCATCGGCTGGCTGGAACAGCGACGGGAGCCCGCACCTGACGAAACGGCGGCCGAGGCGCTGGGCGTGGCGGGGCCTCGGGCGGTCGTTGCGCGGATTCTGGCCGGCGAGGGAACCGGCGACGATCTGGCCGATGCGGACTGGACGCTGGAGGATCGGATTTCGGCCGCCCTGGCTGAAACAGGGCTGGACGGGCTGGACCTGCAGCGACGGACCGCGTCGCTGAGCGGCGGCGAACAGACGCGACTGTGTCTGACGGCCTTGCTGCTCGCGCAGCCGGACCTGCTGGTGCTGGACGAGCCGACCAATCATCTCGACCTCGAGGGACGCGCCGTCGTCGCCGGGGTGCTGGCGCGGTGGAAGGGCGGGGCCGTGGTGGTCAGCCATGACCGCGGCCTGCTGCGGGCGATGGACCGGATCGTCGAGCTGTCGTCCCTGGGGGCGGCGACCTATGGCGGCGATTTCGACCTCTACGCCGAACGCAAGGCTGCGGAACGGGCGGCGGCCGCGCGGGATCTGGAGGTCGCCGAACGCGAGACGGGCCGGGTCGCGCGCGAAAGCCAGGCGGCGCTTGAGAAGAAGGCGCGGCGCGACAGGGCCGGGCGGGCGTTCGCGGCGAAGAAGTCGGAGCCGAAAATCCTGCTGGGGGCCATGGCCGAGCGGGCCGAAAACAGCGGGGCGCGCGGGAACCGGCTGGCCGAACGCAAGGGGGCCGAGGCCGAGGCGGCGCTGGGCGAGGCCCGCGACCGGGTCGAACGGGTGCGGGTGCTGGACATTCCAATGCCGCCCACGGGGCTGGCGGCGGGCAGGGCGGCGTTGGCGCTCGATGAGGCGACGTGGGACGCGCCGGACGGGCGGCGGATCGTGGGCCCCATATCCCTGCGGCTGACGGGGCCGGAACGGGTCGCGGTCACCGGGCCGAACGGGTCCGGGAAGACCACCCTGCTGAAGCTGATCGCCGGCGCCCTGGAGCCGTCGTCGGGCCGGGTCGAACGGCCGGTCGCCTCGGCGCTGCTGGATCAGGCGGCGGACATCCTCGATCCGGAAGAGTCCCTGATCGAGGCCTATTGGCGGCTGAACCCTGAGACGACGCCGAACGACGCCCACGCCGCCCTGGCGCGGTTTCTGTTCCGCAATACGGCGGCGCAGCGTGTCGTGGGGACGCTGTCAGGCGGCGAAAGGCTGAGGGCGGCCCTGGCCTGCGTGATGAGCGGGGCGCGGCCGCCGCAGCTGCTGATCCTCGACGAGCCGACCAACCATCTGGATCTGGACGCGATCACGGCGGTCGAGGCGGCGCTGAGGGCCTACGACGGGGCTCTTGTCGTGGTCAGCCACGACGCCGACTTCCTTGAATCGATCCGCATCGAACGGACCCTGGCCCTCAGGCCGTGCGGTTGAAGGCCACCGCACGACCGTCTCCGGCGTTGGCCTGACCGGAGGCCCCGTAGGCGGACGGCGATCCGCGCTGGCTGGCCACCTCGGCGACGATGGTCTTGACCAGGCCCTCGGAGACGATCCGGGCGGCCTCGACGGCGCGCGCGTGACGCGTCAGGACGGCCTCGAACGCCTCCGTGGCCTTGATCAGGGCCGTCCGGTCGGCGGCCGGGGCGGCGGAGAGCGCCGAGGGATCGGCCTTCACCTGGGCCGACTCGCGGCGATAGACGTTGGCCAGTTGCTGGGTCTCGGCCAGGGTCGCGGCGGCGTCCTGCGGACGGCGCGCTTCGAAAGCCTTCGATTCCTCCGCCAGACGGGCGGTGAGCCGGGCGGTCAGGTCGGTCAGCTGGCGGACGCGGGCCGTGGCGTTGACGGTGGCGGATTCGGTCATGCGGCGGGCTCCTGGGCTTCCTGCATCTTCAGCATCTGGGCCACGACCTGGTCGGCCAGGCCGATGCCGCCGGCCTTGACCGTCTGTTTGGCCATGGCCTCGACGAGGAAGCCGCGCCAGGTCCCCTCGGCCTCGCCGCCGCCGAAGGGGGCCTCGGTCGACAGGCCCTCGAACATGGGCTTCAGCATCTGCGACAGGTAGGACGCCTCGAAGGCCTCGGCGGTCTCGCGCATCTTGTCGGTCACGACGCGGGCGGCGGCGCCGGCGACGGGCTGGAGGAGGCTGGCGGCCCCGGCGGCGATCAGGGGGTTCATGCTCACATCACCTCGATGTCGGCTTGCAGGGCGCCCGCGGCCTTGATGGCCTGCAGGATGCTGATCATGTCGCGGGGGCTGACGCCCAGGGCGTTCAGGCCGTTGACCAGGGTGGACAGGGACGTCCCGCCGCCGATGATCCGCATCTCGCGGCCCAGTTCCTCCTCGACCGCGACGGTGGAGGAGGGGACGACCGCGGTCTCGCCGCGGCTGAAGGGGGCGGGCTGGCTGACCTGCGGGTTCTCCTGGACCGAGATGGTCAGGTTGCCCTGGGCGATGGCGACGGTGGAGACGCGGACGGCCTCGCCCATGACGATGACGCCGTTGACCTCGTCGATGATGACCTTGGCGGGGGCGTCGACCTGGACCGGCATGTTCTCGACCATGCTGATGAAGCCGGCCATGCCCATCTGGCCCGGCGCGCGCAGGGCGATGACGGTGCCGTTCTCGGCCAGGGCCGTGCCGGGGTAGGTCTGGTTGATGGCGGCGGCGACGCGCTGGGCCGTGGTGAAGTCGGGATTGCGCAGCGTCAGCCGCACCTCATTCATGTTCGCCAGCTGGAAGCCGGTCTCGCGCTCGACCGTGGCGCCCGAGGCGATGCGGCCGGCGGTGGGCACGCCGCGGGTCACCGAAGAGCCCGAGGCCCCGCCGCCCGAGACGGCGCCGGTCTGGATCGAGCCCTGGGCCACCGCATAGACCTGCCCGTCCGCGCCCTGCAGGCTGGTGACCAGAAGCGTGCCCCCCAGCAGGCTCTTGGCGTCGCACATGCTGGCGACGTTGACGTCGACCCGGGCGCCCGGCGTGGCGAAGGGCGGCAGTTCGGCCGTCACCATGATGGCGGCCATGTTCTTGGAGTTGGCGTTGGAGCCGCGGATGTTGACGCCCAGCCGCTCGGTCATGCCTTCCAGCGACTGGCGGGTGAAGGGGCAGTTGCGCAGGCTGTCGCCGGTGCCGTTCAGCCCGACGACCAGGCCGTAGCCGACCAGCTGGTTGGTGCGGACGCCCTCGATCGCCGCGATGTCCTTGATCCGCGACTGCGCCGAGGCGGGCGCGGCGAATCCCGCCAGGGCGGCGGCTGTCAGGAGGGAGGCGAGCAGTTTCTGCATGGGCGGGGCGTCCAGGTACTGTTGCGTTTACGGCGTTGCCAGAGCCGTGCCAGCGAAAAACCTCCACGAAAACAAGGAGCGCTGTCGTTCCGGCCGCGGAAGCGGCGGCAGAATCTGCCGGGGCGTTAACCAAACGGTGACTCGGCGCCGACGATGGTCGGGCATGTGCTGGAGTCGCATCGCATGAAGGTCACAGGCCCCTCCGGACCGTCGTCGCCGCAAGGCAGCCGTCCCGCCCGAGCGAGCGGAGGCTTTTCCGTGCCTTCCATGGGGGCCGCCGGGGCCGCGGCGCCTACGGCTTCAGCCTCGGGCGTCTCCGGCGTCAGCGATGTGTCGGCCCTGATGGCGCTGCAGGGCGTCGAGGACGTCACCGAGCGCCGTCGCCGGGCCATCCGCCGCGGCGGCGGTCTCCTGGACCGGCTGGAAGAGCTGAAATTGGCCCTGCTGCAGGGCGAGGCGGGCGAGGGAGCCCTGGATCGCCTGTCGCGGACCCTGCGCGAGGAGCGTCCGATCGACGCCGATGCAGGCCTGAACGGCCTTCTGGACCAGATCGATCTGCGCGCGGCGGTTGAACTGGCCAAGGCCGAGCTACGCCGCACTGCAGCATAAGCTGCCGTAAACGTTCGCAAAAGCGTGGTCACCGAGCGGCGGGTGATGAAGAAATGTCACGCTCGCGCCAGGACTGTAAGCTCCACAGGTCACGCTCTTGAGAGCGTTGTTGCCGCGACTCTCCGTCGACCCTATAGGCAGGGCTGCGCCACAGGGGGGCGCTGGTTGAGAGCGTGAGTGCGACTATGACCGCATTGGCCTCCGTGACTGTCGAGCCGGCCGCGTACAGGCCGTCCGACGACGAGCCGTTCATGAACGAGCGGCAGCTCGCCTATTTCAAGGGCAAGCTGATGGACTGGAAGGATGACATCCTTCGCGAGTCCAAGGGGACTGTCGTCAACCTGAAGGCCGAGACGGAAAATCATCCGGATCTGGTCGACCGGGCGTCGTCGGAATCCGACCGGGCGCTGGAACTGCGCACCCGCGATCGCCAGCGCAAGCTGATCTCCAAGATCGACGAGGCGCTGCGTCGCATCGAGGACGGCTCCTACGGCTATTGCGAGGAGACCGGCGAGCCGATCAGCCTCGGACGGCTGGAAGCCCGCCCGACGGCGACGCTGTCGGTCGAGGCCCAGGAGCGTCACGAGCGTCGGGAACGCGTCCACCGCGACGACTGACAAACGCGGCGACGCCTTGACTTGGCCGGTTTCGGGGGCGACCTAGCGCGCCTCGCGTCTCAAGGTCTGCTCCATGTCCGTCAAGGTCCGTTTCGCCCCGTCGCCGACGGGTAAGCTGCACGTCGGCAACGTCCGCACCGCTCTCGTGAACTGGATGTTCGCGAAAGGGCAGGGCGGCGCGTTCGTTCTGCGCATCGACGATACCGACCTTGCACGCTCCACGGCCGAGTTCGAGCAGGGGATCGAGGACGACCTGACCTGGCTGGGCCTCGTCTGGGACGAACGTCACAATCAATCGAAGCGGTTCGACCGCTATGAGGAGGCCGCGGCGCGCCTGAAGGCCGCCGGGCGGCTGTACGCCTGCTACGACACCTCCGAGGAACTGGACCGCCGCCGCAAGGTGCAGCTGTCGCGCGGCCTGCCGCCCATCTACGACCGCGCCGGACTGGCGCTGACGGATGCGGAAAAGGCCGCCTATGAGGCCGAGGGGCGCAAGCCGCACTGGCGCTTCAAGCTGGATGGGCGTCGCGTCGCCTGGGAGGACCTGTCGCGCGGCCACGCCGAGGTGGACACGGCCTCGATGTCGGACCCGGTGCTGATCCGGGAGGACGGCCTGTTCCTCTACACCCTGCCGTCGGTCGTCGACGACATCGACATGGCCATCACCCATGTGATCCGCGGCGAGGACCACGTCACCAACACCGGCGCCCAGATCGAGATTTTCGAGGCGCTGGGCGGGCCGGTCCCGTCATTCGCGCATATGCCCCTGCTGGTCGGCGAGGACGGGCAGGCCCTGTCCAAGCGTCTGGGCTCGCTGTCGATCGCCGAGATGCGCGACAAGGGCTATGAGCCCATCGCCATCACCAGCCATCTGGGCCGCATCGGCACCAGCGATCCGCTGGAGGTGGGGGAGTCCATCGACGCCCTCGGCGCCAGCTTCGCCTTCGCCAAGATGGGCCGGTCGCCGGCGCGCTATGACACCGCCGACCTGGACCGTCTGAACGCCCAGGCCCTGCACGCCATGCCCTACGGCGTGGCGCAGCCGCGGCTGATCGAACTGGACGCGGACCTGGGCGAGACCTTCTGGAACGGGGTCCGAGGCAACCTTCAGAAGTTCGCCGATGTCATTGAAATGGCGAAGATGGTTCGCGGTCCGATCACGCCCACGATCGAGGACCCCGCCTTCGCCCAGGCGGCGCTGGCGGCCCTGCCGGAAACCATCGACGAGACCCTGTGGCCGGTCTGGACGGCCGCGGTGAAGGAGGCGACCGGGGCCAAGGGCAAGGCGCTGTTCATGCC
>NZ_JAKFEB010000205.1:0-3664 GCF_036677305.1 Brevundimonas sp. | reverse complement strand
AGCTTGTGCAGGTCCTGCATGTTCGGCAGGCCGTCGAGGAACAGGACGCGCTTGATCAGCTTGTCGGCGTGTTTCATCTCGCCGATCGACTCGTCGTAGATGATCTGGCCGAGATGCTTCAGGCCCCAGCTCTCGAACATCCGCGCGTGCAGGAAATACTGGTTCACCGCCGTCAGTTCGTTGGTCAGAACCGCGTTGAGCGTGCGGATGATCGCGGGATCGCCCTTCATTGTCGTATTCCTGTCAGCGGCGCGCCGGTCAGCCCGACCGTCGTGAATCACCGGCTGTGAACGCCCATTTTAACACGCAAACGGGCATTGTGTTCACATGCGAACACTTCTCACGACATTGAAAATGCGAATGAATCTCCCCTGAGGGAGACTGGGGGACCTATTCGGCCGCCATGGCGAAGGTCTCGCGTGCTTCGTCGATCATCTCGCGCATTTCGCATACGCATCGGGCGCACTGCACCGCGCACTGGTTGCGGGTGAAGATGTCGCGCGGACGCGTGGCGCCGGCCTCGATGGCGGCGGCGACATCCCGTTTGCGAAGGCCGTTGCAGTTGCAGACGTACAAGGCGAACCCGAAGGCTTGTTGCGAATGGTTCTTCTTAACAGGCAAATCGTGGCAAATGCAAGTCGTTCGCAGAGGTGCAGTTGACGCAGGCGCGCGTCCGTCGCACTTCGCGGGTCATGGCCAAGCCCCCCGTCGTCCCCACCCGTCCGCCCTGTCAGCTGTATCTGATCACCCCTCCGGCGATCCCCGATCTGGCCGCGTTCGCAAACGATCTGGAAGCGGCGCTGGACGCGGGCGAGGTCGCGGCGCTGCAGATCCGGCTCAAGGACGTCGACGACGCCGCGGTCTTGGCCGCAGTCGCGGCGCTGAAGCCGATCGCCCAGGCGCGCGGCGTGGCGGTCATTCTCAACGACCGGCCCGATCTGGCGGCCCGATCAGGCTGCGACGGCGTCCATCTGGGGCAGGGCGACGCCTCCCTGTCCGAAGCGCGGGCGATCATGGGACGCGACGCCATGATCGGCGTGACCTGCCACGACAGCCGCGAGCTGGCGATGGACGCGGCCGAAGCCGGAGCGGACTACGTCGCCTTCGGCGCCTTCTTCCCGACGACGACCAAGGAGACGGTCTTTCGGCCCGATCCCGAAATCCTGACCATCTGGCAGGAAACCGTGGAGGTGCCCTGTGTCGCCATCGGCGGGATCACGGCCGCGAACGCGGGTGCGCTGGCCGGCGCCGGCGCCGACTTCGTGGCGGTCAGTTCGGCGGTCTGGACTCATCCGGACGGGCCGGCCGCAGCGGTGCGAGAACTGACGGAACTATTGAAGGCAAACGCCTGACCTTCAGGGGATATTAGGAAGCGCGGGCCTAAGGGAACGGCACAGGCTGTCGTTCCGGGACCAGATATGCAGATGAGCCGCGCGCTCGAACCCTTGGAGCCTGCTCCCGGCGTGCCAACGCCCGCGGCGCCGCGCGCCCGGGACGGTTCGCGTCCGACCAGCGGCGTCGGCCCGCCCCTCGCACCGATTTTCACCGCCATGGCGGTTATGGTTCTGGTCGTCCTGGCCCTCAGTTTCGCCCGGTCCGCCGGCGTGGTCGCCGCCCTGTGGGGCGCTGGCGGTCTGGCTGTCGCGGTCTGGCTGCGGACATCGCGCGGACCTCTCTACGATCTGTCGTTCGGCGCCCTCGTCGCCATGGGAATAGCGGCAGGCGAGCTGCTGGCGGGCAATTCGACCCTGCTGACGGTGATGTTCACCGTCGCCAACATGCTGGAAATCTATGTCTGCGTTCTGCTGGCGCGGCGGTTCGCGCCCACGCTGAACCTCGCCTCCGTCCAGGGCGCGTGCCGCTTTCTGGTCAGCGCGGCCGTCCTGGGGCCTCTGCCGGCCGCCCTGTTTGCGGGCGCCATGCTGTGGTGGATGAACGGCGCTGACTTCCTCGACAGCGTCCAGACCTGGTGGTTCGGCCACGCCCTGGGCGTCGCGGTGCTGGCCAGTTTCGGCCTGGCGCTCACCAAACGCGAGATCGTCCGGTTCCGCGCGCCGGCCCGCACCATCGAAGCGATCGTCCTTCTGAGCCTGCTGACAGCGCTCTGCATTGTCGTCTTTTCGCAGCAGATGCCGATCGGCTTCATCACCATGCCCCTGCTGCTGTTGATCGCCGTCCGGCTCCGGATGCTGGGCGTCACCGCAGCCCTCGTCATCATCTCAATCCTGGCCGTCGGCGGAAGCATGCGCGGCCTCGGCCCGTACGGCATCGCGTTCGAGGGCCCGGACCGCGCCATGATGGCGCAGTTGCTGATCCTGTTCGGCTATCTGCCGATCATGCTGGTCGCGGCCCTGCTGGAAGAGCGGGACCGCCTGTCGGATCGGGCCAAGGCCGGTCAGGTGCGCGCCGAACGCGCCTCCGAAGCCAAGTCCCGCCTGCTCGCCAACGTCGCCCACGAGATCAAGAGTCCCGTCGGCGGGGTGATCGGCATCGGCGAACTGTGGAAGACCGGACAGCTTGGAGCCATCACACCCACCCAGGGGGAAATGGCCGAGATGCTGGTCAAGACGGCGCGTCAGGTCGAGGCGCTGGCTCACGACCTGCTGGACGTCGCCCGCGCCGAGTCCGGTGCGGTGAAGGTCGAACTGCGCCCCACCGATGTGCCCGGCGTGCTGGAAGACGTGAAACGGGCCGTGGCCCTGCGGCCCGAATCCGAAGGCGTACGGCTTGAGGTCGTCAGCGAAGGCGACGGCCTGATCGCCCTGGCCGATTCCCAGCGCCTGACGCAGGTCATCTCCAATCTCGCTTCCAACGCCGTCAAATACGGTGGGTCCGGGGGCGTCGTCACCTTCCGCGCAAGCAAGGTCTATGACGGCGTGCGGATCGAGGTCTCCGACCGCGGCCCCGGTCTTTCCCCCGAGAAGCAGGCCCAGCTGTTCGAACCGTTCAACCGCCTGGGCCTGGAGCGGTCCGCGGTCGAGGGGCACGGCATCGGCCTGGCCCTGGCCAAACGCCTCGTCGAATTGCAGGGCGGCTCCATCGGCGTGACCTCGACGCCGGGCGAGGGCGCGACCTTCTGGGTCGAGATGCCCGCCGCCTGATCGCGGAAAGCTGACGCGTCAGGGCCTTGCCGTTCGTGGGCTGAGGCGCGAAGGTCGACTCCATGAAAGTCTGCCTGTCCACCGCCGCCGCCGTCCTCGCCATGGCCGGCGCCGCCCACGCCCAGACCCCTCCGGCGGCCCCGCCGACCAGCAGTCTGACGCGCGACCTGAACAGCGGCCCGCCCGTCCCCGCCGCCTATATCGCCCCGCCGCCGGCCGCGGTCGCGACGCCCGCGCCGAGACCCGCCGTTCCCGCCACGGCCGCGCCTTCCAGCGTCCCGACGCCCCGGCCCGCTCCCACCACGGCTGCGCCCGCCCTCGCGGCGCCCGTCGTCCGATCCGCCCCGGCGACAGCCTCGCCGCCCTCCTCGTCCGGCCCGGTTTCAGCGCCGACCGCGACCCCGTCGCCCCGGGCGACTCCTGGCCCTGCCAGCCCGGCGACCCAGCCCCGCGCGACGCCGACCCCTTCCGCGACCGCCGCCCCCGCGCGCCCCGCGCCACCGCTCCCGACGGGCCCGGTGGCCGGGTCGGCATTGCCCGCGGCGGCTCCTGTGGCCACGCTG
>NZ_JAKFEB010000204.1:0-4057 GCF_036677305.1 Brevundimonas sp. | reverse complement strand
AACAGGGGGCTTTCGCCGATCTCGACCGCGGCCTCGCGGATCTTGCCGAAGTCGCCGGCGTCGATCTCCCCCTTGCGCAGCTTGTCCGACGACACGCCCGACGCGTCGGCGAGGATACGCATGGCCAGCTGCTCGGCCGACATTTCCAGCGAGTAGAAGGCCACCACCCCGCCGCTGACGGTCTTGCGGCCCTCGGGCGTCGGCTCCCAGCGGTAGCTTCGGGCGACGTTGAAGGCGATGTTGGTGGCCAGCGCCGTCTTGCCCATCGACGGGCGGCCGGCGAGGATCAGCAGGTCGGACGGGTGCAGCCCGCCCAGTTTCTGGTCGAGGTCATCAAGGTTGGTGGCCAGGCCGGCCAGCTTGCCGTCGCGCTGATAGGCCTCGGCCGCCATCTGCACCGCGCCCGACAGGGCGCTGGAGAAGCTGACGAAGCCCGACGACGGCTTGCCCGTCTCGGCCAGGGTGTAGAGCCGCTGCTCCGCCTGTTCGATCTGGTCGATGGCGGCGGTTTCGGGCTGGGGCGCCTCGCGCACGATCTCGCCGCCGATGCGGATCAGGTCGCGGCGCAGGGCCAGGTCGTAGACGACGCGGGCGTAGTCGGGGGCGTTGGCCGCCGGCGGGGCGCGGTCGACCAGATCGGCGAGGTAGCGCAGACCGCCGAACTCCTGGAAGGCCGGGTCCTGCTTGAACCGCTCCATCAGGATGGTGGGCTCGGCCAGCATGCCCTGACGGATGTGATCCTCGATCGCCTCATAGAGCCGCTGGTGGAAGGGCTCGTAGAAATGACTGCCGCGCAGCCGGTCGCTGAGCCGTTCGAACACCGCATTGTCGAACATCAGCGAGCCCAGCAGGGCCTGCTCGGCCTCCAGATTGTGGGGCATCGACGGGATGGACCCCGAGTCCGAGGGACCGGGGAAGGCGAGCGGTGCGAAGGCGTTCATGGGGCTCATGTCTTACCCATGCGCGCGGCCTACGTCAGTCTTGGTCGCAGGCTTGGAAGGGGACAGATTCGGCGCTCTGTGGACGACCGCGAATTCCGTAGCCGGATCAGTTAACGGCGCCGCTGGAACCCGATCAGGCCGGGCAGGGATACCGCGAACGCATCCACGACCGGATGCCGTCGGTGACGTTCATCCGCTGACGCCGGGCCTCGGGAATGCCGTTCAGGAAGGCCAGAAGCTGGCGCACGTCCAGATTGATGCGTTCCGGCGGGCAGGCGGGCGGCGTCCGTCCGGCGGTCCGGGCGGTCTCGATCTCGTTTCCGACCGACCGGAAGGCCCGTTCCGCCTCGCCCTTCAGCCGGTGCGCATCGGGACGCAGCATGGCGGTCGGGTTGAGCGGGATCCGGTTGGCGCGGGTGACGAAGTCGTCCAGCGTCATGCCGGACTGGGCCAGGGCGGAACCGGCGGCCAGACAGGCGACCAAGCCTACGACAAGTCCAATTTTCTTCATGGCGGATCTCCCCGGACGCCCCAGTTTGCCCGGACATGCACGACCAGACAACGGCGGTCGCGCAAGCAAAAGGGGCGCGCCCGGCTGGACGCGCCCCTCAAGTCTTTCAGCCGTGGGGCTGGGCTCAGGCAGCGCAAGGCGCGCTGGCCGAAGGCAAGACGCCTCAGGCTTCCGAACCCAGGCCTTCCTGCTGGCCGGCGCCGCCGGCGACCATGTCCTTGGCCTGTTCGAGGGCCGCTTCGCGGTCCTCGTCGTAGGCGGCCTTGATCACGTCCTCGCCCTTCGCCTGACGTTCGGCTTCGTCTGCCGAGCGGGCGATGTTGATCTTGATCGTGGCCGAGACCTCGGCGTGCAGGCGAACCAGCACTTCGTGGACGCCCAGGGTCTTGATCGGGGTGTTGAGCACGATCTGGCTGCGCTCGATCTTGCCGCCTTCGGCCGTGACGGCCTCGACGACGTCGCGAGCGGCGACCGATCCGTACAGCTGACCCGTCTCACCGGCTTGCCGGATCATGACATAGGTCTGGCCGTCGATCTTCGAGCCGATGGCGCCTGCGTCGGCCTTGTTCTTCTCGTTGCGGGCCTCGATGGCGGCGCGGTCGAGTTCGAAGGCCTTCAGGTTCGCCGACGTGGCCCGACGGGCCTTGTCGCGCGGCAGGAGGAAGTTACGGGCGAAGCCGTCCTTGACGGACACGACGTCGCCGATGGCGCCGAGATTCTCGA
The DNA here is from genome assembly GCF_036677305.1 of Brevundimonas sp. Classification (GTDB taxonomy): domain Bacteria; phylum Pseudomonadota; class Alphaproteobacteria; order Caulobacterales; family Caulobacteraceae; genus Brevundimonas. The sequence goes on along the minus strand of NZ_JAKFEB010000204.1, from coordinate 1,882 downwards.
CGCGTTCAAGCAGAACGACCTTCATCTTACTTCACCACGTAGGGCAGGAGGGCCAGGTAGCGAGCGCGCTTGATGGCCTTGGCCAGTTCGCGTTGCTTGATCTGGGAAACGGCCGTGATGCGCGAAGGGACGATCTTGCCGCGTTCGCTGATGTAGCGTTGCAGCAGTTTGACGTCCTTGTAGTCGATCTTCGGCGCTTGCGGGCCCGTGAACGGGCACACCTTGCGGCGGCGATAGAAGGGACGGCGGGCCGGGCCGGAGCCGGCCGGCGCGCCCGGCGACGGGGCGGTGGTGTCGGTCATGTTCCGGTTCCCTTAGAAGGTTGCTTCGGCGGCGGCGTCGTCACGCGGCGTACGCTCGCGTTCACGTTCGCGCTCGCGCTCGCGGCGGGCCAGCAGCGGCGACAGTTCCAGGTCGAGCTCCTCGACGCGGACGGTCAGCCAGCGCAGGACGTCTTCGTTGATCGACAGCTGACGTTCCACTTCGGCCATGGCGGCGGGCGGGCAGTCGACGGCGAGCAGCGAATAGTGCGCCTTGCGGTTCTTTTTGACCCGGTAGGTCAGGTTGCGCAGACCCCAGTACTCGATCTTGGCGACGGTGCCGCCGCCGGCTTCGATCAAGCCCTTGATGGTGTCGTTCAGCGCTTCGGCCTGTTGCGCGGAGATATCCTGGCGCGACATGACCGTGTGCTCGTAAAGAGCCATGCGGTAGTCTCCCTTGTAGGGCGTCGGCGCGAGGGGACCGGGTAAGTCCTCTCCCACGATGGATCCTGGCGCGGCGGCCGGGATGACTTCCCGAACCCTTTGGTGCTCCGCAGCCAGGACCGAAGCCCTGGAAAGGCGGCGCGTATAGGGGAAAAGGGCCGGCGGGGCAAGCGCGGTCGTCCGGCGTCCTGAACGTCGGCGGGTCAGCCGAGACTGCGCGACAGCCAGCCGATCGGCCCCAGCGCCGCGAAGGCCAGGACGATCATGTGCCACCACAGCCGGCGCACGAAAATCAGGGAGACGAAGAGCAGCAGGACGAGCAGATCGACGAGATGCTGTTCGATGAAGGCCGCAGGCCCCTCTCCCGCCAGAACCCACTGCACGGCGCCCATCGCGAGGGCCCAGCCGAGGCTGGCGGCGAACAGGCTCCATAGATAGGGGCCGTTGCGGTCGTAATAGAGCCGCAGGTCGATCCCGCCCGCGGGGATGTCGTCGGGCAGGGCGGCGGCCGCCAGCAGGAACAGAAGCACCAGCTCGACCAGAAGGGGCAGGAACTGTCCGATGGTCATCGGCGTGTCCTGGGGGCTGTAGATGCTCCACCAGATCTGGATGATCGTCATCGCGATCAGCGCGGCGGTGACCGGCGCCGCCCAGTGCCACCGGACGGACCCGCCGGCGCGGATCAGCCGGTTCAGGCTGACCAGGATGTCGACGATCGCCAGGCCGACGATGATCGAGGCCATCACCGAGGTGTATTCGAACGCGCTCATCCCGCTCCCCGAACCGCGTCGGGCGAGCTTAGGCCGCTTTCAGCCGGGCGGCAAAACCGGTCGGCAGCCTAGCCCTGGGGCCGAATGACCATGCAGGTCACGCGGCGCTCGGCCAGGGCGGCGCAGGCTCCCTGGGCGGCCTGTTCGCTCATGCCGGTGAAGCGCGAGCGATACCAGCCTTCGGCGTTCTGGACCGTGCGTTCGGCGGACGCGAACTGGGTGCGGAAGCGGCGATTGACCTCGGTCAGCCAGTTGCTGGCCACCGTCTCGTCGCGGAAGGCGCCGACCTGGACAGACCAGGCGCCCGCGGGGGTCCGGGCGGGCGGACGTGCGGCGGGGCGGGCCGGGGGCGGCGCGGCGCGCGCCGGGGCGTTGCAGCCATTCAGCGTCGCGGTCAGATCGGCGGTC
>NZ_JAKFEB010000203.1:0-5052 GCF_036677305.1 Brevundimonas sp. | reverse complement strand
ACCGAGTCATAGTCGCAGCAGCCGCCGGCGTCGGTCTGATAGGCCGTTCCGCCGGGCAGGATCTGGCAGTCGGCGGTCGGGACGTGGGTGTGGGTGCCGACCACCAGCGAGGCCCGGCCGTCGCAGAAATGGCCCATGGCCATCTTCTCGGAGGTCGCCTCGCAATGCATGTCGACGATGATGGCGTCGGCGGCCGCGCCCATCGGGCAGGCCGCGAGTTCCTTTTCGACCGCGCTGAACGGACAATCCATCGGATCCATGTGGATGCGGCCGAGCACATTCATGACCAGCACGGTCTTGCCGCTCTGGGTCTCGAACAGGTTGGCGCCGGCCCCCGGCGCGTCCATCAGGCGGGGATAGTTGGCCGGACGGATCAGGCGCGGCTCGCGCACGATATAGGTCAGGGCCTCGCGCTGGTCCCAGCTGTGGTTGCCCAGGGTCAGGCAGTCGGCGCCGGCCATGAACAACTCGCGCGCCGTGTTCTCGGTGATGCCGAAACCGCCGGCGGCGTTCTCGGCGTTGACCACCACGAAATCGAGTTTCAGGTCGCGCTTCAGGCCGGGCAGGTGGTCGCTCAGGCCGTCCCGTCCGGACTTGCCGACGACATCACCGAAAAAAGCCAGTCTCATGCGAAGGCTCTATAGCCCTTCTCGGTCAGAACGCCATGCAGGCGGATGTCGTGCGTCTCGACCGGCAGCCGCTCGACCTCCTGACCGGCGTAGGCGAAGCCGACCCGGATCGCGTCGGGCAAGGCCGCGAAGGTGCGGTCGTAGTAACCGCCGCCCTGCCCCAGTCTTCCCCCGTGGCGGTCAAAGGCCAGCAGCGGCGTCAGGATCAGGTCCGGCCTGACCGTCCCGGCCAGGGGAAACGGCGCGGGCACGCCGGCCTCGTCCAGCTCCAGAGGCTCGCCGGGCGACCAGCGGCGAAAGATCATGGGGGCGTCCCGCTCGATGACGACCGGCAGGCACAGTTCGCGCCCGGCCCGGCCCAGGGCCAGCGAGAGCGCGTCGACATCCAGTTCCGAACCGATGGCGCGATAGACGGCGACGATCAGGCCCGGAGGCAGGGCCCCGGCCTGTTCGGCGGCCCGTCCGGCGGCGCCCGCGTCCAGCCCGGCCAGACGCTTGCGCGTGGCCCGCATGGCGGCGCGGAGCTGATGCTTGTCGGTCATGGAAAGCCGTCCGGCCGCGTCGAACACGCCCGGCAGCCCTACTCCGCGCACAACCCGCGCTCAAGCAGCGAGCCGCCGCGCGGCGAGCGATTGCGCAAAAAGGAAGGGAGGTTGGCGGCGCCGCGAGAACCGTGAAGAGCGTTTAAATCCTCTCGACCTGGGTAGCCAGGTGGGCGCCGTGTGCCCAGGCCCACGAGCCTGGTCAGGGACAGCTCCCTTCGAGTGAATTAAGGTCGCAAGGAAATGTTGCCTTCGACGTGGGCCGCAGCAAGACCCGCCGCTGGACAAGATAGTCGTTCCGCCGGGGCGGAACAATGGCGCCGGCTCACAACCCCTGTGCGATCTTTTCCAATCGGGCGGCGACGGCGTTCAGGGCTTCAGCGACGCCATCGATGTTGGCGGCCGCCGAGGACGCGGGCGCGGCCCCGCCGTTGGCGCGCGCCTCGTGCAGTTCATCGGCCAGCATCAGACCGGCCATGAGGAACAGACGGATGTCGCCGACATGGCCGACTTCCCCCGCCACCTGACGCACATGACCGTCGAATTGGCCGGCGAGGGTGCGAACGCGGTCCTCCTGGCCGTCGGCGCAGCCGACGGCGTAGGGGCGGCCGTTGATCTCGACCGTCACCGTCGCCATCAGCGGGCCTCCTGTTCCGACAGGCTGTCGCGTATGGCGTCCGCGGCGCGTGACAGGGCCTCGGCGGCGTCGCGGCCGGCGGCTTCCAGTTCGAAGATGCGCAGGCGGTCGGTCTCGGTCGAGGGCTCGGGCGCGAACAGGTCGTCGTCCGGCACGCGACTGGAGCCGGCCGCGCGTCCCTTGAGGTCCAGCAGGCGGCGCTCGAGCAGGGCGAGCGCGCGGTCGACACGGTCCTTGGCGGCCGAAGCAGCATCCATTCGGGTCACATCCTCCAGAATCCGTATAGAACCCGCGCGCACGCCGGGGTAAAGCGGCGCGCTTCCTTTTTTCCGCCCCCCGACGAAAGGTCCTCCCCGTGACCGACGCCAAAAACGTATCCGAAAAGGCCACCCCGAAACAGATGGCGGACGCCATCCGGGTGCTTTCAATGGACGGGGTCGAAAAGGCGAAGAGCGGCCACCCCGGCATGCCGATGGGCATGGCCGATGTGGCGACGGTGCTGTTTTCCCGGTTTCTGAAGTTCGACGCCAGCCGCCCGGACTGGGCCGACCGCGACCGCTTCATCCTGTCGGCCGGGCACGGATCGATGCTGATCTACAGCCTGCTGCACCTGACCGGCTACAAGGCCGCGACGAAGGAAGAGCTGTCGAACTTCCGCCAGTGGGGATCGAAGACCGCCGGCCACCCCGAGTTCGGCCATATGCCGGGCGTCGAGACCACCACCGGCCCGCTGGGTCAGGGTCTGGCCAACAGCGTCGGCTTCGCCATGGCCGAGCGCCATCTGGCCGCGCGGTTCGGCGACGGTCTGGTCGACCACCGGACCTGGGTCGTCGCCGGCGACGGCTGTCTGATGGAGGGCGTGTCGCAGGAGGCGATCACCCTGGCCGGACGCTACAAGCTCAACAAGCTGACGGTGCTGTGGGACGACAACTCCATCACCATCGATGGGGCGGTCTCGCTGTCGGACGCGACGGACCAGAAGGCGCGCTTCAAGGCCGCGGGCTGGGCCGTGAAGGCTATCGACGGCCATGACATGAAGGCCATCAAGTCGGCGCTGCAGTGGGCGACCCGGCAGGACAAGCCGACCCTGATCGCCTGCAAGACGAAGATCGGCCGCGGCGCCGCCACCATGGAAGGCAGCCACAAGACGCACGGCGCGGCCCTGGGCGCGGCCGAGATCGCCGCCACCCGTCTGGGCCTGTCGTGGGCCCATGAGCCGTTCGAGCTGCCGGAAGCGGTCGACAAGGCCTGGAAGAAGGTCGGACGCCGCGGCGCCAAGGAGCGCAAGGCGTGGGAAGCCCGTCTGAACGCCTCGTCCCAGTCCGCCGACTTCACCCGCGCCATGAAGGGCGACCTGCCCGCCGGCGCCTTTGACAAGCTGCAGGCGAAGATCGCCGAACTGGTCGAGGCCAAACCGGCCCAGGCCACCCGCCAGTCGTCGGGCGCGGCGCTGGACGAGCTGTTCGCCGCCATTCCCGAACTGATCGGCGGCTCGGCCGACCTGACCGGTTCCAACAACACCTTCGTCAAGGGCACGCCGATCTTCGACGCGCCCACCTATGAGGGCCGGTACGTCAACTGGGGCATCCGCGAGTTCGGCATGGCCGCGGCCATGAACGGCATGGCGCTGCACGGCGGGGTCATCCCGTACGGCGGCACCTTCATGGTGTTCTCGGACTACAGCCGCCCCGCGATCCGGCTCGGCGCCCTGATGGGCGTGCGGGCGATCCACGTCCTGACCCACGACAGCATCGGCCTGGGCGAGGACGGCCCGACGCACCAGCCGGTCGAACATCTGGCCGCCCTGCGCGCCATCCCGAACCTGCTGGTCTTCCGCCCGGCCGATACGGTCGAGGCCATGGAGTGCTGGCAGGCGGCGCTGGAGCACAAGACCGCGCCGTCGGCCATGGCCCTGTCGCGGCAGAAGACGCCGGCTGTGCGCACCGTCGCCGCCTCGGAAAACCTGTCGGCCAAGGGCGCCTATGAGATCCGCGCCGCCAAGGGCGCCGCCAAGGTGACGCTGTTCGGCACCGGGACGGAATTGGCGCTGGCGCTGGCCGCCGCTGACGCGCTGGAGGCGGAAGGCACGCCGACGCGGGTCGTCTCGGTCCCGTGCTTCGAGCTGTTCTTCCAGCAGGATTCGAAATACCAGGCCTCGGTGATCGGGCGCGGGACCGTCCGCGTGGCGGTCGAGGCCGCCATCCAGCAGGGCTGGGAGCGGTTCATCGGCGAGGACGGCGGCTTCGTCGGCATGACCGGCTTCGGGGCGAGCGCGCCGGCCGAGGTCCTGTACGACAAGTTCGGGATCACGACGGACGCGGTCGTCGCGGCGGTCAAGGCGCGGCTCTAGGTCCGTGGCCCGTCTCGGCGCCGTCAGCCTGCTGGTCCGCGACTACGACGAGGCCATCGCCTTTTTCGTCGGCAAGCTGGGTTTCGAACTCAGCGAGGACACGGACATGGGCGGCGGCAAACGCTGGGTGCGGGCGACGCCCAGGGGCGGGCAGACCTCCCTGCTGCTGGCCAGGGCGACGACCGACGCCCAGCGCGAGGCCGTCGGCCGGCAGGCGGGCGACCGCGTCTGGCTGTTTCTGGAGACGGACGACCTCCTCCGGGACCACGCCGCATGGTCGGCCGCCGGCGTGGAATTCCGGGAGACGCCGCGACAGGAACCCTATGGGAAGGTTGTCGTATTCCAGGACCTGTACGGCAACGCCTGGGACCTGATCGAACCTGCCCGGGAGGCGAAGTGATGTTGCGGAAGGCGATGACGGCCTTGCTGGCGACGGGCGTTCTTCTGACGGCCGCGACGCCCGTCGCGGCCCAGTGGGACCCGACGCCGATCGTGATCGGACAGTCGTACGCCCTGCCCTCGACGGTGATGGGCGCGGCGCGCGAGATCAATGTCTGGCTGCCGCCCGGCTATGCGGAGGGCGCAACGCGGTATCCGGTGCTCTACCTCCTGGACGGAGGGACGACGTGGCAGGACTTCCACCATATCTCCGGACTGGCCCAGCTGGGGACGGTGAACGGCACGACGCGCGACGTGATCGTCGTCGGCATCGCCTCGGTGGATCGTCGCAATGAGCTGGCGCTGGCCACGGACAACGCCGAGCTGATCGCGCGCTATCCGACGCAGGGACACTCCGACCGCTTCCGGCGGTTCGTCGCGGACGAGGTCCAGCCGTTCATCGAAGGGCGTTTCCGGACCAACGGCGAGACGGCGCTGATGGGCGAGTCGCTGGCC
>NZ_JAKFEB010000202.1:0-3794 GCF_036677305.1 Brevundimonas sp. | reverse complement strand
GAACCGATGCCGGACTCGGCCAGCCATTCGAGAATCTTGCCCTTGGGCATGGCGCCGACCTTCATCGAGGCCATCTGGCCGTCCTTGAACAGCATCAGGGTCGGAATGCCCTTCACGCCCAGTTTCGAGGGGATCATGGGACTGTCGTCGATATTGACCTTGGCGATGGTGACCTGGCCGGCCAGATCGTCGGCGATCTGCTCCAGCGCCGGGCCGATCTGTTTGCACGGACCGCACCATTCGGCCCAGAAGTCGACCAGCACGGGCCGGGAAGCCTTCAGGACGTCGGCTTCGAAGCTGTCGTCGGTGACCTTGATGGTGGCCATGGAGAAAATCCTGTCTGGCGCCGCCGTCAGCGACGCGAATGAGCGGCCGGTCACACTAGTCTGATTCCGGCCCGGTTGCCGACGATGTGGGATCTCCGGCGGCGCAAATCAACGCGACGGACCGTCGCCGGCCAGCGCCGCCCGCATCAGTTCGGCGGGCACGGCCATCAGGCGCGGACCGTCGGTCCAGACCAGGGCCGCCTCGACGGTCCGGCCGGGATAGAGCCGGGCCAGCACCGAGGCGTAGACGGCCATCTGCAGCACATAGGCCGGGTCGGCGTCCTCTATCCGGTCGGGGGCCGGGCGGTTGGTCTTGTAGTCGACGACCAGGACCCGATCGGGCGTGACCACCAGCCGGTCCATACGTCCCGAGATCGGGACATCCCCGACCGAGCCGGTCAGGGCGACCTCGGGCCGGGAGCCGGGACCGAACACGGGAGCGAAGCGGGCGTCGTCGAGGACGCGGAAGGCGGCCCCGATCATTTCCGCGCGGGCGGCCTCGTCAAGGTCCCGTTCGCGGGACAGGATGCGGCGGGCGGCGTCGGCCCGTTCCGACGGCGCGATGTCGGGCAGCCGCTCCAGCAGCCGGTGGATCAGGTCGCCCCGCCGGAAGCGACCGAGGCTCGCGCCCGGTCCGGCCGCCGCCAGCGGCGAGGGCGCCGGGATGCGCGCCGTTTCCTCCATCTTCGACGGCGAGGCGAAACGGGCGGCCTTGTCCGGGGCCGGGGGCCGGCGGGCCCAGGGCGGGATGTCCGTCGATTCGCGCCGCGTCGAAGGGGCCGCGGCCAGCCGCTCCGGGTCGACGCCGAAGCGCAGCACGCCGTCGCCGATGTCGCGGACGTTCAGCGGCTCGTCGTCGCCCAGCCGCTGGAAGGTCCCGGCGATGACGCTCCACCAGCTGCCGGCCTCGAAGCCTTCCTCGGGGCGTCGGGTCGCGCGGCCCATGACCACCAGCCGGTCGCGGGCGCGGGTCAGGGCGACATAGAGCAGGCGCAGCGTCTCGGCGTCGGTGCGGGCCACGCGGGCCTCGCGCGCGGCCTTCGAGGCGGGGCAGTCGTCCTTCGCCGAGCCCGGACACATCAGCCAGCCCTCGCCCTCCCCGCCGTCCTCGTTCGCCGTGGGCATCAGGGTCGGCCCCTGCGGCTTGGCGCGCGAGGTGGTGTCGGGAAGGATGACGACGGGCGCCTCGAGACCCTTGGCGCCGTGGACGGTCATGACCCGGACCTCGTTGCGGGCGCCCTCCATCTCGCGTTTGACCTCGACGTCGGCGGCTTCGAGCCGGGCGACGCAGGTTTCCAGATCGACGCCGCCGCGGTCCTCGGCGGCCAGAACCTGGGCCAGGGTCTCGTCGATCGCCTCCTCCGCCTCGCGGCCCAGCCGGGCGAGGATGCGGGCGCGGCCCGAGACCCCGGTCTCGTCGATCCGGTTCAGCAGGCTGGAGAAGAAGGCGAAGGGGTCGCGGTCGCGGGCGTCCAGCGCGGCCTGGACGAAGTCGCGGGCGCGGAGCCATTGCGGCTGTTCGTCGGCGCGCCGTTGCAGTTCGCGCCACAGCGACCGGCCCTCGCGGCCCTCCTTGTCGGCCAGCGGATACAGGCTGTGCGGATCGCCGAAATCGGTGACGTCGCAGAAGGGGCTGCGCAGGACTTCGGCGAGCGACAGGTCGTCGTCGGGATAGAGGGCGAAACGGGCGACGGCGATCAGGTCGTCGAAGACGATGTGTTCCTTGAGCTTCAGACGGTCGGCGCCGGCGACGGGGACGGCCTCGGCCTTGAGGGCGCGGATGATCTCCTCGAACAGGGCGTCGCGGCGGCGAACGAGGACGAGGAAGTCGCCCCAGCGGGCGGGGCGCAGGCCGCCGTCCGCGTCGCGGTCGTGGACGGCGGTCCCGGCCATGACCTGTTTGCGAATGTCGCGGGCCAGGGCCTGGGCCAGCTGTTTGCGGCCGCTGCGCGCATCCTCCTTGTCGACCGGGGCGTTCCAGGCCTCGCGGTCGGGCGTGACCGGATCGTGGAACAGGGGCCACAGGTCGACCGCGCCGTGCTGGCCGACGCGGGCCGGCTGGTGGGTCGGGATGTCGCCCGAGACGCCGACGAGGGCGCGGGTCCGCTCGGGCCCTTCGAAGGCGGCGTCGACGAAGGCCAGGACCTCCTCGGTCGAGCGGAAGGAGGTGTCCAGCGGCACCTCCTCGAACGGCCGTCCGGCGCCGCGGGCCAGCGCCTCATAGGCCTGGGCCTCCTGCCGCAGCCGCTCGGGGCGGGCGCCCTGGAAGGAGTAGATCGACTGTTTCTCGTCGCCGACGGCGAAGACGGTGCGGGGGATGCGCGGGACCTCGCCCCGGCGCGCGGCGCCCTCGCCCGAGAAGAACTCCTCGGTCAGGGCCTTGAAGATGGCCCACTGGTCGGGGGCCGTGTCCTGGGCCTCGTCGACGAGGACGTGTTCAATGCCGCCGTCCAGCTTGAACAGCACCCAGGCGGCGGTGGCGCGCTGCGTCAGCAGTTCGACGGTGCGGACCACGAGGTCGGAGAAGTCGAGCGCGCCCTGCCGCGCCTTGGCCGTCTCGTAGAAAGCCGCGTGGGCGTGGGCCAGCGTCAGGGCCTTGACCGTGTCGTCGGCGACCCTGGCCGCGCGCATGCGGTCGAGGACGGCGCAATATTTCAGCGAGACGGAGTCGAGGTAGGCGGCGGCTGCAGGCGGGGCGCTCTTCGTCCCGAACTTCGTCCGCGCCTCGCCCTTCGAATCGATGAAGAGGGCCTTCATGGCCGCGAGGCTGGAGTGCGGCGGGACCGCCTCGCGCATCTGGTGAGCGATCTTCTGGTCGTTGGCCGAGCCCGCAGCGAAGCCGTCGGCGGCGGCGCGCCAGTCGGCGGGGTTCAGCCAATTGAGAAAGCCGGACTCGATGGCGGCGGGGGTGTCCTCCTCCGACACCCCGGCGAGGATGTGCGGACCCGGCGCGGCGCCCGAGGTCCAGCGCTCGACATAGGCGACCAGCTTGCCGCGCTCTGCCTCGATCATGGCCAGCAGGGCGTGGAAGGATTTCCAGTCCAGCTCGACCGCGAAATGGGCGTAGGCGGCGCCGAGGCGGCCGTCGGGATCGGCCAGGGCCGCGCGGGCCAGATCCTCGCGCGCCGCGTGCGACAGGGCCACCGCCGCCTCGTTCTCCAGCACCTTGAAGGCGGGCGAGACGCCGGCCTCGATGGGGAAGCGGCGCAGCAGTTTTTCGCAGAAGGCGTGGATGGTCTGGATCTTCAGCCCGCCCGGCGTCTCCAGGGCGCGGGCGAACAGGCGGCGGGCCTCGCGCAGGTCGGCGTGGTCCAGACTGGCGGGGTCGCGGCCGTCCAGCCGGGCCAGATCGCGCGACAGTTCGGCGTCGTCCATCACGGCCCAGCGGCCCAGCTTGTCGAACAGCCGCGCCTGCATCTCGGCGGCGGCGGCCTTGGTGTAGGTGACGCACAGGATCTCGCCGGGCGG
>NZ_JAKFEB010000201.1:0-7324 GCF_036677305.1 Brevundimonas sp. | reverse complement strand
CGACAAGCTGCGTCCGCAAGGCCGCGAGGCCGGCGACATCGTCCACATGGACGGCCGGGTGCTGGGCGCTCACTCGGGCATCACCGACTACACCATCGGCCAGCGCCGCGGCCTGAACGTCGCCGTGGGCGAGCCCCTGTTCGTGACGAAGCTGGATCCGGCGAAGCGCCACGTCATCGTCGGCCCGCGCGAGGCCCTGCTGACCGCGTCGCTGACGCTGGACGAGACCAACTGGCTGGGCGACGGGGAGACCATCGAGGCGGCGGCTGAAGCCGGCGCGCCGGTGCTGGCCCGCGTGCGCTCTACGCGTCCGCCCTCCCCGGCCCGGCTGGCCCTGATCGACGGCGCGGTCGCGATCCTGTTCGACACCGGCGAGGAAGGCGTGGCTCCGGGTCAGGCCTGCGCCCTCTACGATCCCGCCGATCCCGATCGCCTGCTGGGCGGCGGCTTCATCAAGACGACCACCGCCGTTGTCTGAGGCGCCCGACGCGCTGGCGCTGACCATGCGCGCCGGACTGCCGTCGGACTTCCTGTATCTGCGCGATGAGTTTCCCCGCGACCGCTGGACCTCGAAGCTGGACGAGACGGCGGCCTTCTGGCTGCAGATGCACGCCAGTTTCCGCGGGCATCAGGCGCATATGGACGGCCTGGTCGGCCAGTGGCGGGCCAATGGCGACGCCGCAGCCCTGCACCGCCAGCTGATCCCGGCGCTCCAGTCCTTCCTGCAGCACCTCGACGGCCACCACCGGGTCGAAAGCGGTCAGTATTTCCCCATGATGCGCCAGATCGAGCCGAAGATCGGCGCCGGCATCGACCTGCTGGACCGGGACCACGACGCCATCCACGAAACGCTGGAGGCGCTGTTCCAGGGCGGTCTGGCGTTCCATCAGGCCGTCGGGGCCAGGGCGCCCGACCTCGCCGACAGGGCCAACCGCCTGTCCGATCTGATCGACGCAAACGCCGGTCCCCTGCTGCGCCATCTGGAGGACGAGGAGGACATCGTCATCCCCCTGATCCAGCTGCGCGGCCTGCACGGCTAGGGTCGGCCCGGCATCAGCTTCCGGCGCTGACGCACCAGGGCCAGCGGTCGACCGTCCGGCGCCCAGGCCACCCCGTCCTCGACCGCCCAGCCGCTTCCCACGTCCTGGCTGGTGAAGTGGAAATAGGCCCAGCCCTCGGGCGAGGTGTCCGGCGTCAGTTCCGTCAGCAGATCCGCGCGCAGGTCGACGCTGGCCGAGACGACCGGCGGCGCGGGCAAGGCCGTGAAATAGGTCGGATACAGACCGTCCAGCAGGAACAGCAGCCGGGCCTCGTCCAGCGGCGCCGCGTCGACGGTCCGCATCCAGCAACCCAGTTCGGGCGCCGCGTCCGTGTTTTCGCCGAACAGTTTCGGCCCCGCGACGAAGCGGTGCTCGATATGGCGGGTGAACCAGGGACCGAAGGTCGGGTCCAGCGGCGACGGCTCCAGCTCGTTCACCGGCGGGGGCGAGGCCGTCAGCGGAGTCAGCACGGGCCCGGCGACATCCCGGCCATATGTGCCCAGCGCCTGGATCGCCGCACGTTCGCCCTGCCCTCCGGTGACCGAGGCATAGGCGACGTTGCGGCCTCCCCGGTTCATCGTCGGAGTGAAGACCGCGTCCTCGAAGCGGGCGGCGGCCAGATACTGGATGGTCAGGGTCTGGAGCGGGGTCTCGATCCCCAGGCCCTGACGCATGGCCCCGGCGGCGAGCGCCGCCATCAGGCCGCCGAAGGGCGCGCCGCGCTCCTGCGGCGCCGAGCGGGGCGCGTTGGAGAATCCGCCGTCCAGCCGCGCCCTCAGCCCCCCGGAGCCGTCGTCGGTCAGGGTCAGGGCTTCGGCCAGTGTCTGGGTCATGCGCGTAGCTATATCGGAGAAAGGGCGGGCGGAAGTCGGGGAGGCTTCCGCCCGAAGTCTGGGGATCCGGAAACGCCGCGGCGCCTCCGTAGCCAAACAAGACTGACCCAGTCCGTCCAGATTGGCAACCCTCTTGCCAAATGGCTGACGCAGGGTCACTTTCACCTCATGGGACGCACCGCAGACTACTCACGCCAGAGCTGTTCGATCGCCGCGACGCTGGAAGTCATCGGCGATCCGTGGACGCTGCTGGTCATCCGCGACGCCTTCAACGGGGTGAGCCGCTTCGAGCAATGGCAGGAGCGGCTGGGCGTCGCCCGCAACGTTCTGGCTGCGCGGCTGAAGACCCTGGTCCAGCATGGCGTGCTGGAGCCGCACCTCTATTCCGAACGCCCGCCGCGCAACGAATATCGCCTGACGGCCAAGGGCAAGGACCTGTACGGGGTGCTGGTCACCCTGCACGCCTGGGGCGCGCGCCACGTCTATGGCGAGGAGGATTCGGGCCTGGCCATGATCCACAAGGAATGCGGCAAGGACCTCGCCCCGCGCATCGCCTGCGGCCACTGCAACGAGATCGTCAAGCCGCGCGACATCCAGTTGGTTCACGCGAAGGACTGCCCGACCGTCGGGGACGTCATGCCCCGGGTCGACGAGAAGGCGGCCTGAGCCATGGCCGCCGTCACCGTGATCGGCAGCCCTGTCTCGCCCTATGTGCGCAAGGTGCTGGCCGCCTGCGCGATCAAGGGGGTCGAGGTCGAGCTGGACCCGATCTCGCCGATGTACGGCAATGACGATTTCGAGCGGATCAGCCCGCTGCGGCGCGTGCCCGTCTGGATCGAGGGCGATCTGGTGCTGTGCGACTCCAGCGTGATTGTCCAGTACATCGAGGAGACGCGGCCCGGCCCGTCGCTGTGGCCGGCCGATCCGGTTCAGCGGGCGAAGGCGCGGTGGCTGGAAGAGTTCGCCGACACCCGCCTGTTCGACGTGCTGGGCTGGCGATTGTTCTACCAGATCGCCCTGAAGCCCCGCTTCTTCGGGGCCGAGGCCGATACCGAAGTGGTGGAGAAGGCCCGCGACGTCGAACTGCCCCAGATCCTCGACTATCTGGAGAGCCAGACGCCCGAGGCCGGCTTCCTGCTCGGCGCGCTGTCGATGGCAGACCTCAGCGTCGCCCCCGCCTTCCTCAACGGGCGCGCGGTGCAGGTCAATGTCGATCCCGATCGCTGGCCCCGCCTGGCCGCCTGGCTGGAGCGGATGAACGAGGAGACGCCGCTGGGTCCGCTGAACAAGCTGGCGCGCAACCTGATGCGCACGCCCCTGGCAGGCCACCGCGAGCGCCTGACCGAGTTCGGCTTCGCCCCGGCCGAACGCAGCTGGGCGGGCGAGGCCGCCCGCCGCGGCCCGATGACGCCGCAATAGTCACGGCGCTTGCCCAAGTCGCCCAATCGGCCCATTCAACCGCCCGAATTTCCTTCCGACCCCCTCCCCAGGTTTCCGTCATGTCCGATCCCGTCGTCATCGTCTCCTTCGCCCGCACCCCGATGGGCGGCTTCCAGGGCGCCCTGTCGGGCGTGAAGGCCACCGAACTGGGCGCGACGGCGGTGAAGGCCGCTGTCGAGCGCGCCGGGATCGCGCCGGAGAAGGTCGAACAGATCTACATGGGCTGCGTCCTGCCCGCCGGCCTCGGCCAGGCCCCGGCCCGTCAGGCCGCGATCAACGCCGGCCTCGGCCGGCATGTCGAGGCGACGACGGTCAACAAGATGTGCGGCTCGGGCCTGCAGGCGGTGATGATGGCCTCGGACAGCCTCGCCGCCGGCAGCGCCGACGTGATCGTGGCGGGCGGCATGGAATCCATGTCCGGCGCTCCGTACCTGATGACCAAGCACCGCGGGGGCGCCCGCATCGGCCACGACGTCATCGTCGACAGCATGTACATGGACGGTCTCGAGGACGCCTACACCCCCGGCAAGCTGATGGGAGCCTTCGCCGAGGAGTCGGCGCAGACCTACCAGTTCACCCGCGAGGCGCAGGACGCATACGCGCTGGAGAGCCTGAACCGCGCCCTGGCCGCGATCAGCTCCGGCGCCTTCAAGGCCGAGATCACGCCGGTGGAAGTCGCCTCGCGCAAGGGCGTCGTGACGGTCACCGAGGACGAACAACCCGGCAAGGCCATGCCGGAGAAGATCCCGACCCTGAAGCCCGCCTTCTCGAAGGACGGCACCATCACCGCCGCCAACGCCAGCTCGATCTCGGACGGCGCCGCCGCCCTGGTGATGACGCGCGAGAGCGTGGCGAAGGCGCTGGGCCTGCCTGTCGTCGCCCGCATCGTCAGCCACGCGGCCCACGCCCATGAGCCGGGCCTGTTCACCACCGCCCCCGTCCCCGCCATGCAGAAGGCGCTGAAGAAGGCCGGCTGGTCGGTGGACGACGTCGACCTGTGGGAGGTCAACGAGGCCTTCGCCGTCGTCGCCATGATCGCCATGCGCGAACTGGGCATCGACCACGCGAAACTGAACGTCAATGGCGGCGCGACGGCCCTGGGGCACCCGATCGGCGCCTCGGGCGCCCGCGTCCTGACCACCCTGTTGGCGGCGCTGCAGGCGCGCGGCGGCCGCAAGGGCATGGCCAGCCTGTGCATCGGCGGCGGCGAGGCCGTGGCGGTGGCGGTCGAACTGGCCTGACCCCTGGGCGGCCTTGAAACAGCCGCGCTGATCCTGTGACCTCTCCAACCGGAGGCAGGATATGAGACAATCCGGTGCAGGCGTCCTGGCGGCGATCATTCTCGCCGTTCCATTGTCCGCCGCGGCTCAGCCGCGGTGCACGGGAACCGAGGCCTACGAGGGATCCCCGGTCCACGCGCCGCCGTCGGAAACGGACTATCCCGCCCCGGCCGCGTTCGATGACGCCGCCTTCCCGGCGCCGGCCGCAGAGGCCCTGAAAGACGCCTTCGAACGCGCCGTCACGGCCAACGGAGCCCTGTCGTTGACGGCGGCGGTCTGGGCGCCGGGCCGCGGGTTCTGGAGCGCGCGGCGGGAGGCGGACGGCGTCGCGTCCCATCCGCTCCACTCCTGGGCGAGCGCCGGCAAGATGGCGACCGCCGTCGCCATCCTGCAGATGGCCGACGAGGACCGGCTTGACCTGTCGGATCCCGTCACCCGCTGGCGGCCCGATGTGCCCAACGGTCAGTGGATCACGGTCCGACGCCTGCTCGATCACACCAGCGGTCTCTTCAGCGCCAACGAGGACCCCGCCGCCCGCGCCGATCCGCGTTACCGCAATCTGGATGAACAGCTGGAGATCGTGCGCCGGCACGGCCCGCTGTTCTGCCCGGGGCAGGCGTGGCGCTACACCAATACTGGCTACGCCCTGCTTGGCTCAGTCATCGAGGCGGTGGACGGACGATCCTATGCAGAGGCCGCCATGGCCCGGACGTTCGGTCGGCTCGGCGTGGCGGAGGCCCGCATCCTGACTCCGGAAGAGGCCGTCCCGGATATCCAGCCCTTCGGAGCCCCGCCGCCGGGCGAGCCGCGTCTCGACCCCAGCTGGCCCGGCGCGGCGGGCGGCGTCGCGGCGACGCCGCAGGCCATGATCCGGCTGCTCCACGGGACGCTCTCGGGCGAACTGCTCCGGAGAGAGACCGTCCGGAGCCTGCTGGCCCAGCCGCGCCAGATGTTCGGAGCGCCCACATGGTATGGCCAGGGGATGATGCTCTATGACGTGCCGGCCCCGCAGGGCGACTTGTTCTGGATCGGTCACAGCGGCGGAGCGCCGGGCGTGAAAGCCGTCGTCGTCTGGTCGCCGGCGCGACAGGCCTATGCCGCCGTGGCCCTGACGGGCGACGGCTCGGCCGAGGCGACGGCGAACCTGCTGTTGGCCGCCTTGAACGGCGGTCCGTAGCCTGGCGGCCCGGCTGACGAGCCGGGATCGGCCGCAGCCGGGCCGCCGCTTTCCTGCTAGCCTTGGCGACGGGAGACACCGATGTTGCTGAACCGAAGAGGGGCGCTGGGGCTTGCCGCGCTGGCCGCCGCGCCGAAACCGTCAGGCCTGCCTCCGGCCTCGCAGGCCATGGCGCCGCCGGACCCGACCGAGACCATCCGGCTGTGGGCGGGGGCGGCGCCCGGGGGCGAGACCGTGACCGTGACGCCCCGGGTCGTCGAACGGTCGACCGACCCGGCCTTCCATGACCGTTTCGCCCAGTACACGACCGATCCTATCCTGACCGTGCTCAGACCCGAGCGGCCGAACGGCGCGTCGCTGCTTCTGATCCCGGGCGGCGGATACCGATGGGCGGTGGTGGACAAGGAGGGACTGGACTGCGCCCGGCCGTTCGCGGCGGCGGGGGTGACCTGTTTCATCCTGCGCTATCGTCTGCCGGCCGACGGCTGGGCCGCCGGACCGGCCGCCCCGCTGCAGGACGCCCAGCGGGCCCTGCGGCTGGTGCGCCAGCGGGCGATCGCCGACGGTCTGGATCCGGCGCGGGTGGCGGTGCTCGGCGCCTCCGCGGGCGGTCACCTGGCGGGGGCCCTGACCGCGAGCAAGGACGCCGTCTATGAGACGGTCGACGGGGCCGACGCCCTCTCGTTCAGGCCCGACCTGTCGATCCTGATGTATCCGGTGGCGACCATGGACGGTCCGTTCGCCCACGCCGGGTCGCGCGAACACCTGCTGGGTCCCGACCCGTCGCCCGAGGCGCTCGCCCGATGGTCGCTGGAGCGGATGGACTGGACCGGCGCCCCGCCGACCTTCCTGCTGCACGCGCTGGACGACATGTCGGTGCCCGCAGAGAACAGCGTGCAGCTGCTGGGCGCCCTCCGCGCCGCGGGCGTGAAGGCCGAGGCCCATCTGTTCGAGGAGGGCGGCCACGGCTTCGGGGTTCGTCTGATCGCCGGAAAGCCCGCGTCGGTCTGGCCGGACCTGGTCCACGCCTGGGCCGCGCGACGGGGCTGGACCGGCCGGGTGTCGGAAACCTAGAGGCCCGGCCGCAGATCCACGGCCTGGGCGATGCTCTCGGCCATGGCCCGGTCGGCGCCGTCCAGGCTCATGGTCCAGACATGGATTTCGCGCGGCGCCTCGGGCCGCTGGAACAGATGTTCCTGGGCGTGGCGCACGCCGTCCTCGGTCGAGACGACCGAGGCGCGACCGCCGGCCTCGATCATCTGGCCGCTGTAGATCGGGAACTGCGACGCCGGCCCGGCATAGATCATGACGAACGACTGGTCGCCGCGGCGGATCGTATAGATGCGGAAGTCGGGGCCAGGGCGGCCGGTGACGATTTCGAACCCGGGCGGAAGGGTCACGGCGAACGGCAACTCCGCGCGGGCGGCGGCGTCGAGAACGGTGACGGTGGACGCGCTCGGCGGCGGCGGGGGCGGCGCCGGCGTGGCCACGGGAGCCGCCGCGGGCAATGCCGACCCGGCCACCGGGCCCGTCGGGAGCGGTGGCGCGGGGCGC
>NZ_JAKFEB010000200.1:0-6034 GCF_036677305.1 Brevundimonas sp. | reverse complement strand
TCGAGGCTGTCGGCGCGGCGGATGATGCCGGCGTTGTTGACCAGGATGTCGACGGGACCCGCCTGGGCGACCAGGTCCGCGATCGGGGCGATGGAGCCGAGGTCGGCGGAGATCGCCTTGAAGCCGCGGCCCATGCCCGCGACCAGGGCTTCGGTTTCAGTCGGCGCCGAGCGGCCGACGGCGACGATGTCGGCCCCCGCCTGCGCCAGACCGATGGCGATGGCCTGCCCCAGTCCGGTGTTGGCGCCGGTGACGAGGGCCGTGCGGCCCGAGAGATCGAAGGGGTTCATTTCAACGGGCCCGGTTGGCTGAAGCGTGATCCGACATATATTCTTCCGGCCCGCGGGTCTCGGATTGTGCGCATAGGTAACCGGTGTCATAATCGGATGCAAACGATGCAGGCGCAGCCGGGCAGACGTCCAGCGCGCTATATCCCCCCGTTCCTTCCCGTCGCACGGCCCGGAGAAAATCCATGAAAATCGCCCTGATCATCGAGAACAGCCAGGCCGCCAAGAGCGAGACGGTTCACGCCGCCCTCACCGCAGTGGCCGAGCCTCTGGGCCACGAGGTCTTCCACTACGGCATGTATACGCCCGAGGATAAGGCCTCGCTGACCTACGTCATGAACGGCCTGCTGACGGGCATCCTGCTCAACTCGGGGGCGGCCGATTTCGTGGTTACGGGATGCGGCACCGGCACGGGCTCGATGCTGGCGGCCAACGCCATGCCGGGCGTCTTCTGCGGCCTGATCATCGACCCCACCGACGCCTTCCTGTTCGGCCAGATCAACGACGGCAACGCGATCGCCATGCCCTACGCCAAGGGCTTCGGCTGGGCGGCCGAGCTGAACCTGCAGGACGTCTATCGCAAGCTGTTCGAGGGCGAGCGGGGCCTGGGATATCCGAAGGAACGCGCCGAGATCATGCGCAAGAACCGCGGAATCCTGAAGGACCTCAAAGCCGTCACCTGCCACGACATGCTGACCGTGCTGAAGACCGTGGATCAGGACCTGCTGAAGGCCGCCGTCGCCGGCGAGCGCTTCCAGGAATACTTCTTCGCCAACGCCAGGGACGAAGGCATCCGCGACTACATCAAGGGCCTCGTCGGCAGTCCTCGCGTTCTCGAGAACGCCTGAGCCCGTTTACGGAACCCGTCCCGGGGGCTGATCGTCCCGTCCCCGGCGACTACGGGGCGGGCTGCGCGCGGGGCGCGGCCGCCCGGGGCGCGATACGCCAGACCGTGTTTGAGAGGTCGTCGGCCACCAGAAGGATGCGGCGGACCGGATCGAAGACGACTCCGACCGGACGCCCCCTGGCCTGACCCTCGTCGGTCAGGAAGCCGGTTGCGAAATCCACGGGAGGACCGCTGGGACGTCCGGCCGTGAACGGGACCCAGACGACGCGATACCCCGACAGGTCCTGGCGGTTCCAGCTTCCGTGCTGGCCGACGAAGGCTCCCTCGGAGAAGGCGCCGCCGAAGCCGCCGTCGCGGGCGAACGACAGGCCCAGCGGCGCGACGTGGGATCCCAGGGCGTAGTCCGGCGCGACCGCGCGCGCGACAAGCTCGGGGTTGCGGGGACGGACCCGCGGATCGACGTTGTTTCCCCAATAGCTGTAGGGCCAGCCATAGAACGCCCCTTCCCGCACGGAGGTCAGATAGTCGGGGACCAGTTGGGGACCGATCTCGTCGCGTTCGTTGACGACGGCCCACAGGGCGCTGGTCCGCGGTTCGATGGCCAGGGCGGTGGGATTGCGGATGCCGGTGGCGACGGTGCGGCGCGCGCCGGTGAGGCGGTCGATCGCCCAGACCACGGCCCGCTCCTCCTCGATCGCCAGGCCGCGCTCGCCGATATTGCTGTTGGAGCCGATGCCGACATACAGCGTCATGCCGTCGGCGCTGGCGGTCAGCGACTTGGTCCAGTGGTGGTTGATCCGGGACGGGAGTCTGGTCACCTCCTGACCGGGCGCGGTGATGCGGGTCTGGCCGGTCTGGTAGGGGAAGCGCAGCAGGGCGCCCTGCTCGGCGACGTAGAGCGCGCCGTCGACGAAGGCGAGGCCGTACGGCGCGTCGAGATTGTCGATGAAGACGGTGCGCACCTCGGGCTGGCCGTCATTGTTCGCATCGCGCAGCAGGGTGATGCGATTGCCGCTGCCGACCTGGGTGTTGCCCTGCTTCTTGATGAAGCCGGCGATCACGTCCTTGGGCCGAAGCTTGGGCGCCTTGCCGCCCCGCCCCTCCGCGATGAGGATGTCGCCGTTGGGCAGGACCAGCAGCTGGCGGGGTATCTGCAGGTCGGTGGCCATCGCGGTGACGGTGAAACCGGCCGGGACGGTCGGCTTCAGGTCGCCCCAGCCGATCGGCCTGGCGATCTTCATGGGCGGGACCAGCGTTTGCCGGATGGCGGGAAGGTCGGGTTCGGGCCCCGTCTGGTCCAGCGACCCGTCGCTGGCGTGACAGCCCGCGAGCAGCAGTCCGGCGGCCGCGGCGGCCATCAATGACGACCGGATCATCGGGCGGCCTCCGCTTCAACGGGACGTCCGAAGGCCATCACGCCCGCCGCGAGAGCCAGCAGGGCGCAGAGAATCGAGAGGATCAGGCCGAAGGCTCCGACCGAACTCCACGCGTCCTGGCTGTGCTTGAAGGCGTTGACCAGTCCGAGCACCCACATGACCGCCAGCACCGCGGCGTAGACGGCGCGCGGGCGTCGTTCCGCCCCTCGCCACCCGAGAAGCAGGGACAACAGCGCCCAGGCGAGGACCACGCCGCCGAACACGAGGGCGCCGCAGATCAGCCAGGACGAGAAATTCGTCCACTGGATTTCCGCCGTCTTCAGATAGGCGATGTCGGTCGCCAGCGCGCTGGTGAACAGGGAGATGGGAAAGCCCAGCAAGATGGCGTGCCCGGCGTGGAGAGCGCCCCCGGTTGTCAATCGCCCGATCCGCATCCCGGCCTCCCCTCGCGTTCGATGACCGCGAGTGAGTAAGCCTCGGGCAGGGGTGATAGTTCCCTTCCAACCCGCCGCCGCACCCCGACGCTCCGGGGTCTAGCGCGCCGGCGCCGCCGTTGAATCACGAACGACCAGCGACGGGTCGACCTCCGGCTGGATCAGGGTCGCGGGGTCGAGGCCGCGGCTGCGCGCGGTCAGCTTCTCGGCGGCCATCCGGCCCATGTCGCGGATCGGAAGACGCACCGTCGTCAGGTTGGGCCAGACCCGCGAGGCCATGGGCAGGTCGTCGAAACCGACGATGGACAGGTCCTCGGGGACCCGCAGGCCCGCGTCGCGCGCGGCCTTCATCACGCCGATGGCCATTTCGTCATTGCCGGCGAAAATGGCCGTCGGCCGCTGCGGCAGGGCCAGCAGTTCGGTCGCCGCCTCGACCCCCGATTCGAAGGTATAGGCTCCGCGACGGATGTAGGCGGGATCGAGGGTCACGCCATGTTCGGCCAGGCCTTCGGCGAACCCCCGGCCCCGCTCGTGCGAGGACCGGAAGGTGTCCGGGCCCGAGATGAAGGCGATGCGGCGGTGACCGAGTTCGGCCAGATGCCGGGCGGCCCGGGCGCCGCCGCGGCTGTCGTTGGTCACGACCATGCGGGCGGGTTCGTCCAGGGAGACCGAGGCGATGCGGACGTAGGGGCAGTCGGCCTCGCGCAGGATGGCGACGACCCGGTCGTCCTCGGACACAGAGGGCGGCATGACCACGCCGAACAGTTTCTGCCGGACGATGAAGGCCTGGACCTCGTGCAGGAAGGTTTCCGCGCCGCGGTTGCAGGGGTGGACCAGCAGCTCCAGGCCCGAGCCGCGGACCGCGTCCAGCACGCCCTGCTGCATGTTGACGACATAGTTCGGACTGGGGTTGTCGTAGATCATCCCGACCAGGAACGACCGGCGGAAGGCCAGGCCGCGCGCCTGCGGGTCAGGGGTGTAGCCATGCTCCGCGATGACCGCCTCGACCCGTTTGCGCGTGTCTTCCTTGACGAAGGGCGAGTTGTTGATGACCCGCGAAACGGTCTTCTTCGACACCTCGGCCAGCCGGGCGATGTCGTTGATGGTGGCGGGCTTTCCGCCTGTCCGTCGGGTTTCATTCACGTCGGGGTTCTCTCTGGCCGAACCTTGTCCTTAGCCTTTGCCGTCCCGTCTGTCAGCGGTCACGTCCCGCAGGGGCCGGTCAGACGACCGGGCCGTATGACAGGCGTCGCCGGATTCAAATTGACACCGGTTTCCTTCCTGCGCAATGTCCGCGCCAAACGGGAGGCGGCGTGAGCCACGCATTCGATAAAACCAGTTCGTCGCCGATCGCGCGCGCCTTCGTCGATGCGCGGCGCGCGGGCCGGTTGCTCTCGCCCTATCCCGGTCCGATGCCCGCCACCATGGCCGAGGCCTACGAGGTCCAGGACGAGGCGATCGCCGCCTGGCCGGACCGGATCGCGGGCTGGAAGCTGGGGCGGATCAGGGAACCCCTGGACCAGCAGTACGGCGCGGGGCGGCTGGCCGGCCCCATCTTCTCGCGCAATATCTGGCAGGCGGGGGCCGAGCCGACGCGCTTCCCGGTGATCGACGGCGGCTTCGCGGCGGTCGAGGCGGAATACATCATCCAGCTGGGCGCCGATGCGCCGGACCGCGGCGACTGGACGTCGGTCTCGGTCGCCCCGCTGATCGGACGGGTGTTCACCGGCGTGGAGATCGCCGGCAGCCCCTTCGCCGCCATCAACGACCATGGTCCGGCGGTGACCGCGTCCGATTTCGGCAACAACGCCGGCCTGATTCTGGGTGACGAGATCGGCGGCTGGCGCGACCGGCTGGCGGACCTGACCTGCACGGTCGAGATCGAGGACCGGATCGTCGGCCGGGGCGGGTCCGTCGACATCCCCGGCGGGCCGCTGGACTCCCTGGCCTTCCTGCTGAATCTGCTGCACGGGCGCGGCCGGCGGCTGGAGGCGGGACAGCTGATCTCCACCGGCGCGGCGACCGGGGTGCACCAGATCTTCATCGGCCAGTCCGCCGTCGCCGACTTCGGGCCGGACGGCCGGATCGCCTGCGCGGCCGTGGCCGCGACGCCGACCGCCTGACGTAGACGTACGGCGCCGTCCCCGGCTATCTGCATGGCTCCCGCAGCCGGAGCGAACCCATGAGCGCGTCATCGATCCCTGCACGCGCCGGCTGGCGCTTCTGGATCGATCGCGGCGGCACCTTCACCGACATCGTCGCCCGCGCGCCGGACGGGCGGCTCGAGACCCGCAAGCTGCTGTCCGACAGTCCGGAACAGTACGCCGACGCCGCCGTCGAGGGGGTTCGCCGCATCCTGGACGCCGCGCCGGGGCCCCTGCCCGAGGGGCGCGTGGACGCCATCCGCATGGGCACGACGGTGGCGACCAACGCCCTGCTGGAGCGCAAGGGCGAGCCGACCCTGCTGGCCATCACGCGCGGCTTCTGCGACGCCCTGCGCATCGGCTGGCAGAGCCGGCCGGACATCTTCGCCCGCAATATCGTGTTGAACGAACAGCTGTACGACCGGGTGGTCGAGATCGACGAACGCGTCCGCGCCGACGGGACGGTCGAACAGGTCCTGAACGAGGATCGCGCCCGCTCCGATCTGGCGGCGGCCCATGCGGCGGGCCTACGCGCCATCGCCATCGTGCTGGTGCATGGCTGGCGGTTCACGGAACACGAAACCCGGCTGGCGGAGATCGCGCGGGAGGTCGGGTTCGAACAGGTCTCGGTCAGCCATGAGGTCGGCGCGCTGATCAAGCTGATCGGGCGCGGCGACACCACAGTGGCCGACGCCTATCTGTCGCCGATCCTGCGGGCCTATGTGGATCGCGTGGGCGCCGATCTGGGCGAGGCGACGCCGCTGCTGTTCATGCAGTCCAGCGGCGGGCTGACCGCGGCGGGCGCCTTCCGGGGCAAGGACGCGATCCTGTCGGGACCGGCGGGCGGCGTGGTCGGCATGGCCCAGACCGCCCGGGCGGCGGGCTTCGACCGGGTCATCGGCTTCGACATGGGCGGCACCTCGACCGACGTATCGCATTTCGCGGG
>NZ_JAKFEB010000199.1:0-11418 GCF_036677305.1 Brevundimonas sp. | reverse complement strand
AAAAACGGGCCGGGGATCGCTCCCCGGCCCGTTCGTTCTTCAGCTTACCGCCCTCAGGTAGCCTGAAGGGCGGTAGGGCCAAATCAAGTCTGCTTACTTGACCTGGACCTTGGCGCCGGCTTCCGTCAGCTTCTTGGCGACTTCGTCGGCGGCTTGCTTGGAGACGTTCTCGACGACGTTCTGCGGAGCGCCTTCGACCAGGTCCTTGGCTTCCTTCAGACCCAGGTCCGAACGCACGCCACGGACTTCCTTGATCACGTTGATCTTCTTGTCGCCGCCGTCCAGCAGGACAACGGTGAACTCGGTTTGCTCTTCAGCAGCTTCGGCCGGAGCGGCGGCGCCGCCCGACGGCATGGCCATGGCGACCGGAGCAGCGGCGCTGACGCCCCACTTTTCTTCCAGCAGCTTGGACAGTTCGGCGGCTTCCAGAACGGTCAGCTTCGACAGGTCTTCAACGATTTTGGCGAGATCGGCCATTTGAGTTTTCCTTCGGAGGAGTTGGTTTCAGAGAGAGTTTTGCAGAGATGAAAGAGGCGGTTCCGCTTACGCGGCGTCCTTCGAGGCGTACGCGCTGAACACGCGGGCCAGTTGGGAAGCCGGGGCTTGAACGACGCCGGCGATCTTGGTCGCGGGAGCGTTGAGCAGGCCGAGCAGCGAAGCGCGGATCTGGTCCAGCGACGGCAGTTTGGAGAGAACCTCCACGCCCTTCGCGTCCAGAACCTTCTCACCCATGAAGCCGCCCAGGACGATGAACTTGTCGTTCGCCTTGGCGTATTCAGCGGTGATCTTGGCGGCCGTCACCGCGTCGTCGGCGTAGGCGATGCCCACGGGACCCTTGAACAGGCCGTGGTAGTCGCTGCCTTCGGCGGCATCCAGCGCCTTGAGCGCCAGGCGGTTCTTGACCACCTTGAACGTGCCGCCTTCTTTACGAAGACGTCCACGCAGATCTTCCATGTCCGCAACGGTCAGACCCAGGTTGTGGGTCACGACCACGGCGCCCGCGTCGGCGAAAACGCCCTTCAGCGTTTCGATCGACTCGGCTTTTTGTGCGCGGTCCATTGCGGTCTCCAGTCTGGTATTCGCCGCCGGGCTTATTCCCGACGACGGATTTGGCGTAAGCGCGCCGCATCGCTGCGAAGCGTTCAGGCCGGTCGTAATGTCCGAAGGAGGCTCAGATCCCGTACGCCCGGAAACCGGGTGACGAGCGTCGTCTGCATCCCCATCTCCCCACGGCGTCAGAGGGCTCTCTGACATTTATGGCCTGGGCGACCCCCAGACCCCGAAGTTCTCGGACAGGACCGCCATGACACGGGGCCATGACGGAGAAGGCGCGCTCTATACACGGATATCCCGCGAACTCAAGCGCCGCCTCTTCCCAAGCGAACGGGATACGGTTCAGATGCCGCAACGTGGGGACGTTAGAGCATGACCGAAACGACCGAAGCCACCGGCCGCGACAGCCTCGGCAAGCAAGGCTCCGTCCTGCTGGGCCCCATCCGGCTGGCCATCGGCCTGATCCAGGGCCTCGGCCTGTTCTGGCTGCACCGGGCGGCAGAGCAGGGCCTTGGCCTCTGGGACGGCGTCGGGCCGCCGCCGATGACCTGGCCGGCGACAGACCCGCTGGTCTTCGGCCCCCTGCTGCTGACCTTCGTCTTCCTGCCCCTGGTCCTGCTGGCCGGCGTCGGCCGCCTGCGCCCCGTGACCCTCGCGATCTGGACCGCGGTCGCCGGCGTCGCCCTGGCCTTGCTGGGCCTTCACGACATCGCCCGTCAGAGCGCCGAGACGCTGCACGGCCCGCCCTTCCTGTCGCCGCCGGTGATCCTGTTCTCGGCCGCCGCCCTGTTCATCGCCCACCATCTGGTCGCCCCGGCCGATATGGAGCGCCGCCGGATCGCCAGCTATCCGGCCTATTTCGACACGGCCTCCAAGGCCGCGGTCCAGTTGGCCCTGTCCGTCGGCTTCACCGGCGCCTTCTGGATCCTGCTCCATCTCGGCGCGGCCCTGTTCAGGATCATCGGCCTCGACTTCCTTGAAACCTTGCTCCGCGAGGAGTGGTTCGCGATCCCCGTCACCTTCGTCGTCTTCGCCACGGCGGTCCATCTGACCGACGTGCGCGACGGCCTGATCAGGGGTGTCCGCACCGTGGGCCTGATGCTGCTGTCATGGCTGCTGCTGGTCATGACCGTTCTGGCCGCCGGCTTCATCGCGGCCCTGCCCTTCACCGGACTGGACGGCCTCTGGAACACCGGCAACGGAGCCGCCCTCGTCCTCGCCGCCGCCGCGGCCCTGATCATCCTCATCAACGCCGCCTATCAGGACGGACAGCCCGACAACCGCCCGCCCGCCGTCCTGCGCGCCGCCGTGCGCGTCGCCGCCGTCCTGATCACCCCCCTGATCGTCATCGCCGTCTGGGGCCTGGCCCTGCGCATCCAGCAATACGGCCTGACGCCGGACCGCATCATCGCCGCCGCCTGCGCCCTCGTCGGCGCGTCCTTCGCCGCCGGCTACGGCTGGGCCGCGCTCAGCCCCTTCTGGCGCAAGGGCGACTGGATGCGCCCGCTGGAGCGCACCACTATCTGGACCGCCGTCCTCACCGTCGCCGTCATCCTCGCCCTGTTCAGCCCGCTGCTGGACCCCGCCCGGCTTTCGGTCGCCGATCAGGTCGCGCGCCTGGAGCGCGGCGCGGTGAGCCCGGACAAATTCGACTACCGCTTCCTGCGCTTCGAAAGCGGCAAGGCCGGGCAGGCGGCGCTGGCGCGGCTGACGCGGTCTCCCGACAGCCGGATTTCCTCCGGGGCGAAGGCCGCGACGACCGCCGAACGCTACGAGCGGGTGCAGCCCGCTTCGCCGCGTCCCTCAGCCGCCGATATCCGGATCCGCCCCTATCCGACAGGAGCGGCCCTCCCGTCATCCTTCACTGGCCAGTACGGACGTCTCGCCGAAAACATCGGCCATTGCGACGACGAGCACCCGTGCACGGCCACCCTGATCGACCTGGACGGCGACGCCGTGAACGAGGTGGTCGTCGCCGGCGAGAGTTCAGCCTCGGCCTTCAAGCTCGAACCGGACGGTCGCTGGTTCGAATGGGCCGTCTACCGCTCGCCCTCCTGCAGGAAGGACTCGGTGGACCTCGCCGGGGCCTTCGCGTCCGGTCAGGTCAGGACGACGCCGCCCGTCTTCCCCGATCTGGTCGTCGGCGGGGTCCGGCTGCGTCATGAGGAAGGCGAGACCGAATGCCCGGTCGAACCGGACCCCGCCCCCTGAGCCTTCCCGCCACAGCCCCACTTAATCGGCCGCATTGGCCAAACCGCTCTTGACCCGGACGACCCGGCTAACATTACAGTCCAGTCATGTTATCGGGATCGGGGGACCCCGCGTGAGCCAGGACGGACCACAGGCTGAACTGCTGCGCCGCGCCGCCGAGGCGCTGGCGCGCCGCGATCCCCAGTCCGCCCTCGGCCTGCTGGATCAGGCGGACCGGCTGGGCGTCACCCACGACGGCACGCTGAACCGGGCCCTGGCCCTGCGGCTCATCGGCGACTTCAACGGCGCCCTGACGGTGCTGGACGACGCCCTGACGATGCAGCCGTATGACTTCACCGCCCTGCTGGGCAAGGCGGCCATGCTGGAGCAGATCGGCAAGGGCCGCGCCGCCGTCGACGTCTATCGCAACGCGCTCAAGATCGCCCCGCCCCGCGACCGGTGCCCGCCGCCGATCGTGGCCCAGATGGATCACGCGGACGATGTCGTGCGCCGCCACGCCGAGGCCCTGCGCGACCATATGAAGAGCCAGGTCGCCGCCCTTCGCGAGACGGTCGACCCCGCGGCGCTGGACCGGTTCGACGAGGGGCTGGAAATCTACGCCGGCCTGAAGACCGCGCCGAAGCAGGAGCCCCTCCTGCTCGACTATCCCCGACTGCCGGCCATCCCCTTCTACGACCGGGCGCTGTTTCCCTGGCTGGAACAGCTGGAGGCCGCCACGCCGGTCATCGTGGCCGAGCTTGAGGCCGTGCTGGCCTCGTCCATGGACGAGTTCGCCCCCTATATCGCCTACCCCAAGGGCGCCCCGGTCAATCAGTGGGCCGAGCTGAACCATTCGCGCAAATGGTCCTCTCTCTGGCTGTGGCGCGACGGCGCGCGGCAGGATGCCGTCTGCGAACGCTGCCCGCAGACCGCCGCCCTGCTGGAATCCCTGCCGATGTGCCGTCAGGAGGGCTTCGCCCCCACCGCCGTCTTCTCGGCGCTGCAGCCCCACACCCACATTCCGGCCCACACCGGCTCGTCCAACGTCCGGCTGCTGACCCACCTGCCGCTTATCCTGCCCGGCCCCGCCCGCTTCCGCGTCGGCAACACCGTCCGCGACTGGAAGATGGGCGAAGCCTGGGTGTTCGACGACACCATCGAGCACGAGGCCTGGAACGACGCCGACCAGATGCGCGTCATCCTGATCTTCGACATCTGGAACCCCTGGCTCACCGACGGCGAAAAGGCCCTGATCACCGCCATGATGCAGGCCCAGCGCAGCTTCGTGAGCGGTTAGAGCGCGACCAACCCCCGTCATTCCGGGGCGCCGCAGGCGAACCCGGAACCCAGGAGTTCCGCTGCGGTCCTGGGTTCCGGGTTCCTCGCTACGCTCGGCCCCGGAATGACGATGGATGCTTGGGACGCAGCGGGTGCCGGCAGCCCTCCGTTAACCCTGCGCTCACCACCCCGTACAACCTGATCTTCACCTTGCGCGGGCTAGAAACGTCCCGGAATGGGCCAGTCCAGCTTCGCAGCCGGGGCGGCCTGAGGATGATGAGGGACGCCGCTCCATGGCCAAGACCGTTCTGGTGGTCGATGACGATCCGACCCAGCGCCGCCTCGCCCAGGCCGTGCTGGAGCGCGAAGGCTACGCCGTCGTCCACGCTGAATCGGGCGGCGAGGCCATCGACCGCCTGACCAAGGGCGGCGGCGCCGACGTCGTCCTGCTGGACATGGTCATGCCGGGCATGAGCGGCATGGAGGCCCTGGCCGAGATCCGCACCGCCGGGGTCGCCACCCCCGTCATCGTCCTGACCGCCTCGGGCGGGGTCGACGCCGTGGTGAAGGCCATGCAGGCCGGCGCCCAGGACTTCTTCGTCAAGCCCGTCTCGGCCGAACGCCTGCTGGTCGGCGTCTCCAACGCCCTGCAGATGACGCGCCTGACCGCCGAGGTCGGCCGTCTGAAGAAGCACGTCGCCGG
This sequence comes from Brevundimonas sp., assembly GCF_036677305.1. Taxonomy (GTDB): domain Bacteria; phylum Pseudomonadota; class Alphaproteobacteria; order Caulobacterales; family Caulobacteraceae; genus Brevundimonas. Next base: position 6,194 of record NZ_JAKFEB010000199.1, on the reverse strand, counting down.
CCGCACCTCCTTCGACGATCTGGTGGGCCAGAGCGCGCCCATGCGCATGGTCCGCTCGCTCGGGACCCGCGCCGCCAAATCCACGATCCCGGTCCTGATCACCGGCGAGAGCGGCGTCGGCAAGGAAGTCATCGCCCGCGCCCTGCACGGCGCCTCGGACCGCGCGGGCAAGCCGTTCGTCGCCGTCAACTGCGGCGCCCTGCCCTCGAACCTGATCGAGTCGATCCTGTTCGGGCACGAGAAGGGGGCCTTCACCGGCGCCCACGACAAACACCTCGGCAAGTTCATGGAGGCCAACGGCGGCACCCTGTTCCTGGACGAGATCGGCGAACTGCCGCTGGACATGCAGGTCAAGCTGCTGCGCGCCCTCCAGGAAGGCGAGATCGACCCGGTCGGCGCCAAACGCGCGGTCAAGGTCGATGTCCGCATCGTCTCGGCCACCAACCGCGATCCCGCCCAGCAGGTGCGCGAAGGCGCCTTCCGCGAGGACCTGTTCTACCGCCTGAACGTCTTCCCCATCGAGGCCCCGTCCCTGCGGGAACGCCGCGAGGACATCGCCGCCCTGGTCGAGCATTTCATCGCCCGTTTCAATATCGAGGAAGGCAAGAGGATCGCCGGCTGCACAGGCGAGACCCTCGCCCTGCTGTGCGCCTTCGACTGGCCGGGCAACGTCCGCCAGCTGGAAAACGCGGTCTATCGCGCCATCGTCCTGGCCGATTCGCCCTTCCTCCAGCCGCACGACTTCCCCGCCATTTCCGGCCGGGCGGCTCCGCTGACGGAGCGGGAGGGCGAAAGCGCGCCGGCCGGGCTCCCGGTCGCGCCGCCCGACCTGGGCCTGCCCTCGTCGCTGGACTCTCCCATCCGCATTCTCGACGAACGCGGCCATCTGCGGACGCTGGAGGAGATCGAGCGGGATCTGATCCAGCACGCCATAGAGGTCTACGCCGGCCACATGTCCGAGATCGCCCGCCGCCTCGGCATCGGCCGCTCGACCCTGTATCGCAAGGTCCGCGAGCAGGGTCTGGAAGGCAGTCTCAGGGAAGTCGGCTAGCCGGGGACCGGTCCGCCACGGGGTGACGCAATTCGGCAACGTCCCGGCAATGCCCGGAGTCTGACCAAAAGTTCATTGGCCAGCGGGGTCCCGAACCCCGAAGACGCTTGGGCTGTGCGCGCCCGCAACCTTTGGTTTCCCTGCTGAAACGCGACGGAAACACGGGCGGGCGACGTTGCAGCTTCGTCCTCCTCCCCCAAGGCCTGTTTGTATGCTCCTCGTAACCACCGCCCTGTCCGGACTCATGGCCGGAGCGATCCAGGCCGCGCCGCCTCAAGCGGCGCCGCAAACGCCGCCGGCCGCCGCGCCGGCTGCGGCTGCGCCGGTCGTCGCGGGCGACGATGTCGCGGACCTCGGCACGGTCGTCGCCACGGGTTCGCGCGCCCGGGGCAGCGTCAACTCCGACATCCCGCCCGACGTCACCCTGACCGCCGAGCAGATCCAGGCCTACGGGGCCTCGGACATCGCCGAACTGCTGACCTATCTGGAGCCCCTGACCCGCAGCACGCGCGGCCGCGCCGACGGTCAGCCGGTGCTTCTGGTCAACGGCCGCCGCATCTCCGGCTTCCAGGAAATCCAGGGCATCCCGACCGAGGCCATCGAGCGCACCGACATCCTGCCCGAGGAAGTCGCCCTGGCCTACGGCTACCGCGCCGACCAGCGCGTCGTGAATTTCGTGCTCAAGTCCAATTTCCGCTCCCTCGTCGGTCAGGTCTCGGGCCGCGCCCCGACCCAGGGCGGCCGCACCATCGGCGAGATCGAGGGCAACGTCCTGCACATCGCCGGCGCCACCCGCTGGTCGATGGACGCCGAATACGAACGCTCGACCCCGCTGTACGAATCCGAGCGCGACATCGTCCGCGACCCCGGCGCCCTGCCCTACGACCTGATCGGCAACATCTCGGGCGTCCCCTACGGCGCCGAGATCGATCCCGCCCTGTCGGCCGCGGTCGGCTCCACCGTCATCGTCAATCCCGTCCCCGCCGCCGGCGCGCCGACCATCGCCAATTTCGCCTCGGTCGCCGGAGACCCGCGCACCACCGATCTCGGCTCGTACCGCACCCTGCTGTCGGCCTCGGAACGGACCACCGTGCGCGGCACGCTGAAGCGCGACATCAACGGCACGACCCAGGGCACGATCAGCGGCAGCCTCGAGAACACCGCCAGCCAGAGCTACAACGGCCTGCCCGGCGTGGTCCTGACCCTGCCGGACGGCAATCCTTTCTCGCCGTTCGCCGACGACATCCTGGTCTTCCGCTACCTCGACGCTCCGGACAGCATGGACCGGGAAACCGACGTCCTGACCGGCCGGATCGCCGGCGTCCTGGACGGCTATATCGGCGAGGACTGGCGCTGGACCTTCACCGGCTCCTACGACCGCGTCGAAAGCGACACCCTGACCGGCCGCGGCTTCGGAACCGCGCCCTTCCAGGCCCGCCTGACCGCCAACGACCCGTCCGCCGACCCCTTCGCCCCCCTGAACCCCTCGGACTTCACCGCCGCGGCCGACGACACCGCCCATTCGGTGTCCCAGGTCCTGGCCGGCGAGCTGGTGCTGAACGGCGACGTCTACGACCTGCCGGCCGGCGGCGTTTCCTCGACCTTCAAATTCGGCGCCGACACCCGCTCGCTGGACTCGGTCACCAACCGCTCGGGCCTGATCATCGACCGCTCGCAGTCGCGCGACCGCTTCAACGGCCAGGCCAGTTTCGGCATCCCCATCGCCAGCCGCCGCACCGGCGTCCTGCCGCAGCTCGGCGACCTGTCGGCCAATTTCAACGTCGGTTATGAGGAGCTGTCGGACTTCGGCGGCCTGTCCACCCTCGGCTTCGGGGTCAACTGGTCGCCGATCGAGCCCGTGTCCCTTCTGGTCAGCTATACCGACGAGCACGGCGCGCCCTCGATCTCCCAGCTGAACGACCCGATCATCGCCACCCCCAATGTGCCGGTCTTCGACTTCGCCACCGGCGAGACGGTGTTCGTGACCCGCATCGACGGCGGCAACCCGGATCTGGACGCCGACCACCGCAAGGTCTGGAAGCTGGGCGGCACGCTCAAGCCCTGGTCCGAGACCGATTTCCGCATCCAGTCGACCTGGACGTACAGCCTGACGGAAGACGCCATCGCCGCCTTCCCGACCCTGACCCCCGACCTCGAGGCCGCCCTGCCCGGCCGCTTCGTCCGCGACGCGGACGGCAATCTGCTGTCCTTCGACGGCCGGGCCCTGAATTTCGATCGCTTCGAGCGCCAGGACATCCGCACCGGCGTCAACTATTCGCGCGCGTTCGGCACGCCCAACCCGGCCGCCTCGCCCCTGCCCGGCATGCCCGGCGGCGCCCGCCCGCCCGGCGGCGGCGCCCCCATGGTCATCCGCCAGGGCGGCGACGGCCCGCGCGCCGGCGGCGGCGGCGGCGGCCAGAGAACCGAGGTCCGCATGGGCGGCGGCGGACGCGGCGGACGCGGCGGCGGCATGCAGCCCGGCCAGGGCCGTTTCAACCTGTCGGTCTATCATACGTACCGGATCCAGGACGAGATCGTCATCGCCCCCGGCCTGCCCGTGCTCGACCTTCTGGACGGCTCGGCCACCGGCAGCCGCGGCGGAAGCCCGCGCAACGAGATCCAGGCCCAGGCGGGCGTATTCAAGAACGGCATGGGGGCCTTCCTCAACGCCAACTGGCGCGACAGCACCTTCGTCGACGGCGGAACGGGCCCGGACCTGTCCTTCTCGGACCTGGCCACGGTCAATCTGAACGTCTTCATCGACCTGGGCGCCCAGGCCGGCTGGGTCGCCAAATATCCGTGGCTCAAGGGTTCGCGGATCAATTTCGGCGTCCAGAACCTGTTCGACTCCCGCCTTGATGTCACCTCCAGCAACGGCGACGCCCCGCTGAACTACCAGCCCGACTACCTCGACCCCATGGGCCGGACGGTCAGCCTGACGTTCCGCAAGATCCTGTTCTAGGGATCAGGGATGAGGGATGAGGGATGACGGAGCGAAGACGATCCAGTCGGATCTAATTCCTCATCCCGCATCCCTCATCCCTCATCCCTCTCCTTCCGCCCCCAGCGCCGCTTCGGCGCCTCGCCCTTCGCCTTGGCGGCGATCTCCTTCAGCTTGCGGCCCTGCATGGCCGACAGGGCCTGACCGGGCGCGCCCTTCTCGGGGTCGCCGAAGGCGCGGCCGTGGGTCTTCACCCGCTCGCTGACCGAGTCGATGAACTCGCCCTCCCATTCGGACAGCGAAACGCCCGCCTTCTCTGCCGAGCGGCGGGCGCGTCTTAAAGCATTGAGGGCCGCCCTCTGGGCCGCCTTGCGTTCGGCCTCGAACGGACTGGCGGGCGGTTTCCTCGAACCGCCCCCGCCCCCGCCGAAGCCGGTTCGCTTCAGGATCAGATCTCGCCGAGCGCCGAGAGGTACAGGTCCAGGATCGCGTCCTCTTCCTGCCGCTTGGCCTTGTCCTGCTTCCGGATGCGGATGACCTTGCGCAGGATCTTGACGTCGTAGCCCTCGCCCTTGGCCTCGAGGAAGACCTCCTTCATGTCGGCCATGACGGCGGCCTTGTCCTCTTCCAGCCGCTCGATGCGCTCGATGATGGTGCGCAGCCGGCCCTGGGCGGCCGAGGTCAGGACGTCGGGCGAGGAATCGAAGGAAGCGTCGTCAGCCAAGGGAATACTCCGGAGAAAATCAAACGGACGCTAACCACGTAGGCTGGCGCGACTCAACGTCCGCTGGGGACGGACGCGAAAAAGGCTGCGGACAAGTCCGCAGCCTCTGGAATTTCGAACCGCGCCGTAAGGCGTGGAAAGACCTTAGCCCTGCTTCGCCTTGAAGCGCGGGTCGGTCTTGTTGATCACGTACACAACACCCTTGCGGCGCACGACCTTGCAGTCGCGGTGGCGGGTCTTGAGCGACTTGAGCGAGCTGCGGACCTTCATGGTCGTCGTCCTGAGGCAAAGCAAAACAGAAAAGCCGCGGGACGAACCTGCGGCGGAGCGGTGCGTATAGAGAGGCTTCCCGGAATCGTCAACCACGGACTGGCGTGATTTGCACACCGGCTTGCGGCACACTCGCGGCCGCCACGCGGAGGAGAGCCCATGGCCGGCAATGAACGGGTCTACAGATACAGCTTCGCCAGCGTCTATCCGCACTACATCGCCAAGGCGGAGAAGAAGGGCCGCACCCGGGACGAGGTCGACCGGATCATCCTCTGGCTCACCGGCTACACCCCGGAACAGTTCGAGGCCCGGCTGGCGGACGGCTCCGACCTGGAGACCTTCTACGGCCAGGCGCCCCGGCTGAATCCCGCCCGCGCGGGGATCACCGGCCTGATCTGCGGCATCCGCGTCGAGGCCATCGAGGAGCCGCTGATGCGCGAGATCCGCTACCTCGACAAGCTCATCGACGAACTCGCCAAAGGGAAGGCGATGGAGAAAATCCTCAGGCGCCAGGGCTGATCAGAACCAGGTCTCCTTCGGTCCCTGGGTCATCCCCAGAAGGACCTGCGTCACCTGCACTCCACTGCCGTCCTCGGTGACGATGTTGAACGCCTGCTGGCTCAGCGGCGTCGGGTCCGGCCGCGCCATCGCCCAACCGGGAAACAGCCGCGCCGTCACAGCCCACTCGCCCAGAACCGCCAGCTTCTCATGCCGTCGGTCGGCCCGGATACGGATCATCAGCGCGTCCAGATGCGCCTCCAGCCCTTCGATGACCTGCACGAACTTCCCGTCCGGCAGGGCGAGGGCTCCGGTAATCCTGTCCCGCTTGTTGTGGGCCAGCGACGTGCGGAAGATCGCATCCAGCGCCGCCACGTCGTCATGGTCGATCAGGGACTCGCTGCGATAGACCAGCCGTTTGAGATTCTCGCGCATCGCGATTGCCTTGGGGCCAAGCGCCCGCGCGGGGTGTACGCCCTTCGCACGCGCAATACCGCCGCTATCTGGTTTGAACGGTGGGTTATTGCAGCAACGCTTCCCGCCCTCGCGCACTTGTTATGACGGGGCGGCCATCGGGGACTCTACACCAGCATCATGCGTATCAGCCTTCGACTCATCCTCATCTGTTCCGTCGCCGCCTGTGCGCCCATGCTGCCGGAGGCGCCGCCCGCGACGCCGACCCCGGCGCCGGCGTCGCCGGGCGATCCGGC
>NZ_JAKFEB010000198.1:0-9710 GCF_036677305.1 Brevundimonas sp. | reverse complement strand
TCGACTATGACGGCGTCGTCGCCGACAGCGAACTGCTCAACAACGCCGCCCTGGCCGAGGTGCTGACGGGGATCGGCCTGCCGACGAGCACCGACGACGCGATCGCCGCCTATATGGGAAGGCGCTGGCTGGATTGCCGGCCGCTGATCGAGGCGCGGCTGGAAGGCCCCTGCCCCGACACGGTTCACGGCGACTGGACGCGCCTCTGTCATGAGCGGGCCAGCACCATTCTGACGCCCGTGGCGGGACTGGCCGGGTTCGTCGAGGCCCTGGAGCACCCGCGCTGCATCGCCTCGAACGCCACGCCCGAATGGATCGAGCTCGGTCTCGCCCGCTTCGGACTGACCGGCCGGATGGGCCCCGCCTTCAGCGCCGCCGTCCATGTGACGCGGGGCAAGCCGCATCCGGATCTGTTCCTGCACGCCGCGGCGGCGATGAACGCCGAACCGGCGCGCACCCTGGTCGTCGAGGACAGCACCGCAGGCGTGCTGGCGGGCGTTGCGGCCGGAATGAGGGTCGTCGGCCTGTGCGCGGGCGGTCACATCCGGGACGGTCACGCCGAGAGTCTGTCGGCGGCCGGCGCCCATGACATCGCCCTGTCCTGGGACGAGGTCGCGAGAATGATCGCCTGAAATAACCCGCCCTTAACCGCGATGATTCACCAATCGGTCTTCAAGCTGAGCGGGGCCGCGTACCAATGTCCGATCTGAAGACCGACGTCGTCATGAGGGGCGACTGCATCGAGGTGTTGCGCTCGCTCCCCGACGCCTGCGTGGACATGGTCTTCGCCGACCCGCCCTATAACCTGCAGCTGGGCGGCGACCTGCTGCGGCCGGACAACAGCCTGGTCGACGCGGTGGACGACGACTGGGACAAGTTCGACAGCTTCGCCGCCTATGACGCCTTCACCCGCGAATGGATGACCGAGTGCCGCCGGGTGCTGAAGCCCGAGGGCTCGATCTGGGTGATCGGCAGCTATCACAACGTCTTCCGCCTGGGCGCGGCGATCCAGGACCTGGGCTTCTGGGTGCTGAACGACATCATCTGGCGCAAGTCGAACCCGATGCCGAACTTCAAGGGGACGCGGTTCACCAACGCCCACGAGACCCTGATCTGGGCCGCCCGCAGCCGCGAGCAGAAGCGCTACACCTTCAACTACGACGCCTTGAAGGCCTTCAACGAGGACACGCAGATGCGGTCCGACTGGACGCTGGCGCTGTGCACCGGCGAGGAACGGATCAAGGACGCCGACGGCAAGAAGGCGCATCCGACCCAGAAGCCCGAGGGCCTGCTGCACCGGGTGCTGCTGGCCGCCACGCGGCCCGGCGACGTGGTGCTGGACCCCTTCTTCGGCACCGGCACGACGGGGGCCGCGGCCAAGCGGCTGGGCCGTCATTTCATCGGCATCGAGCGCGACGAGACCTACGCCAAGGTGGCCGAGAAACGCATCAAGGCCGTCATCCCGGCCGCGCCGGAGGACCTGGTGGTCATGGGCTCCAAGCGGGCCGAGGTGAAGGTGCCGTTCGGGGCTCTGGTGGAGGCCGGCCTGCTGTCGCCCGGCGACAAGCTGTACTGCCCGCGCGGCGACCGCGAGGCGCGGGTCCGGGCCGACGGCTCGCTGGTGGCCGGCGAATTGACCGGCTCGATCCACAAGCTCGGCGCCCTGTTCGAGAACGCCCCGGCCTGCAACGGCTGGACCTACTGGCGATTCAAGACGGATCAGGGACTTAGGTCGATCGACACCCTGCGGGCCGAGGTCCGCGCCGGGATGCAGTGACCGCCAGCGGACAGTTGTAACGCGGTAACCTGCGCAGTTTGCACAGGAAAAAACCGCGTTCGAGGAACTTCGCACTTGCGAGATGGTTGATAGTCCGGCGCCTCCTCCCCAGAGGTGTCGGGAGCTTTTGGCCATGAAGATCGCGCAAGTCACGCCGCTGTACGAAGCCGTGCCCCCCAGGCTGTACGGAGGCACCGAACGCGTTGTCGCCCATCTGACCGACGCCCTCGTCGATCTGGGCCACGACGTCACCCTGTTCGCCTCGGCCGACGCCGAGACGCGCGCGCGGCTGATCCCCGTGCGCGATCAGGCGATCCGTCTGGATCCCGCCCCGCTGAAGTCCGATCTGGCCGCCCACATGACCATGCTGGCCGAGGTGCTGAAGCGCGCCGACGACTTCGACGTGATCCATTTCCACACCGACATGATCCAGTTCCCGATGTTCGAGCGCCATGCCGACAAGACGGTGACGACCCTGCACGGACGTCTGGACATGAAGGACATCGGCGGCGTCTACGAGCGCTGGCCCGAGTTCGGCCTCGTTTCGATCTCGGATGACCAGCGTCGCCCCCTGCCGCTGGCCAACTGGAAGGCCACCGTTCACCACGGCATGCCGGGCGAAACCTATAAATTCTCGCCGAAGCCGGCGGGCTATCTGGCCTTCCTCGGCCGCATCTCGCCCGAGAAACGGCCGGACCGCGCCATCCAGATCGCCACGGCGCTGAACAAGCCGCTGAAGATGGCGGCCAAGGTCGATGCGGCGGACAAGGTCTATTGGGAGACGGTCATCAAGCCGATGGTCGACGGCAATCCGCTGGTCGAATTCGTCGGCGAGATCGGCGACCACCAGAAGTCCGCCTTCCTGGGCGGGGCCGAGGCCCTGCTGTTCCCCATCGACTGGCCCGAGCCCTTCGGCCTGGTGATGATCGAGGCGATGGCCTGCGGCACGCCGGTGATCGCCTTCCGCTGCGGCTCGACGCCCGAGATCATCGAGGACGGCGAGACGGGCTTCCTGGTCGACACCCTGGAACAGGCGGTCGCGGCGGCCGGGCGGGCGCACCTGCTGGACCGCGAGGCGATCCGCGCCCGGTTCGACCTGCGCTTCTCGGCCACGGCCATGGCGCGGCGCTATCTGGACGTCTACGGCGACCTGCTGGCCAAGCGGCCTTTCGCGGAAGAGCCGCTGGCCGACGTGGTCACGCCCCTGCGCGGGCTGGAAGGCCGCAGCTTCGCCGCCAACGCCTGATCGCGCTGAACCCGGTCGCGCTTCGTCCATTACCGTACGCAGGCGCCATCAAGCGTCCCCATTCGGGTGAGACCTTCGGCCGATCCTGAACCGCCCCCCGGAGCCTTCATGGACGACGCCTATTCCGTCACCACCACCGCCGCCGAGACCTCGGACACCGACGGACTGGAACGGCTGATGGCGCTGAAGGACGCCGACACCTTCGCGGTCGCCGACGGCTGGGGCGACATGAAGGGCGGAGCCGACGGCCTGTTCGACCATGACACCCGCATCCTGTCGCGGCTGGTGCTGACGGTCGGCGGAGCGCGGCCGTCGCGGCTGAGTTCGGGGGTCAGTCAGGACAACGTCTATTTCACCTGCCATTCGACCAACCGCCCCCTGCCGCCGATGGGCGGGCGCTCGGCGCCGGCGGGCGTGCTGCATATCGAGCGGCGGCGCTTCGTCTGGAACCGGCGGCTGTTCGAGCGGGTGCGGATGGTCAACCACGGCGTCGAGGACATGCTGCTGCCGCTGGCGCTGGATTTCGCCGCCGACTTCGCGGACATCTTCCAGGTCCGCGGCACCCTGCGCGAGAAGCGCGGGGTCACCGAGACGCCGACGCACGACGGGCGGCGCGTGACCTTCGCCTATGTCGGGCTGGACGAGGTGCGGCGGACCAGCTGCCTGGCCTTCTCCGAACCGCCCGCGCGCCTGAGCGGAACCCACGCCGAATTCATGTTCAGCCTGCCCAAGGGCCGGCGCTGCGACCTCTATATCGAATGCGGCCCCGACCGTTGCGAGGCGCCGGACGAGGCGCGCTACCGGATCAACGCCGTGGCGGCGCGGCTGGCCATGCGAACGCGGCGGCGGCGGGGCGCCTCGCTGAGAGGGCCGCGCAGCCCGCGCTTCAACGACTGGCTGGACCAGAGCCGCGCCGACGTGGCCCTGCTGACCACCGACCTGCCGACCGGCCCCTATCCCTATGCCGGGGTGCCCTGGTTCTCGACGCCGTTCGGGCGGGACGGGATCATCACCGCCTGGCAGATGCTGTGGCTGGATCCGTCGCTGGCGCGGGGCGTGCTGACCTATCTGGCCATGCGGCAGGCGACGGAGTTCTCGGCCTTCCAGGACTCCGCCCCCGGCAAGATCATGCACGAGACGCGCGGCGGCGAGATGAGCGCGCTCGGGGAGGTGCCGTTCGGCCTCTACTACGGCGGGGTCGACACCACCTGCCTGTTCGTGGCCCTGGCCGGCGCCTATGCCCGGCGGACCGGCGACTACGGCCTCATCCGCCAGCTGTGGCCCAATCTGATCGCCGCCGTGGGCTGGATGAAGGATCACGGCGACATCCAGGGCGACGGACTGATCAGCTATCAGCGGGAGGCCGAGACGGGCCTGTCCAATCAGGGCTGGAAGGATTCCGAGGATTCCATCTTCCACACCGACGGCCGCTTCCCGAAAGGGCCGGTCGCCCTGCTGGAGGTGCAGGGCTACGCCTACGCCGCCTGGCAGGCGATGGCCGACCTCGGCGCGGCGCTGGGCGATCCCGGAGCCTTGGGCTGGGCGGCGCAGGCCGAGCGGGTGCGGGCGCTGGTCGAGGACCGGTTCTGGATGGAGGACGAGGGTTTCTACGCCATCGCCCTGGACGGCGACGGGGAGCAGTGCCGGTCGATCGGGTCCAACGCCGGCCACCTGTTGTTCACGGGCCTGCCGTCGCCGGAGCGGGCGAAGCGGGTGACGAAGCGGCTTCTCGGCGCGGAGTTCCGTTCCGGATGGGGCGTGCGGACGCTGGCCACGGGTCAGGCGCGGTTCAATCCGATGAGCTATCACAACGGCTCGGTCTGGCCCCATGACACGGCCATGGCGGCGGCGGGCATGGCGCGATACGGCGAGCGCCGGGCAGTGGCCCTGCTGCTGGGCGAGATCTACGCCTCGGCGGCCCATTTCCACCTGCGCCTGCCCGAACTGTTCTGCGGCTTCGAACGCCAGCCCGGCGAGCCGCCGATCGCCTATCCGGTCGCCTGCCTGCCCCAGGCCTGGGCGGCGGGGTCGGTGTTCCTGATGCTGCAGTCGGCGCTGGGGGTCAGTATCGACGCCGTGGCGGGAACCGTGGAGATCGACGACCCGGTGCTGCCGGCCGGCATCGACCGGCTGAACGTGAGCAATCTGCAGGTCGGAGACGGGGTCGTGGACCTGGCCTTCCAGCAGATGGGCAACCACACGGTGGTCTTCCCCCAGCGTCGCGAGGGACCGGTGTCGGTGCGGACGGTCCGCTAGACGAGACCGCGCTCCAGCGCCTTGCGGAAGACGGTCGGCAGCGAGCGCAGGGCCTCGTCCGGATCGGTCCACAGGAAATCGCCCGCCCCCGTCGCCGCCCGTACCGACAGCGTCAGCGAGAAATGGGTGAACACATGCTCGACCGCGCCCGCGTCGCGCCAGTCGGCGGCGACGGGCGGCGACGCATCGAACGCCGTCGCCGACCATTCCGACGTCGGCAGCCCCGTCATTCCGCCCAGCAGCCCCTTGTCGGGTCGTCGCACCAGCGCCACCCGGCCCCGGTCGTCGCGCAGGACCCAGGCGGTTCCCGTGCGATGGGGGCGCTCCGCCTTCCTCGTCTTCAGCGGATAGCGTTCCGGCGCGCCTGAGCGGAAGCCGGCGCACCAGGATGTCAGCGGGCACAGCTCGCACAAGGGCCGGCCCGGGCGGCAGACGGTGGCGCCGAGGTCCATGAGCGCCTGCGCCCAGTCGCCCGGACGGTCGTCGGCGACCAGCGACCCGGCCAGCCGGCGCAATTCGGGCTTCGCGGCGGGCAGCGGCGTCCCGACCGCGAACAGCCGCGCCATGACCCGTTCGACATTGCCGTCCACCACATTGGCGGCGCGGCCGAAGGCGATGGCGGCCACGGCGGCGGCCGTATAGGCGCCCACCCCCGGCAGGGCCAGCAGTCCCGCCTCCGTATCCGGAAAGACGCCGCCGTGGTCGCCGGCTACCGCCCGCGCGCAGGCCAGCAGGTTGCGGGCGCGGGCGTAATAGCCCAGCCCCGCCCAGGCGGCCATGACGTCGCTGTCCGCGGCCGCCGCCAGATCGGAGACAGTGGGCCAGCGCGCGGTGAATGTCTGGAAATAGGGCGTGGCGTGGGGGGTGGTGGTCTGCTGCAGCATGACCTCGGACAGCCACACCCGGTACGGATCGGGGGCCAGCGCGCCCGGCGAAGCTCGCCACGCCAGGGTGCGTCCGTGGGCGTCGTACCAGTCCAGCAGGGCCGCGCGGAGGGCATGAGTATCCATCAACTCCCCATTACCCGTCATCCTCGGGCTTGTCCCGAGGCCCCATTCGTCCGTCGCAGAACCGGGCGACGCTCTCAGCGGCGCCTGAACGCGCCCGGCCCGTCACTCGTCGGCATGGGTCCTCGGGACAAGCCCGAGGATGACGGATGTTTTTGTGGGTCAGGCGCGAAAGCAATGCGATACAAACCCAAATGCCCCGCACGCTGCCCACCGACGAAGAGGTCCGCGAAATCCTGTCGCGGCGGCGCACGCGTCCCGCCCCGCGCCCCGCGCCCAAGGCCGGCCGCGCGCTGCAGGGGCTGATCAAGGAGCTGGACGCCAAATTCGGGCGCGGCGCGCAGGCGCTGGAGCCGCGCTGGCGCGAGATCGTCGGCGACCGGCTGGCCCGCGTCACCCGCCCCCAGAAGCTGACCAAGGGCCGCGGCGGCGCCGGCGGCACGCTGGAACTGCGCGTGGCCGGTCCGGCGGCCCTTCTGGTGCAGCACCAGTCGGAAGACATCATCGCCCGGGTGAACCTGTTCCTCGGCGCCGGCAGCGTCGAAAAGCTGCGCATCGCCCAGGGCCCGGTGAAGCCGCCCTCCGACATCGCGGCGCCGCCGAAGCGCCGACCCGCCGCCCAGCCGCTGGCGGCCCAGGACGAGGCGGCGCTGAAGGCGGCGGTGGCCGATGCGCCGGACGTCCTGAAGGGTCCCCTCGAACGGCTCGGCAGGGCGGTTCTGGGCGATCCGGGAAAAGGCCGCGACCGCGCGGGCCGTTGACAAAACTTCGCCCTTTCTGTTCTCGAAGGTGGTCAGACGCGCGCGACCGCGGGGAATCGCGCGATGCTCCGGAAATTCCCGCCGCCATTTGAGGAAGACGCCATGAGCGCCACCACGAAATACGCCGCCATGAGCCGCCGCGCGGCCATGACCGCCGCCGCCATGGCCGCCATGGCCACGCTCGCCGGATGCGGCGGAGGCGGCACGAAGGGCGCGGCCGAGGGCGACATGGCCCTGGGCGCCCCCGAAGGCGCCAAGGTCACCGTGGTGGAATACGCCTCGGTCACCTGCCCGCACTGCGCGGCCTGGCAGGAAACCACCTGGCCGGCGTTCAAGGCCGCCTATGTCGACACCAACAAGGTCCGCTACGTCTTCCGCGAACTGCCGACCCCGCCGGCCAATGTCGCCGTCGCCGGCTTCATGATCGCCCGCTGCGCCGGCGAGGACAAATATTTCGACGTCATCCACGGCATCATGGCCAGCCAGGCCGAGTGGCAGACGGGCGTCAATCCGCGCGACACCCTGTTCCGCGTCGGCAACGGCGCCGGCCTGAACAACCAGCAGATCGAGGCCTGCATCAAGGACCCCGAGAACCTGAAGGCGTCGGAAGCGCGGTCGGAAGCGGCCATCAAGGCCGGCGTCACGGGCACGCCCGCCTTCTTCGTCAACGGCACCGCCATCGTCTCCCCGGGCGAAGAGGGCGCCACCATGGCTGACCTGTCGAAGGCCATCGAAGCCGAGCTGGCGAAGGGCTGATCGCCCGGTGCGGCCGCCGCGTCTCCTGCTGCTCCTCGCGCTGATGATCGCGGCGCCCGTCGCCTCGGCGTCGGCGCCCGCGGTCGCGACCGAACAGGTCGCGCCCGTGTCGGCGGCGGATCGCAGCATCGGGCGCGCCGACGCGCCGGTGACGGTGATCGAATACGGTTCATTCGCCTGCCACGCCTGTGCTGACTGGCATCAGTTCGTCTATCCCGGGTTCAAGGCGCGGTTCATCGACACCGGCCAGGTCCGGTTCGTGTTCCGCAACCTGCCGACGCCGCCGGAGGAGATGTCCCTGCCCGCGCACGCCCTCGCGCGCTGTGCGGCCCCGGGCAAATTCTTCGACGTCGCGGCCAGCCTGATGCATGGACAGGCGGCGGTCCTGCGCGGCGGCGCGCTGGACGCCTGGTACGCCCCCGCCATCGCCGTCAGCGGGCGGACGCGGGCCCAGATCGACGCCTGCGCCGCCACCCCCGCCACCCGCGCCGCCATCGAGCGCGACATCGCCAGCGCCCACGCCGCCGACGTCCACAATACGCCCAGCTTCTTCGTCAACGGCCGCCGCGTGACCGACCGCTCGCTGGGCGGGCTGGAGGTCGCGATCCGGGCGGCCGCGGCCCGTTGACCGCGTAGGGACCCATGCAGTTCCAGCGCCTCCGGCTCGTGGGCTTCAAGTCCTTCGTCGATCCAGCCGAAGTGCATATCGAGCCGGGCCTGACCGGCGTGGTCGGCCCCAACGGCTGCGGGAAATCGAACGTCCTTGAAGGCCTGCGCTGGGTCATGGGGGCCAATTCGGCCAAGGCCATGCGCGGCCAGGGCATGGACGACGTCATCTTCGCCGGCGCCGCCGACCGCCCGCCGCGCAACCACGCCGAAGTCCAGCTGACCATCGACAACGCCCAGCGCCGGGCGCCCCAGCCCTTCACCGACAGCCCGATGCTGGAGGTGTCGCGCCGCATCGACCGGGGCCAGGGCTCGACCTACCGCATCAACGGCAAGGAGGTGCGGGCCCGCGACGTGCAGCTGCTGTTCGCCGACGCCTCGACCGGCGCCAACTCGCCGGCCCTCGTCCGTCAGGGCCAGATCAGCGAACTGATCGCCGCCAAGCCCCAGAACCGCCGCCGCATCCTCGAGGAGGCGGGCGGGGTGGCCGGCCTGCACACCCGCCGGCACGAGGCCGAGCTGCGGCTCAAGGCGGCCGAGGCCAACCTCGAACGGCTGGACGACATCGGCCGCGAACTGGAGACCGCCCTGTCGCGGCTGAAGCGCGAGGCGCGGCAGGCCGAGCGATACAAGAAGATCTCCGCCGAGATCCGCGCCCTGCAGGCGGCCCTGCTGTTCGTGCGCTGGAACGACGCCCGCGTCGCCGCCGAGGCCGCCGCCGCCGAACTGGCCGAGGCCGACCGCGCCGTGCTGGAGGCGACGACCGCGTCCAGCCGCGCCCAGACCGTCGCGCTGGGCGCGCAGGAGGCGCTGAAGCCGGCGCGCGAGGAGGACGCCGTCGCCGGGGCCCTGCTGCACCGCGCCTCGCTGGAGCGCGACCGGCTCGACATGGCCGAACAGGCGGCGCGGGCCGAGGTCGAGCGACTGACCGCCGAAGGGGCCCGCATCGCCGCCGACATCGAGCGCGAAACGGCCATGGCCGGAGACGCCGGAGACGAACTGGCCCGGCTGGGCGCGGCGCTGGAAACCCTGACCGCCGAGATCGCCGCCGCCCCCGCGCGCGGTCCCGAACTGGACGCCGCCCTGTCGGCCGCCGAGGACGCCCGCAAGGCCGCCGACGCCGAGGTCGAGCGCGTCGCCGGCGCCGTCGCCTCGGTCGAGGCCCGGGTCAACGCCGAGAGCGCCCGCAAGCGCGACGCCGAGGCGCGTGTGGCGCGGGCGGAGGCCCAGCTGTCCTCCGC
>NZ_JAKFEB010000197.1:0-4975 GCF_036677305.1 Brevundimonas sp. | reverse complement strand
CCTCCCCCGCCGCCGCCGCCTCCGCCCGTCGCGCCGCCGCCGGCGGAGGCGGACCTCTGGCCCGGGGGGCGGGTGCCGATGTGTTTCGAGGCTCCGGCCTTCGAGGACGCCTGGGCGCGGGAGAAGGTGATGGATGCGGCGAACGCCTGGGAGGCCGTGGCGCAGGTCGAGTTCGACATACTCGCGGCCTGCCCGGCTCCGGGGTCAGGCCCACGCAGCATTCCGGTGCGGATCGCCCACGATCCCGAACTGTTCGCTTCGTCCAGCCACCTGGGCGTCAATCTGGTGCGCGGCGGATCGGTCACGCTGAACGCCGACTATCTTGTCACAAATCGACTTTGCGGCCGGCGCGGGACGATCGGGCGCGAGGGCTGTTTCTACGCCGACGCCCTGCACGAACTGGGGCATGCGCTCGGCTTCTCGCACGACCACGTCAGCCCGCGCGCGCCCGACTGCGTCGCCCGCCAGCGCACGCCCGAGGCCGAGGCCGAGGACGAGCCCTATTACGACGCGGCCTCGATCATGAACTACTGCAACGCCGACCGCTGGAAGGGGCAGCTGAGCCCGGCCGACATCTGCTCGATCAGCGCCGCCTATGGCGGGCCATACGGCGACCGGCCGAGCCGGGCCAGCTGCTATGCGATGGTCGGGGCGACGATGCGACGCTGGCCTTGACCCCCGTTCCGTTCGGCCCCTAGCGTGCGGCGCCCTTCGGGAGGGCGATCGTTCTTTGGGAAAACAACATGCGTCGTCTTCTGCTGGCCCGGGCCCTGCCCGCCTTCGTCCTGCTGGCCGCCGTGGCGGGCCCCGCCCTGGCCCAGGACGGCCTGACCTACCAGCAGCCGCCGTCGCCGATCGCGGAGATCCTCGACACCAAACCCACGCCGACGCCGAGCCTGTCGCCGGACGACAGGACGCTGGCGCTTTACGACCGGGCCAACCTGCCGCCGATCGCCGAACTGGCCGAGCCGATGCTGCGGCTTGGGGGATACCGGATCAATCCACGCAACAACGGCCTGGCCAACAGCCGGGTGACCTGGCTGACGGGCCTCAGCCTCCAGCCGGTGGCGGGCGGCGCTACGCGCGCAGTCGAGCTTCCGGCCGGCGCGCGCTTCCTGTCGCCGAGCTGGTCGCCGGACGGCCGGTCCATCGCCCTGCTGATGGATGCGCCGACCGGGCTGGAGCTGTGGACCGTCGATGTCGCCAGCGCCCGCGCGCGCAAGCTGACGGACGCGCGGGTCAACGCCGCAGGCGGCGGGGCCTTCGACTGGCTGCCGGACAGCTCGGGCCTGCTGGTGCGGATGACGCCCGAGGGCCGGGGCGCGGCCCCGGACGTGACGCGTCCGCCCGCCGGTCCGACCGTGGCGGAGAGCATGGGCCGGGCCGCCCCCGCGCGGACCTATCAGGACCTGCTGACCGATCCGGGCGACGAGGCCCTGTTCGACCACTATTTCACCTCGCAGCTGACGCTCGTGCCGCTGAACGGTCGGGCCCGGACGCTGGGCGCGCCGGCCGTCTATCTCGGCGCCAGCGTCTCGCCGGACGGCCGCCATGTGCTGCAGACGACGGTCAAGCGGCCCTACAGCTATGTGGTGCCCGCCGGCCTGTTCCCGGCGGACGTCGTGGTCACCGACCTGAACGGCCGGATCGTGCACCGCGTCGCCGACCTGCCGCTGAGGGACAACATCCCGACGCCGTTCGACGCCGTGGCGCCGGGCCCGCGCTCGGTGCAGTGGCGCGCCGACGCCCCGGCGACGCTGGTCTGGACGGAGGCCCAGGACGGCGGCGATCCGCGCACCCAGGTCGAGGTGCGCGACCGCGTCTTCACCCTGGCCGCGCCGTTCAGCGGCGCGCCGGTTGCGCTGGTCGACCTGAAGGAGCGTTACGCCGGTGTGACCTGGGGCGATGCGGACACCGCCCTGGTCAACAGCCGCTGGTTCAACAACCGGCACGAGACCCGGTATGTGGTCGATCCGTCCAACCCCGGAACAGGCCGCGTCCTGCTGGAGCGCAACTATCAGGACCGGTACAACGACCCCGGCTTCCCGGTGACCGAGCCCAACGACAACGGCTTCCCCGTCATCCGCTTCGCGCGGGACGGCCGGGTGCTGATGACCGGACCCGGCGCGACGCGCGAGGGCGAATATCCCTTCCTCGCCGCCATGGACCTCGCCGACGGCCGGTCCGAGCGGCTGTGGACCTCGGCCAGCGGCGACTATGAGACCGTCGTCGGCTTCCTCGACGAGGAGGGCCGCCGGGTCGTGACCCGGCGCGAGACGCGCAACGATCCGCCCAACCTGTTCGTGCGCGACCTGACGGCGGGCGATCCGACCGCCCTGACCAGCTTCCCCGACCCGGCGCCGCAGCTGGCCGGGGTCAGCAAGCAGACGATCAGCTATACGCGCGCCGACGGCGTGGCCCTGTCCGGGACGCTGTACCTGCCCGCGGGCTACGACAAGGACCGCGACGGTCCGTTGCCGCTGGTCATGTGGGCCTATCCGGCCGAGTTCACCGACGCGGCCGTGGCGGGGCAGGTGGTCGACACCGCCAACCGCTTCACCCGTCCGGGCGGGATCAGCCATCTGTTCCTGCTGACGCAGGGATACGCCGTGCTGGACGACCCCTCGATGCCGATCGTCGGCGTCAACGGGGCCGAACCCAACGACACCTATATCGAGCAGCTGAAGGCCAGCGCCGAGGCGGCGGTCGAGGCGGTGGTCGGCATGGGCGTGGCGGACCGCGACCGGATCGCGGTGGGCGGGCACAGCTACGGCGCCTTCATGACCGCCAACCTGCTGGCGCACACCGACCTGTTCCGCACCGGCATCGCCCGGTCGGGCGCCTATAACCGGACCCTGACGCCCTTCGGCTTCCAGGCCGAGCAGCGCACCTACTGGGAGGCCGGCGACACCTATACGGAGATGTCGCCCTTCACCTACGCCAACAAGGTCAACGAGCCGATCCTGCTGATCCACGGCGAGGCGGACGACAATTCGGGCACCTTCCCGATCCAGTCCGAGCGGTTCTATGCGGCTCTGAAGGGGCAGGGGGCGACGGTGCGTTATGTCGTTCTGCCGCTGGAGGCGCATGGCTATCGCGCGCGGGAATCCGTCGGCCACACCCTGTGGGAGATGACCCGCTGGCTGGATCAGTATGTGAAGAACGCGCCGCCGCGGACGGCCGCTCCGTAGCGACGGAACGCTTGCCGCGCCGCAACATTCCTGTTGCTTCAGCGACGCTTGTGGGGCCACGCTGAAATTTGAAAGCAGCGGGAGCGGCATGGCCTTCGACGAGATGTCAGGTGACGGGACGGATGTCCGCGACAGCTACCGCGGGCTCGCCCGGTGGCTGGCGGATGCGCCCGACGGCCTGCTGCAGGCGCGGTCGCGGCAGGCCGAGCTGTTCTTCCGCCGCATGGGGATCACCTTCGCCGTCTATGGCGACGCGGAGTCGAGCGAGCGGCTGATCCCGTTCGACGTGGTGCCGCGCATCATCGGCGCGTCAGAGTGGGCGGGGCTGGAGGCCGGTCTGATCCAGCGGGTCACGGCGATGAACCTGTTCCTCGCTGATGTCTACGGCCCGCAGGAGTGCCTGAAGGCGGGCGTCCTGCCGCCCGAACTGGTCCTGACCAATCCTCACTATGTGCCCGAGATGCAGGGCCGCCGACCGCCGCGCGGGGTGTGGGTGCATATCGCCGGCGTCGATCTGGTGCGGACGGGCGAGGACGGGTTCTACGTGCTGGAGGACAACTGCCGCACGCCGTCGGGGGTCAGCTACATGCTGGAGAACCGCGAGATGATGATGCGGTTGTTCCCCGACCTGTTCGCCGACTATCCGGTGCGGCCGGTCGAGACCTATACGGACATGCTGCTGGCCAGCTTGCGGGCCTGCGCGCCAGAGGCGGCGGGGGCCGATCCGACGATCGTGGTGCTGACGCCCGGGCCGTTCAACTCGGCCTACTACGAACACAGCTTCCTGGCCGACAAGCTGGGGGTCGATCTGGTCGAGGGGCGCGACCTGTTCGTCGACGACGGCAAGGTCTTCATGCGCACGACGCAGGGGCGGCAGCAGGTGGACGTCGTCTATCGCCGCATCGACGACGACTTCCTGGATCCGCTGACGTTCCGGCCGGATTCGGCGCTGGGCGTGCCGGGGCTGATGACGGCCTATCAGGAGGGGACGGTGACCCTGGCCAACGCCGTGGGCACCGGCGTGGCGGACGACAAGGCCGTCTATACCTACATCCCCGAGATCATCCGCTTCTTCACGGGCGAAGAGCCGATCCTGAAGAACGTCCCGACCTGGCGCTGCCGCGAGCCGGAGGCGCTGAAGGAGGTGCTGTCGAAGCTGGATCAGCTGGTGGTCAAGGAGGTCGGGGGCTCGGGCGGCTACGGCATGCTGGTCGGACCGGCGGCGTCGAAGACCGAGCTGGAGGCCTTCCGCAAGAAGCTGATCAACGACCCCGACGACTTCATCGCCCAGCCGACGCTGGCCCTGTCGACGGCGCCGACGCTGGACAAGGGCGAACTGCACGGGCGGCACGTCGACCTGCGGCCGTTCGTGCTGAGCAGTCCCGATGGCGTGAAGGTGGCGCCCGGCGGGCTGACCCGGGTGGCGCTCAAGCCGGGTTCGCTGGTGGTCAACTCCAGCCAGGGCGGCGGAACCAAGGACACCTGGGTGCTGGACGTCTGATGCTCTCGAGAACCGCAGACAGCCTGTACTGGACCGGCCGCTATATCGAGCGGGCGGATTTTCTCGCGCGCATTCTTGAGGCCACGCTGAGGCTGGCCGCCATCCCGACGCGCGGCGACGGCGACGCCGAAACCGTATGGGCCAGCGCGCTGGCCTCGGCCGGGGCGCCCAAGGCGCTGGGCCGGTCGCCGACCGAGAAGTCGGTGCGGGAATATCTGGCCTTCGCGCCGGACAATTCCTCGTCGATCACCGCCTGCATCACCCGGGCGCGGACCAATGCGCG
>NZ_JAKFEB010000196.1:0-2899 GCF_036677305.1 Brevundimonas sp. | reverse complement strand
CCGATCAACGGCGGAGCCTTCCGGCCCATATGCGCATCGTTCTGGCCACCGACGCCTGGGAGCCCCAGGTCAACGGCGTCGTCCGCACCCTGACCCGCACCGTGGCGGAATGCCGGGGCATGGGGCACGAGGTCGACGTCATCGAGCCCAGCCAGTTCAAGACCATCCCCTGCCCCACCTATCCGGAGATCCGGCTGGCGCTGGGGGCCGAGGAAGAGATTCGCGAACGCCTGCGCGCCTTCGAACCCGAGGCGGTCCACATCGCCACCGAAGGCCCCATCGGCATCGCCACGCGGCGCATCTGCGTGGAATGGAAGCTGCCGTTCACGACCAGCTATCACACCAAATTCCCGGAATACGTCTCGGCCCGGTTCCCGATCCCGGTGCAGGTCGGCTACGCCTATATGAAATGGTTCCACAAGCCGTCGGGCCGGCTGATGGTGGCCACGCCGACGCTGCGCGACGAACTGGTGGCGCACGGCTTCCGCAACGTCTCGCCCTGGACGCGGGGCGTGGACACCGAACAGTTCAACCCCGACCTGCCGCGCATCTATGACGAACTGGGCGGCGAGAGCTGGCCCCGGCCCTTCTTCCTCAACGTCGGCCGCGTGGCGGTCGAGAAGAACATCGAGGCCTTCCTCGAGACCGACCTGCCGGGGACCAAGATCGTCGTCGGCGACGGACCGGCGCGGGCCGAGCTGGAACTGAAATATCCGGACGCCAAATTCCTCGGCGCCCGCTTCGGCGAGGAGCTGGCGCGCTGTTTCCGCGACGCCGACGTGTTCGTCTTCCCCAGCTGGACCGACACCTTTGGCCTGGTGATCCTGGAGGCCATGGCCACCGGCACGCCGGTCGCCGCCTATCCGGCGCACGGGCCGATCGACATCATTCCGGGCTCGAATGCGGGGGCCATCGACGAGGACCTGCGCACGGCCTGCCTGAAGGCGCTGGAGTGCGACCGCGGCGCGGTCCGGACCTATGCCGAGAAATTCAGCTGGCGCGCCTCGGCGGAAGAGTTCGTCGAGAATCTTCAGCCCTATCCCGAGCCCGAGCGCGGCCGGTTCTGGCGCCGACTGCGCAGGATCGCCCGCCTGCGCCGCAAGGTCGCAGCCTGACGCCAGGCCGGCGGCTTAACGCTATCGGAACCTTGGGCAGGCTCTCTGTGGCGCCCGAGGGAACAGGAATGGCGCCGGAGCAGAGGCGACACATCAGACAGGCGATGACCAATCGCGCGGGCCAGTGGCGCACGCGGGTCGGCATCGGCATGGCCGCGGCCCTGATCTTCTTTCCGCTGACCGGGGCGACCTTCGCCGTGATCTGGGCCATCGCCTATGGCCTGATGCAGGCGTTCGAAGCGCGCTTCCAGCCCGGAGGGGCATGGGCCGAACGGCTCAGCGAGGAACGCTATTCCCATGCCGCGGTGGCGCTGCTGTTCGTCAACAACCTGCTGTTCGGCCTGTTCGGGGCGGTGCAGATTCTCTCGGGGTCCGTGATGGGCCTGGCTTGCGGCGTCCTGTTGCTGGGCGGCGCCATTCTGAACGGCGTCACCGTCAGCCCGGGTTCGAAGCGGATGATGCTGGCGGCGGTGACGCCGCAGCTGTTCTACGCCGCCCTGTTGCCCATGGGGGCCCTGGGGCAGGGGCTGTCGCTGGTGCAGACAGCGCAGTTCATGATCGCCACCGCCCTGCTGGTCTGGGCGGGCCTGACCGCCTGGCTCCGCCTGTCCCGCACCTTCCAGGCCATGGAGGCCGCACAGTTGCAGGCGGAGGAGGCGAACAAGGCCAAGAGCAATTTCCTCGCCACCATGAGCCATGAAATCCGCACCCCGCTGAACGGGGTGCTCGGCATGGCCCAGATCATGGCTGCGGACGAGTTGTCGGACCGGCAGCGCGAACGTCTGGGGGTCGTGACCGAGTCCGGGCAGGCCCTGCTGAGGATTCTCAGCGACGTGCTGGATCTGGCCAAGATCGAGGCGGGCAAGGTCGAGCTGGAATCGGCCGTTTTCGATCTGGACGCCCTGATCGAGCGTTCGCAGGCGATCTTCCGCCCTGTCGCCGAGAGCAAGGGACTGAAGCTGACGGCGACGATCGAGCCGGAGGCCGCCGGACGCTGGCGCGGCGACGCGGCGCGGCTGGGCCAGATCCTCGCCAACCTTCTCTCCAATGCGGTGAAATTCACCGAGCAGGGCGAGATCGCCGTGATCGTCTCGCGGGACGACGGCGACCTCGTCATCCGGGTGAGGGACACCGGGCCGGGTGTGACGCCCGAACAACTGCCCCGGCTGTTCGAGAAATTCGTCCAGGCCGACGCCTCGACCACCCGCCGGTACGGCGGCACGGGTCTGGGCCTGTCGATCTGCGGCGAACTGGCCGGGATGATGGGCGGCGTCATCCATGCGGAACATGTGCAGCCGCATGGCCTGGCCTTCTGTCTGCGCCTGCCGATCGCACAGGTCGCAGCACAGGAGGCGGCCGCCGCATCGTCGGAGGCGCCTGCCGGGCCCGCGCACGACCGGAAAATCCGCGTGCTGGCGGCCGAGGATCATCCGGTCAACCGGCAGGTCCTGGCCATGCTTCTGGGTCAGGTCGGAATCGCGCCGCACGTGGTCGAGAACGGCGCGCTGGCGGTGGAGGCCTGGCGGGAGGGCGACTGGGACCTGATCCTGATGGACGTGCAGATGCCGGTCATGGACGGACCCGAAGCCACGCGCGAAATCCGCAGGCTGGAGGCCGCGAGCAGCCGCCGCCCGGTCCCCATCATCGGCCTGACCGCCAATGTGATGACGCACCAGATCGAGGAATACCGGCAGGCGGGCATGACGCCGATCGTCGCCAAGCCCATCGTTCTCGAAGACCTGCTGGGCGCGATCGAACAGGCGCTTGAGCCCGTCCAGGACGGG
>NZ_JAKFEB010000195.1:0-11575 GCF_036677305.1 Brevundimonas sp. | reverse complement strand
GTTGGCGGGGCTGCCCGTGCCATAGACCGGGTCGCCCAGCAGGGGCGCGCCCTTCGAGGCCATATGCACCCGGATCTGGTGGGTGCGTCCGGTATGGAGGGTGCAGGCGATGCGCGAGGCCATGGGGGGAGTGGCCTGCCTCGACCCTTTCTGAGGGGAGGCGCCGAAGACCCGTTCAACCGCATAGTCCGTGATCGCTTCGCGGCCCCCGCTGTTGAGCACCGCCATCTTCTTCCGGTCCCCGGTCGAGCGGCCGAGATTCGAGATGATGCGCCCATGCTCGGGACGCAGCGTGCCGCGCGTCAGGGCGATGTAGGTGCGTTCGATGTCGTGGGCCGCGAACAGGGCCGACAGCCCGGCGTGGGCGGCGTCGGACTTGGCGGCGACCATCACGCCGGACGTATGCTTGTCCAGCCGGTGAACGATCCCGGGCCGCGCCACCCCGCCGATGCCGGACAGGGAGCTCGCGCAATGGTGCAGCAGGGCGTTGACCAGGGTGCCGGTCTCGCTGCCAGGCGCCGGATGCACCGCCATCCCGGCGGCCTTGTCGACGACGATCAGATGAGCGTCCTCGTAAAGCACTGTCAGGGGGATCGCTTCCGGTTGCGGAATAGCGGACACGACGGCGGGCAGGGCGACCGCGTAGAGGCCGGGCTGGGCCTTGCCCGACGCCACGGACACGGGGACGCCGTCGCGGGTCACGACGCCCTCGGCCAGCAGGGCTTGCAGCCGTGCGCGCGACAGGGTCGGGAAGATGTCGGTCAGGGCCTTGTCGAGCCGGACGCCGCCCTTCTCGAGGCGCGCTTCAAGGATGGCCGCGCCGTCATCGTCGGCGAGAAGGTCTTCGGACAGCAGGGGTTCGTCGGACACGGGGCGCTCCACCGCCCCGGAAGGCCGGGCGGCCGCCGATCTAGCACGGCGGGCCGCAGGACACACAAGTCGCGGCTTGGCGAACGACGGGCGGTGAGTTTATGGTTAAGCTTGGGTTTACAAACGGGGTGGAAGTCCATGCGAGTCTGGATTCTTGCGGCGGCCGCGGGCGGCGCGGTCATGCTGCTGGGCAGCTGTGCGACCATGAGCGCCGAGCAATGCCAGGCCGGCGACTGGTCAGGTCAGGGCTACGCCGACGGCGTCGAGGGCCTGACCATGAGCCGTCTCAACGACCATGCCGAGGCCTGCGCCGAGCATGGGGTCACGCCTGACGCCGCCGCCTACGGAGCGGGCAGGGAACAGGGCCTCGCCCAGTATTGCACGCCGGACAGAGGTTTCCGGGCAGGGCGGACGGGGTCAACCTACGCCGGCGTCTGCCCCGCCTATCTGGAAGCGGATTTCATGCCCGCCTATCAGGACGGCCAGATCGTCTACCAGGTGGATCAGGCGCTGGTCAGCGCCCGCAGCCTTGTCGATTCCCACGGGAACCGGCTGGAAGAACTGGACGAGAAGATCGTCGCCAAACAGGCCGAGGCCCGTGCTGAGGGGCTGACCGACCAGCAGCGCGAGGCGATCCGCAACCGCATCCAGGAAATCCGCCGGGAGCGTGCGGACACCGAGCGCGAATGGCGGCGTGCGCAAGATGCGATCGACGACGCCGAACGCGATGTGCGGGACGTCCGCTGGCGGTTCCGCCGACAGTACGGCGACTGGTGAGTCCAGCCGCCGTCCTTCGGGTCAGGCGGCTTTGGAGGGCGCCGACCCGAAATGCGGGTTCAGTTCGCCCTTGGCGTAGCGCTGGGCCATCTGGGCGGTCGACAGCGGGCGGATCTTCGAGGCCTGGCCCTCGCAGCCGAACTGGACGAAGCGCTCCTGGCACAGCTTGCGCATCGCCTCCTTGGCGGGCTTCATCCAGGCGCGCGGATCGAACTCGCCCGGCTTCTCCGCCAGCAATTTGCGGACTGCGCCGGTCATGGCCATGCGGTTGTCGGTGTCGATGTTGATCTTGCGCACGCCGTGCTTGATGCCGCGCTGGATCTCCTCGACCGGCACGCCCCATGTCTGGGGCATCTGGCCGCCGTAGGCGTTGATGATGTCCTGCAGGTCCTGCGGCACGCTGGACGAGCCGTGCATGACCAGATGGGTGTCCGGCAGGCGGCGGTGGATTTCCTCGATCACGTTCATGGCCAGCACTTCGCCGTCCGGCTGGCGGCTGAATTTGTAGGCGCCGTGGCTGGTGCCCATGGCGATGGCAAGGGCGTCGACCTGGGTCTCGCGCACGAAGTCCACGGCCTGGTCCGGATCGGTCAGCAGGGCCGAGTGGTCCAGCTTGCCCTCGAAGCCGTGGCCGTCCTCGGCCTCGCCCATGCCGGTTTCCAGCGAACCCAGAACGCCCAGTTCGCCCTCGACCGAGACGCCGCAGCTGTGCGCCATCTGGACCACGCGGCGGGTGACGTCGACGTTGTATTCGTAGCTCGCGGGCGTCTTGGCGTCCTCTTCCAGCGAGCCGTCCATCATCACCGAGGTGAAACCATACTGGATGGCGGTGGCGCAGGTCGCCGGGCCGTTGCCGTGGTCCTGGTGCATGCAGACCGGGATGTGCGGATACAGCTCGGCCAGGGCGTCGATCAGCTTGGCCAGGACGATGTCGTTGGCGTAGCTGCGGGCCCCGCGGCTGGCCTGGATGATCACCGGCGCGTTGACGGCTTCCGCCGCCTCCATGATCGCCAGCCCCTGCTCCATGTTGTTGATATTGTAGGCCGGCAGGCCGTAGCCGTTCTCGGCCGCGTGATCGAGAAGCTGTCGCAGCGTGATGCGCGCCATGGGATGTCTCCTGAGCCCGTAAGTTTTGCCGTGGTCTACCGCCCGCAGGCGGCCAAGTCACGCATTGTTACAATCAGAATGGCGGGAGCTCAGCGGCGTTGCGTCGCGGTCACTGGGTCCGGAGCGCCTCAACTCCGGGCAGGGGCTTTCCTTCCATCCATTCAAGGAAGGCGCCGCCGGCGGTGGAGACGAAAGTCATGTCGTCGCTGACCCCGGCGTGATTCAGGGCGGAGACGGTGTCTCCGCCACCGGCCACCGCGACCAGTTTTCCGGCCCTTGTCAGGTCCGCCGCATGCGTCGCCGCTGCGACCGTCGCGGCGTCGAACGGCGGAACCTCGAACACGCCCAGCGGCCCGTTCCAGATCAGGGTCTTCGACGCGTCCATGGCGGCAGCCAGGCGGGCGACCGTCTCGGGACCGGCGTCCAGGATCTTGTCGTCCCCGGACAGGGCGTCTCCGGCGCGGACCGTGCGCGCGGCGACGCCGGGCCTGACCTCGGTCGCCACGACCATGTCGACAGGCAGCAGCAGTTCGCAGCCCTGCGTCTTCGCCTCGGCCATGATGGCGCGGGCCGTGTCGGCCATGTCCTTCTCGGCCAGCGAGCCGCCGATATCGATCCCCTGGGCGAACAGGAAGGTGTTGGCCATGCCGCCGCCGATAGCCAGCCGATCCAGCTGGCTGACGAGGTTCTTCAGCAGGTCCAGCTTGGTCGAGACCTTGGCCCCGCCGACGATGCCGATGACCGGCTTCTGCGGCTTGCCCAGCGCGGCGTCGAGGGCGTCGAGTTCGCGCCGCATCGACTCGCCCGCATAGGCCGGCAGCAGGCGGGCCAGTCCCTCGGTCGAGGCATGGGCGCGGTGGGCGGCGGAGAAGGCGTCATTGACGTAGACGTCGCCGAGTTCGGCCAGCTGGGCCGCGAAGGCCGGATCGTTGGCCTCTTCGCCCGCGTGGAAGCGGACGTTTTCCAGCAGGACCACGCCGCCCAGCGGCAGTTCCGCCAGCGCCGCGCGGGCCGCGTCGCCGACGCAGTCCTCGGCGAACTGAACCGGCGCGGCCAGAACCTCGCACAGCTCGTCGACGATGTACCTCAGGCTCATCGAGGGAACGACCTTGCCCTTCGGCCGGTCGAAATGCGCCAGCAGGGCCACCTTCGCCCCGGCCTCACGCAGCCTGTTGATCGTCGGCAGGGCGACGCGCAGCCGGGTGTCGTCGGTGACCCGCCCGTCCTCCATCGGCACGTTGAAGTCCACGCGGACGAGCGCGGTCTTGCCGGCGAGATCACGGGCGTCGTCAAGGGTGCGGAAGGTCATGTCGGCTCTGAGATGCGAGATCTGAAGAAGAGGGGGGACTTAGTCTTGGGCGCGCGGTGTCGAGGTGATGGTCACCGTAGGCAGGGCTGTGCGACGAGGTTCGAGGATTGGATCGGCGGCCGAAAGGAAGCCCTCCATGGATGTGAATTCCGTACCCCACTTCCAATCGGACGTGAGCTCCCCCCCGCAAGCGGCTTGCAGGGGAGCCAGGAGTTCCTCGATCATCACGTTATCGATATGGGTTCGCGCAATCGGCTGGCCTGACCGCTCGTACATCGTCTGCCCCGCCAGCCGGTAGCGCAGGCTTGCGCAGTCAACCTCATAGATGAACGACATCGCGTCGATCTTGGCGTCCCGGATGCGCATCTGGCTCGAGGTCTGGGAGTCCAGCATCTCGACGACGACAATGCCGGGGTCCGTTTCATGCACACCGCGCGCCACCAAGCCGAAAACGCTCAGGCCGTCTCCAATGACCAATCGGCCGTCAAATGACGGCACTGGCGCACCTGAAAGGTTGGTCAGAGTGACGCTAGGCGACGACTGTTGCGCCTTTGTAGGCTCGGCGCGGCAACCGACCAGCGCGAAACCGAGCAGGACAGCCGCCGCAATACGCATCAGATCAGCTTGCTCATCACCAGCGCCGTGTCGGACATCCGCGTCGCGAAGCCCCACTCGTTGTCATACCAGGTCAGGACGCGGGCCAGTTTGCCGTCGACGACCTGGGTCTGGGGCAGGGCGGCGGTGGACGAGGCGGCGATGTGGTTCAGGTCGGTCGAGACCAGCGCCTCGTCGGTCACCGCCAGCACGCCCTTCATCGGGCCGTTGGCCGCGGCCTGGATGGCGGCGTTGATCTCTTCCACGGTGACCTCGCGGCCGGCGACGACCTTCAGGTCGACGACCGACACGTTCGGGGTGGGGACGCGGATCGACGAGCCGTCCAGCTTGCCCTTCAGCTCCGGCAGGACCAGGCCCAGGGCCTTGGCGGCGCCGGTCGAGGTCGGGATCATCGACAGGGCGGCGGCGCGGCCCCGGTACAGATCCTTGTGCATCGTATCCAGGGTCGGCTGGTCGCCGGTGTAGGCGTGGATGGTCGTCATATAGCCGCGCTCGATGCCGAACAGGTCGTTCAGCACCTTGGCGACGGGCGCCAGGGCGTTGGTCGTGCACGAGCCGTTCGAGACGATGATGTCGTCGGCGGTCAGGGTCTCATGGTTGACCTTGTAGACGATGGTCTTGTCGGCGCCGTCGCAGGGCGCCGAGACCAGCACGCGTTTCGCGCCGGCGGTCAGGTGGGCCGAGGCCTTTTCCTTCGTCGTGAACAGGCCGGTGCATTCAAAGGCGATGTCGACGTTCAGCTCCTTGTGCGGAAGCTTGGACGGATCGCGCTCGGCCGTGACCTTGATCTTGCCCAGACCCACGTCGATCCAGTCGTCGCCGAACTCGACCGTGCCGGGGAAGCGGCCATGGACCGAGTCGTATTTCAACAGGTGGGCGTTGGTGGCCACCGGGCCCAGATCGTTGATCGCCACCACCTCGATATCGCGACGGCCATGCTCGACGATCGAGCGCAGGACGAGGCGGCCGATGCGGCCGAAACCATTGATGGCGACGCGGACGGTCATGGGGCGGTCTCCGGAGAAGGGCTGGTTGTCGGCGCTTCAATGGAACCGGCGGGCGCGAGGATCAACCCCGCGCCCGTAACAAGGCGTGATCAACTGTAACGCTGCGTCAATCCGTCCGGCGCGCGCGCGGTCCCGGGCCGCCGACGTTCAGCGAGTCCATGGTCGCCACCCGCCCCGTCCCGTCCCGCGAGAACTGCACGCGGCGGCCCGGATCGCCGACGACGGTGAACAGATCGCCGTCCAGCCGGGCCAGAAGCACCGGAGGGCGGCGGCCGCGCGCGACCTGCAGCCTGTCACCGACGACCGACACCGTCTGCTCGCCATAGAGGCCGGCATAGGGCGCCAGATCGCCCGCCGCCGTCGTCGAGTTGAGCGCCTGCAGCGTCCAGACGGCGTCGGTGCGGCCGCTGTCGCCCGCCACAATGGCCTCGAGCGCCAGCGTGTGGGCGCGCGCCAGGGCCTGATCCCACGGCACGGCGACGTCCGGCAGCACGCCCGTCCCCTCCCAGTTGCCGCCGGTGTTCGGGTTCTTCGGCGAGCCCTGCGAGATGAAGACCGCGAAGCCGCCGCCGACCGGGACCATGCCGCCGGGATTGGCCGCTCCGCCCGAGGCCTCGCCGACGATGGTGGCGCGGCGCGCGCCCTGCAGGGTGTAGGGGAAGGCTTCGCCCGCCGAGCCGGTGCGGCCGCTGATCAGAATATAGACCGGAACCTCCAGCCGGGGGTTCGGATAGAAGATCGCCGGGGCCTCGCTCTCGGTGCCCTCGCGGCTGTGGAAGATGTTGTAGATCGGCGCGTTGGCCGGGGTGAAGGCGCTGGTCAGATAGCCGACCATCGAGGGCGCGCCGCCGCCGTTGTCTCGCAGATCGAAGATCACC
The DNA here is from genome assembly GCF_036677305.1 of Brevundimonas sp. GTDB lineage: Bacteria > Pseudomonadota > Alphaproteobacteria > Caulobacterales > Caulobacteraceae > Brevundimonas. The sequence continues at coordinate 5,012 of NZ_JAKFEB010000195.1, read as the reverse complement.
GCGTCGGCGTCGGCGACGAAGTTCAGGGCCGCATCGGCCGCGCGCCGGGCCGGATCGGCCGGGTTTTCAAAGTCGATGTTCGAGAACTGGCGCAGGTCGATATAGCCGACGTTGCCGGCCAGGATCTCGACCTTGCGGAAGCCGTAGTGGCCGCGCGCCTCCATCGGATTGGCCGGTCGTGCGACGCGCCGCACGGGTTCGCCGGTCGCCGTGGCGGCCGCGGGCGGGCCCGCGGCTCGAACGGCGGGCCCTTGCCCCGTCGGCGCGTTCGGGTCCCAGGCGACGCTGAAATGCGCATCCAGCGGCCGCAACCGCCGGCTCAGCGCGGCGGCCAGGTCGCGCGGATCGGTCAGGCTGTCGAAGGTTCCGGCGGCGCTCTCCGCCTCCAGCCCGTCGGCGATACGGTCGCCGGCGGCCGGGTCGAAATACAGGTCGCGAATGCGGCCGGCGACGGCCTCGACCGTCTCGCGGGGCGCGGGCGCCGAGGCCGGCGTCTGGGCGAAGGCCGGGACGGCCGCCATCAGGGCGGCGGCGAAAAGCAGGGCGCGCATCAGGGCGTCTCCATCGCACGAGGGACAAGGGGCAGGCTCAGCCGCGCGGTCAGACCGCCGCCGGGCCGGTTGGTCAGGGTCACGTCGCCGCCGAACGCCCGCGCCGCCTGCCGGGCGACGGTCAGGCCCAGTCCGGCTCCACCGGTTTCGCGGCTCCGCGAGCGTTCGGCCCGGTGGAAGGGCTCGAACACCGTCTCGAGCTCGGCCTCGGCCAGGCCGGGGCCGTCGTCTTCGATGACGATGACCGCGCGTTCGTTTTCGGCCAGCGCCCGGACCCGGGCCGCATCGCCGAATTTCACCGCATTGGCGATGAGATTGGCGAGGGCGCGGCGCAGGGCGGCGGGATCGGCCTCGACGGGGAGGGCATCCCCGTTGGCGAACGTCACGGCCGCGCCGGTTTCCGAGAAGCCGGCGGCGCAATCCTCGGCCAGACCCGCCAGATCGAACCGCTCGCGCCGCTCGGGGGTTGTCTCGCCGCGCACATAGGCCATGGCCTGGGCGATCAGGGCGTCCATCTCCTCGATGTCGGCCGCCATGCGATCCCGCACCGCTTCGGGCGCCTGTTCGGCCCGGAAGCGCAGCCGGGTCAGGGGCGTGCGCAGATCATGGGCGATGGCGGCGACGGTCTGGGTGCGGCGGCGCATATGGTCGCGCAGGGAGGCCTGCATGTCGTTGAAGGCCTGGATGGCGGTGCGCACCTCGCTGGGGCCGGACGGCGTCAGCGGCTCGGCGTCCGGGTCCGCGCCCAGCCGTTCAGCGGCGTCGGCGAAGACGCGGATCGGCCGGGTCAGGCGCCGCGCCATGAACCACACCAGCGGCGCCAGCAGCAGCAGGGAAATGGCCAGGGCCAGCAACACCCTCTGCTGCCAGGGCGACAGCAGGCCGCGCGGCGGCTCGACCGTGGCCCAGCGTCCATCGGGCTGAAGGACGGAGGCGGCGAAGGGAGCGAACGTCAGCCGGTCGGCCAGAACCGTGAACTGGCGGGTCTCCCGATCGACGATGAAGGCTCCGCCCGAGCCGCGCGGCATGACGTGACGCATGTTCAGACGGGCCCGGATTTCTTCTCCCTGTCGCATCACGGTGACCTCCTCCGGGGCGGGCGGAGGCGGGGGCGCCGGCGGCGGGGGCGCGGCGCGCGGAGATGGCGGCGAGGGGGCGGACGGGCGGGGCGCGCGACCCTGGCTCTCCACGAAGACGAAATTGAGATGGTCGCGCACGGCGACGTCTGAAGGGCCGGCGCGCCGCTTCCTCGGCCGGTCGTGTTCCACGCGGACGCGCACGGTCTCCGGCTCGACTCCCAGGCGCTGGGCGAGGCCCGCGGTGATCGCCATGGCCATGGGGTCGATCCGGTCGTCCTCGCCAAGGGAAGTCGGACGGTCCGTCAGCCGTCGCCGCAGCGTGCGTCCGTCCGACGTTTCCGCCGGTTCGCCCCTCAGGGCGTTGGCGGCCGCCTCGATGCTGAACCCGGCGGGCCTGGGCTCGGGCGCCAGCACCACAACCCCGAAGGCGACCGCCTGGGACATGATCACGGCCAGCACGGCCAGCGCCGCAACCTGAACCAGAACAGGAAAGGACGACGGACGCCTCACGCGGCCCCTCGCGCGCCGGCGTGACGTTCGACCCTGACGTCGAACATATATCCCTCGCCGCGCAGGGTCTGGATCATCTCCAGCCCCGATCCGTCGTCCAGCTTCTTCCGCAGCCGGCTGATCTGCACGTCCATGGCCCTGTCGAACACGTCGGCGTCCGCCCCCCGCGCGCGCTCCAGCAGCTGATCGCGGGTCAGAACGCGACCCGGCCGTTCGGCGAAGGCGCGCAGCAGGGCGAACTCTCCGGCCGACAGGGAGACCGCGCGACCGTCCGGCCGCGTCAGTTCCCGGCGCAACAGGTCCAGGCGCCAGCCCGCGAAGGTCAGCGCCGGCCCGTCGGAAGCTGCGTCGTCGCGCGGTCGTCGCAACACGGCCCGCACCCGGGCCAGCAGTTCACGGGGATTGCAGGGCTTGGCCAGATAGTCGTCCGCCCCGAGCTCCAGCCCGATGATCCGGTCCGTATCCTCGCCCATGGCCGACAGCATCACGATCGGCGGCCCGCCCTTGCCCGACAGGCGGCGGCAGACCGACAACCCGTCCTCGCCCGGCATCATCAGGTCCAGCACGATCAGGTCCGGCGTCCGGCGCGCGACGGCGCGGTCCATCTCGGCGGCCGAGGCGGCGCCGGTCGCTTCATAGCCGTGCTGGTTCAGGTAGTCGCACAGCACCTCGCGGATGCCGGGATCGTCATCGACGACGAGAATGCGGGGAACGGCCTCGACTTGCATGACGCTCATTGTGGCGAACCGGACGCTCGCCGTCATTTCAGCGTTGAAACATTTCCCGGACAACCTGAAACACAGGCGAAAGAGCGGCGTGGTCGAACAGCGTCGCTCCACAACGGGAACCAACGCCCATGCTGACCCTGATCGCCCTGTCCGCCGTCCTGATGCAGGATCCTCCGGCCCCGCCGGCGCCTCCGGCCCCTCCCGAGGTGCACACCCGCTTCATGATGCTGGGCGACGGCCCCGGCGCGCTGGACAAGGACGGCGACGGTCAGGTCTCGCGCGAAGAGTTCTCCGCGCCGATGAACGACCATTTCGCCCGGATGGACAAGGACGGCGATGGCCGCCTTTCGACTGAGGAAATGTCGGCGGGCCATGGTCCGGGCGCCCACATGTTCATGCGCGGGCCCGGCGGCGAAGGCGGCCCGGGCGTACGTCACTTCGAGCTCAGCCGTTCCGGCGCTCCCGCCGAACATATGGAAACCGAGGTTCGCACCATGGTCTTCACGGGCCGCGGCGAAGGCGGCGCGACCGGCGAGCATGAGATCCTGATCCGCGGGCCCGACGGCGAGGGCGGGCCCCGCATCATTCACCTGCCGCGCGGCGCGGGCGGCCCGGGCGAACACAATGTCACGGTCCGCCTGCTCGGCGGTCCGGACGGCGAGCACAGGATGGACGCCGACAACGACGGCCGCATAAGCGAGGCCGAGTTCACCGGACCCCTGCGCGAAGCCTTCACCCGCATGGACGCCGATCATTCGGGCTTCATCGAAGAGGGCGAACGGGGGAAGGGCCATGACGTACAGGTCTTCACCCACCGGATCGAGACGCAACAGGACGGTGAAGACTGATCCGTCCAGCGACTTCGTGATTTGAAAGTCATCGGAAGCGCCCTCTAATGGCGTCATGATCTTCCGTCGCCTGTTTGAACGACTGGCCGTGTCAGCCGCGATGAGCCTTGCGCTCGTCGCGGCTCCGTCATTTGCGGGCGATCCCGTCGCCGCGTCGGCCGCTGCGGCCCCGCAGGCGGTCGCTCCGGCCGCACCGGACAGAAACCGCGCCCGGATGAACCAGCGGGTCTTCGACCACGTCTGGAACGAGGTTCGCCGCGAATACTACGACCCGCAGCTGCACGGCGTGGACTGGAACGAGGCCCGGCGAACCTGGCGGCCCGCAGCCCTGGCCGCCCCGGACGACCGGAGCCTGTACCGTTCGCTGCGCGAGATGCTGAACCTGCTCGACGACGACCACGCCGGCGCCGCGCCGCCTGCTGTCGCGCGCCGCCAGGACCAGCTGCGGCAGCGCCGCGCCGCCGTCGGCCTGTCCTTGCGCCCCGACCAGGACGACGAGGACATCTATGTGGTGGAACAGGTCCGCGAGGGCTCGCCGGCGGCGGAGGCGGGGGTCGGCGTCGGCTGGCGGCTGGTCGCCGACGGGACCTCGGGCTGGACGCCCGATCAGGACGTGGTCGAGGGTCAGCCGCTTGTTCTCGCCATGATCGACGCCGAGGGCGCGCCGCGTCCGACGGTTCTGAACCCCCGCATCATGGAGCCGCGCCCCGCCTTCGTCGCCGACCGCACCCGCCCCAATGTGCTGGTCCTGCGCGTCGAGGGGTTCGAACAGGGCCTGGGCCGCTGGATGGGCGAACAGCTGGCGGACGTGACGCCGGACACCGACGTGGTGCTGGACCTGCGGGGGAATCCCGGCGGCAGGCTCATGGAGGCCGATGCGGTGCTGAGCTGCTTCCTGCCCGCCAACCGGGCCTGGGCGACGCGCACCTCGCGCAACGGGCGGCGGATAGAGCTGAAGACGGCCGGCGGATGCGGCTCCCTGACCGCGCCTGTCGCCAACGATGTGGCCGTGCTGGTCGATGACCAAAGCCGCAGCGCCGCCGAACTGACCCCTGCGGCCCTGCAGGAGGCCCGCCGCGCCGTCGTGGTGGGCGCGCCCACCGCCGGGGCCGTGCTCATCTCGCAGGAGACGCGCCTGCCCGACGGAGGCCGGTTGACGCTCAGCCGCGCCGATTTCGTCACCTCGGGCGGCGTGCGGCTGGAGAAGCGCGGCGTGATCCCCGATGTGACGGTTGCAGATCGCCGCGCCGGGCGGGACGCCGTGCTCGAGGCGGCGCTGGCGGCCCTCGCCGCGCC
>NZ_JAKFEB010000194.1:0-24639 GCF_036677305.1 Brevundimonas sp. | reverse complement strand
CCCGACAAGGCGGAGGCCGTGGGGCGAGAGGCCGCATTGTATGATGTCCGCGTCGAGGCCAAACCGGCGCGCAACCTGTTCGCCTTCTCCATCCTGTATCTGATGGCGCTGTTCGCGGCCCTGCTGGTCGAGAGCGTCGCCGCCATACCCGGACTGCAATGACCATGACCCGCCTGACCCCCGAACAGCTGCAAGCCCGCAACAAGCGGAACCGGGCCATCGCCGGCGCCCTGGTGGCCTTCATCGTGCTGGTGTTCGGCGTGACGGTGCTGAACCTCAAGCGGAACATCGAGGCCCGCAAGGAAGCCGCGGCCGAGGGCCAGCCGGTGGGCTACGCCGGATGAAACTCTCACGGAACGCCATCGCCATCGTCTGCGTCCTGGCTGTCATGGGCATGACCGGCGCGGCCTTCGCGGCGGTGCCCCTGTACCGGATGTTCTGCCAGGTCACCGGCTTCGACGGCACGGTGCGAAAGGCCGAAGAGGCGCCGGACCGGATGCTGGACGAGACGGTGCTGATCCGGTTCGACACCAATGTGCGCGACCTGCCGATGACCTTCCGCGCCGAACAGGTCACCCAGCGGGTGCGAATCGGCGAGACCGGCCTGGCGTATTTCGACGTGACCAACACCTCGGATCAGCCGATCCACGCCACGGCGGCCTATAATGTGGTGCCCGAACGGGCGGGGCCGTATTTCCAGAAGCTGCAGTGCTTCTGCTTCGAGGGGCAGACGATCCAGCCCGGCCAGACCATGAAATTCCCCGTCCAGTATTTCGTCGCGCCCGAGATGGCCACGGATCGCGAGAGCCGCGGCGTGCACGAAATCACCCTCAGCTACACCTTCTATCCGACCAAGTCGGCGGAGCTGGCGGCCAACGGCGCCCAACCCACTGGCGCAGCCGGATAGCGGACGCTATAGCCTGCCCCATACGTATCTCGACCGCTTCAAGAGACCCTGATGGCCGACGCTCACGCCACCCCGCATCACGACTACCACCTGGTGAACCCCAGCCCCTGGCCGCTGGTCGCCTCCATCGCCGTGACCGTGATGATGGTCGGCGCCGTGGTGTGGATGAAGGGCATCGTCGGCGATGACGCCGGTCAGCTGGCCGTCGCCCTGCTGGCCAAGGGTCACAACGCCCTGTTCTTCGCCGGTCTGGCCGGCGTGCTGGTGTCGATGTTCGGCTGGTGGGCCGACGTGATCAAGGAGAGCAAGGCGGGCGATCACACGCCGGTCGTCTCCATCGGCCTGCGTTACGGCATGATGCTGTTCATCGCGTCGGAGGTGATGTTCTTCGTCGCCTTCTTCTGGATGTTCTTCGAGATGGCGGTCTTCAACGAAGCCCGCGCCCATATTCCGGAAGTGGCCAACTGGGCCGACACCGCCGCCGCCTGGTCGACCTGGCCGCCCAAGGGCGTCGAGACCCTGGACGCCTGGCAGCTGCCGCTGCTGAACACGGTGATCCTGCTGCTGTCGGGCACGACCGTCACCTGGGCGCACCACGCGCTGCAGGTCGGCGACCGCAAGGCCGCCAAGATCGGCCTGGCCATCACCGTCGCCCTCGGCGTCCTGTTCACCGGGGTGCAGGCGTACGAGTACCAGCACATCATCCACGAGAACCTGTTCTTCAACGAGGAAGCGGCGAACTCGGGGCTGTACGGCTCGATCTTCTTCATGGCCACCGGCTTCCACGGCTTCCACGTCCTGATCGGCACCATCTTCCTGATCGTCTGCCTGCTGCGCCTGCTGGCCGGCCAGATGAGCCCGGCCAAGCATTTCGGCTTCGAGGCCGCCGCCTGGTACTGGCATTTCGTGGACGTCGTCTGGCTGTTCCTCTTCGCCTTCGTCTACGTCACCTTCGGGTGACGGGCGGCCCCACAGGGCTTGATCTTCAGCCGGCGCGGATCGACCCGATCCGCGCCGGTCTGCTTTGCCGCTGTCCGAACTGCGCGCGGGCGCCGCTGTTCGCGGGGTTTCTGAAAGTGGTCGAGCGGTGCGGGGCCTGCGGCTTCGACTTCACCCGGCTGAACACCGGAGACGGCGCCGCCATCTTCATCATGCAGATCGCCGGCGGGATCACGGTGTTCGGCGCCCTGTTCGTCCAGATCGCCTGGAATCCGCCGATCCAGGCCATGCTGGCCGTCGCCCTGCCGCTGGTGGCCGCCCTGTCGATCGGGCTGATGCGGCCGGGCAAGGGCGTGATGATCGCCCTGCAGATGCGCAACAAGGCGGGCGCGCAATGACGACCGCGACGACGCCGAAGCGGTTCCCGTGGGGCCTGACCCTCGTCTGCGCCCTGGCGTTCGTCCTGCTGGCGGCGCTGGGCGTCTGGCAGGTGCAGCGGATGCAGTGGAAGAACGGCCTGATCGCCGAAGCCGGGGCGGCCGGGGCCATGCCGGTCTCCGATGCTCCGACGGCTTTCCGTCGCGGCGAGTTCGCGCGGGTGAGCATGGACTGCCCCGGTCTGGCGACCGCCCCGTATGTCGAGCTTCAGACCATCCATGACGGCGAATCGGGCGTGCGCCTGGTCTCCGTCTGTCGCCCGGCCGGTTTTGATTTCGCCGTCCTCGTCGATCGCGGCTTCGTCCCGGAGACGATATCCGCCCGCCCGCCGGTCAGCGCCTCCACCGCGCCGGTCCGCATCGAGGGCCAACTTCGTCAGTCCACGCCGCCCGGACCGATGGCGCTGCCGCCCGAGGGCCGCCGCTTCTTCGCCCGTGATCACATGGCCATGGCCGAGGCGCTGGGCGTGCGGCGCGATGTGATGGCGCTGATGGTCTACGCCACCACCTCGTCCAATCCCGAGTGGCTGGCGCTCAAACCCTCGGCCCCGCCCGCCGCCTTTACGAACAACCATCTCGGCTACGCCCTGACCTGGTTCGGGCTGGCGCTGACGCTGGCCTGTTTCTACATCGTCCTGCTCCGCAGAACCCTCAAACAGCCTCGCTCCGCACGCGAGGCGACAGGGAAAGAGAACTCCTGACCGCCACCCTGCACACCCTGTCCAACGGCGTCCGCGTCGTCTGTGATCCCATGCCCGGCCTGCGCACCCTGGCCCTGACAGTCGCCGTGCGCGGCGGAGCCAAATGGGAAACCGAGGCGACCTCCGGCTGGTCCCATTGTCTCGAACACCTCGTCTTCAAGGGCGCGGGCGACATGGGCGCGCGCGAGATCGTCGAGCGGATCGAGGCCGAGGGCGGCTCGCTGAACGCCTCCACCGGCTATGAGCGCACCAGTTTCGAGGTCCGCGCGCTGGACGGCTCCCTGCCGCTGGCCATGCAGGTGGTGTCGGACCTCGTCTTCCGCCCCACGCTCGATTCCGACGAGATCGAACGCGAGAAGGACGTGGTCGCCCAGGAGATCGCCGAGGCCTTCGACACGCCCGACGACCACGTCTTCGAAATGGCCCAGACCCAGGCCTTCAGGGGGCAACCATTGGGCCGCCCGATCCTGGGCTCGGTGAAGAGCCTGAAGCCCATCACCCGCGCCTCGATCAGCGACTGGCGCGCGCGCCTGTATTCGCCCGACCGGATGGTGGTGGCGGTGTCGGGCGCGGTGAACGAGACCGAATTGCTGGCCCTGGCCGAGCGCTGGTTCGGCGACCAGACGGCGGCGCCCGCCGCCGAGCCCGAAGCCCCGCGCTTCACCGGCGGCGACGCGGCCCTGTCGCGGCGGATCGAACAGGCCAATATCGTCTTCCAGCTGCCGGCCCCGGCGGCGGGCGATCCGGCCTATGCGGCGGCGCGGCTGATGACCGAGATCCTCGGCGGCGGCATGGCCTCGCGCCTGTTCCAGAGCGCCCGCGAGGAGCGGGGCCTGGCCTACGCCATCGACGCCTATCACGAGCCATATGAGGACGCGGGCATCCTCGGGATCTACGCCGGCGCCGCCGCTGATCGGGCCGTGGAACTGGCCGGGGTCTGCGCGGCCGAGCTGAGGGCCCTGGCGGAGACCGGTCCAACGGCGGCGGAACTGTCGCGGGCCAAGGCGGTCATGAACGCCGGGCTCTGGATGTCGGACGAAAGCCCGTCGGCGCGCGCCAACCGCGCGGCGGCGCAGGTCCTGCTCTTCGGCGCGCCGATCCCGTCGGACATCATGGCCGAGCGGATGCTGGCCCAGACCGCCGGGGATGTGCGCGCGGCGGCGGCCCTGTCGCTGACCGGCGACATGGCCGCGACCGCGGTTCTGGGCCCCAGGGCGGCAGCGCCGGCCGGGGCCGCATTCCGGGAAGCCCTCTTCGGCTAGTTTCGCGCCGTCGCCCGCAGGTCAGGCCCGGGGATGACGGAGGATGAGGTTCACCCGCAGGGAACACTGGGCTACAATTGACCCATGGCCCTGCTGGACTGGATCAATGAGGCGACGGGTCCGGTCGTCAAGGGCGCGGGCGTCACCCTGAGGGCGCCCCGCGCCGGCGACCACGAGGCCTGGGCCGCCCTGCGCCAGGCCGGTTTCGCCTATCTGCAGCCTTGGGAGCCGAGCTGGCCCGAGGACGACCTGACAAAGGCCGCCTTCAAGCGGCGCCTGACCATCTATGCGCGCGAGATGGAAGTGGGAAACGCCTGGCCCTTCTTCATCTTCGCCGACGTCGATCAGGCGCTGGTGGGAGCGATCACCCTTTCGAACGTGCGCCGCGGCGTGGCCGAGACGGGCACGCTGGGCTACTGGATCGGCCAGTCCTACGCCGGGCGGGGGTACGGCACGGCCGCCGTGCGGGCCATGGTCGCCTATGCCTTTGACGAGCTGAACCTCCACCGGGTCGAGGCGGCCTGCGTGCCGGCCAACCTCGCCTCGCGGCGGGTGCTGGAAAAAGCCGGTTTCGAACTCGAGGGACAGGCGCGGGCTTATCTCAAAATTAACGGCGGTTGGGCAGACCATCTGCTGTTCGGCGTCGTGAATGACGGAGCCGCGCGCTGCGGCTGACCTTGGGGCCGTTCTGTCAGGACCGGTAGGCGTTTGAACACTCGCTCCAGAAGTCTGGCCTGGGACGCGACGACCGCCATCGAGGCCCTGGCCGCGGCGGACACGGCGCTGTGGATCTGGACGCCCGCCGACGATCAGATGCGGTTCACCGGGGCCACCCGCGCCCTCGGCCTCGGTCCGCTGGCGCCGGAGTGTTCAGGTGCGGCCTTCACGGCCGTGGCCTCGCCGCAGGACCGCGCGCTGGCCGAAAAGATTCTCAAGCCGCAGGAGGAGGGGACCGAGGTCGCCGTTCGCCTGCGCATGCGGGACGCCGATATGTGCATCTGGCGCGGCGTCTGGCTGGAAGACGGGCTGCGGGCCGCCGGGGTCGTCGCCCTCGAGACCAAATTCGCCGCGTCGCACCGCGACCACCTGACCGGCCTGCTGGACCGCCGCACCTTCCTGACCCGCGCCGGCGAGACCCTGACCCAGCCCGGCGACTATGAGCTGGTGGTGGCCGACGTGGACCGCCTGCGCCGCCTGAACGAGGCCCTGGGCCATGCGCGGGCCGATCTGGTGCTGGCGGCGCTGGGCTCGCGTCTGAACGCCGCCTTCGCCCACGACGCCAACGCCGCCCGCATCGGCGAGGACGAATTCGCGGTCCTGGCGCCGCGCGGCACGGGCATGGTCGCCGAACGGGTGCGCGAGGCGATGGAGCAGCCGCTGCGCATCGCCGGCTTCGACATCTATCCGACGGTCTCGATCGGTTCGGCCTCGGCCGAGGGCGGGCCGGACGCGCCCGATCCCGCCGAACTGCTGCGCCGCGTCGAACTGGCCGTCGAACAGGCCAAGCTGGCGGGCCGGGGCGGCGCAGCCGCCTATGGCCGGGCGCTGGAGAGCGACAGCCTGTCCCGCCTGGCGCTGGAGGCGGATCTCAGGAACGCCTTCGTCCGCGGCGAGATCGAGCCCTTCTACCAGCCGATCGTGAACCTGTTGACCGGGGCGGTCGCCGGGTTTGAGGCCCTGGCCCGCTGGCGCCATCCCAAGCGCGGACTGGTGCCGCCTGACGAATTCCTCGGACTGGCCGACGAGATGGGCCTGATGAACGAGCTGGGCCTGCTGATGATGACCTCGGCGTCGCGTCAGCTGGCCGAATGGCTGACGCGGCATCCGCTGGCGGGCCGGCTGTTCTGCAGCGTCAACCTGTCCGTCGGCGAGATCGAACGGGCCGATCTGGTCGACGACGTCACCCGGATCATCACCGAATCCGGCCTGCCCAAGGGCGCGCTGAAGCTGGAGGTGACCGAGGGCGACATCATGCGCGACACCTCGCGCGCGGCCGAGACGCTGACGCGGCTGCGCGAGGCCGGGGCGTCGCTGGCGCTGGACGACTTCGGCACCGGCTTCTCGTCGCTGACCTGGCTGGCCAAGCTGCCGTTCGATACGCTGAAGATCGACCGCTATTTCGTTCTGACCATGGACAAGGACGAGGGCTCGGCCAAGATCGTCAAGTCGGTGGTCAATCTGGGCCGCGATCTGGGTCTGGACGTTGTCGCCGAGGGCGTCGAGAACGCCGGCCTCGCCAAACTCCTGCTCGAGGCCCAGTGCCACTACGGCCAGGGCTTCGGCTACGCCCAGGCCCTGCCGGCGCAGGAGGCCGAGGTCTATCTGAACGAGTCGCTGGCCGACGGCACGGCGCCGATCAAGGCGCGGTCGGCCTAGGCCCGGCCGATCTGTCCGGACAGCTGCGCCGGGTCCACGCCCAGCCCCGCCAGCACCCGGCCCCATTTGCTCTCGTGGTCGGTGTCGAAGATCAGGTCCGGATCGGCCTCGGCGACCAGCCAGACGTTCTCGCCCAGCTCGTCCTCCAGCTGGCCGTCGCCCCAGCCGGCGTAGCCGAGCAGCAGGACGGAGCGGTGCGGTCCCGTCTCGGGATCGACCATGGCCAGCAGGGCCTCGCGCGTTCCGGTCATGGCGAAGCCCGCGCCGAAGGCCAGGGAGGCGTCGTCGACCAGCCAGTCGTCGGTGTGCAGGACGAAGCCGCGCTCGCGGTCGACGGGCCCGCCGATCAGCACGGCGCGGCTGTCGGCGTCGGGGGGCAGGGGCGTCTCCAGCCTGGTCAGCACCTTCTTCAGGTTCACGCCCGGCGCGGGGCGATCCAGCCGCAGTCCCATGGCGTGGTCCGGCCGGTGGGCGCAGATCAGGATCACCGCATGCTCGAACCGGGGATCGCTGATGCCGGGCATCGCCACCAGCAGCCGGCCCGCCAGGGATTGGAATTCGTCCATGCCCCTATCATCGGCATCGACGGCGTCCTTCGCAAGGCGGTTGGCGCGGGCTGCGGCAACGCCTATCTGATCGGCACGTTTCGTCCTCATACCCATTCCGGAGCCTGCCCATGACCGTCCAGATCGGCGACCGCATTCCCTCGGCGAACCTGACCCGCGCCACCGACGACGGCCCCCGGCCGGTCACGACGGACGACATCTTCGCGGGCAAGACCGTCGCCCTGTTCGCGGTGCCCGGCGCCTTCACCCCGACCTGTTCCGCCAAACACCTGCCCGGCTACAAGGACCTGCGCGAGGACCTGACCGGCAAGGGCGTGGACACGATCGCCTGCGTCTCGGTCAACGACGCCTTCGTCATGGGCGCCTGGGCCGACAGCCAGGGCATCGGCAAGGACGACATCGTCATGCTGGGGGACGGCAACGGCGACTTCACCCGCCAGCTGGGCCTGTCGATGGACGCCAAGGGCTTCGGCATGGGCGAGCGCTCGCAGCGCTATTCCATGCTCGTCAGGGACGGCGTGGTCGAACAGCTGAACATCGAACAGCCGGGCGAGTTCAAGGTGTCCTCGGCCGAGCACCTGCTGGCGCAGCTCTAAGGGGCGCTATCGCTCGCGCCGCGGGCGCTCGCTGTTTGAGCGCGGGGTCTGATTGGTGAGCACCGACGTCTTCACCCCCGAGAAGCGCAGCGCGGTCATGCGCCGCGTGAAGAGCCGCGACACGACGCCCGAACTGGCCGTGCGCCGCATCCTGCGCGCGGCCGGCATCGGCTACCGGCTGGGCGGCGCGGGCCTGCCGGGACGGCCGGATCTGGTGATGAAGGGTCGGCGGGTCGCGGTCTTCGTGCACGGCTGTTTCTGGCATGGGCACGATTGCGCGCGGGGCTCAAGGAAGCCCAGGGCCAACGCCGCCTACTGGACCGCCAAGATCGATCGCAACCGGGCCCGCGACGAAGCCAGCCTGGCCGCGCTGACGGCCGCGGGCTGGCGCGTGGTCACGGTCTGGGAGTGCGGAATGAAGGCCGACGGCTTCGCGGACCGGCTGATCGCCGGGGTGCGGGATCAGGCCGCGACGGTTTCCGCCTCGGCGGCCTCGGCCGACTGAGCCATGGTCATCACATGGGTGATGGCGCCCAGCAGCATCGGCGGGGTGATCGGCTTGGGCACGAAATAGGTCATGCCCGCGGCCGTGCAGGCGGCGATGTCGTCCGCCGAGGTGTCGGCGGTCACCGCGATGATCGGCACGGCGACGTTGGGACCCTCGCCGGCGCGGATGCGGCGGGTGGTTTCCCGACCGTCCAGCTCGGGCATCCGCACGTCCATGAAGATCAGGTCGAAGGCGGTGTGCTCGCAAACCTTGAGCGCCTGCATGCCGTCCGCGGCCGTGGCGATGTCGCAGCCCAGCGGCTGCAGGATCAGCTGGATGGCGCGGCGGTTGATGTCATGGTCGTCGACGACCAGCACCCGCATGGGCCGGCCCTCGTCCTCGTCGTCATAATCGGCTTCCGCGGCGGCGTCCTCGACCATCAACGGCGCGTCGATCGGCGGGGCTTCGTAGAGGGGCTGGGGCGTGGCGATCTGTTCGGCGGCGGCCGAGCGTCGGCCGGACAGGGCGCGGGCGACGGCGTCGCGGCTCTGCTGATCGAGGGCGGGGGTCGCGACCGCGACGGCTTCGCCGGGCTGGAAATGCAGCGACAGGGTGAACTGGGCCCCGGCGCCGGGTTGGCTCCGCGCCGTAAGCCGGCCGTCCATCAGCTGGACCAGCTGGCGGCTGATGGCCAGGCCCAGACCCGTGCCGCCGTGGACGGCGCTGACGCCGGCGATGGTCTGGTCGAAGGGGGTGAACAGCCGGCCGAGCTGGTCGGCGGTCATGCCCGGACCCGTGTCGGCCACCTCGATCAGCACGGCGTGACCGCCCGGCTCGTCCGCCCAGGCCTTGAAGCGCAGGGTGATGGAGCCGGTGTCGGTGAATTTCATCGCGTTGGAGATCAGGTTGTTCAGAACCTGACGCAGGCGCATCGGATCCCCGCGCACCGAATCGGGGATGCAGGACGCGCCCTCGACCCGCAGCTTGAGGCCCTTGGCCCGCGCCGGTCCGCGCCAGAGCCGGACGGTCTGGTTCAGCAGGTCGCGCAGGCTGAAGTCGACGTGCTCGACCGTCATGTGGCCGGCGTCCAGCTTGGCGTGGTCGAGCAGGTCGTCCAGCAGGGCCTTCATCATGAAGCCTGCGTCGGTGATCAACTGGGCCTGCGATCGGGCCGAGGAGTCAGCCGCGCCGCGCTCCAGCTCGGCGGCGCCGGTCAGGATGGCGCTGATGGGGGTGCGAAGGTCGTGGCCGATCGCCGCCAGGAAGGCGCTGCGGCCCTCCATGATGCGTTCGGCGTCCATCCGCTTCTGATCGGCCTCGACGCGCGCGGCGCTCTCGGCCAGGCGGGCCTCGTTCATGCGCTGCCACGTCGACAGGCAGTAGGTGATGAAGACGCCGACGGCGATGGCGGCGGCGGTCACGAAGCCGGTCGATGCGCCGTAGACGGTCATGAAGAAGGGCGTGGCGGCCAGATACAGGAACTGCATCGAGGCCGTCATGAGCATGACGGGCGTCGATCCGGGCGCGTTGATCACCGAATAGATGCAGCCCGCCGAGAGCAGCATGGCGGCGCAGATGCCGCCCATGGGCCCGCCCAGCAGCCACATCGGGATCGACAGACTGCCGAAATAGCCGGCGTTGATGACCAGCATCACCCAGCCGGCCACATTGCGCAGGCCGGTCAGACGTTCGACCCGGCCGCTGTTGATCGGCGAAAAGACCCAGACGTCCAGGGCCTGGATGGTGAAATAGCCCAGCACCCAGGCGACGCTCAGGGGCCAGCCCAGCAGGGGGCTGAAAATCATGGCGGCGGCCGCGGCCATGCCGAGCCGCTGCAGCAACGCCTTGCGTCGCTGACGAATTGCAATCGCCCAGTCGCCCTCGGAAGCAGGGCCGTGAGCTTGCTTTTCGGCTTTGGCGATCGCCATGCAGTACCCCGAACGAGACGTGATCGCCTCGCGTTCACTATGCCCGGGTTGCCCTAACGCTCCGTCAACGTGAGAAACCGGCGGCCTGCGAGACTGTGGAGAAGCCGTCGGCGCGCATTCGGGCGGCCAGATCCCGCTTGATCCGGGCGATCAGCCCCGGTCCCTCGTAGATCAGGGCGGAGTACAGCTGGACGGCGACGGCTCCGGCGCGGATGCGGGCATAGGCTTCCGCCCCGGAATCGATCCCCCCCACGGCGATCAGGGGCAGGCGGCCCGCCGAGGCGGCGGCGGCGGCGTTCAGCGCCTGCATGGCGCGGGCCTTCAGCGGCGCGCCGGACAGCCCTCCCGCCTCGTCGCGATCCCGCGAGTGCAGGCCGGCGGGCCGGTCCAGGGTGGTGTTGGAGACGATCAGGGCGTCGATCCGGTGATCAAGGCTGGCCTCGACGATCAGGGCGATCTCATCCGCGGTCAGATCGGGCGCGACCTTGAGGAAGACGGGCGTGGGATCGCCGGCGCGGGCCTCGTGCAGCCGGCCCAGCAGGTCGTCCAGCGCCGCCCGGCCCTGCAGGGCGCGAAGACCGGGCGTATTGGGCGAGGACACATTGACGGTGACATAGTCGCTGAGCCCGCGCAGCCGCTTCAGTCCGGTCACATAGTCCGCCGCCTTGTCTTCCGTATCCTTGTTCGCTCCCAGATTGGCGCCGACCACGACCGTCCGGGGGCGTTTCTGGAGCCGCGCGGCGAAGGCTTCCAGACCGAGGTTGTTGAAGCCCATACGGTTGATGATCGCGCGGTCTTCCGCGAGCCGGAACAGGCGCGGCCTGGGATTGCCGGGCTGGGCCAGCGGGGTGACCGAGCCGCACTCGACAAAGCCGAAGCCCAGGCGCGCGAGGCCGCCCAGCGCCTCGCCGTTCTTGTCCAGCCCGGCGGCCAGGCCGATGGGGTTCGGCAGGTCCAGACCCGCGACCGTGGTATGCAGAATGGCGTCGTCGGCGGGCGCCGCCGGCAGGGGAACGGACTGCAGGGCGCGGATCGCCAGACCGTGGGCGACCTCGGGATCCAGCTGGCGCAGCAGGGCGGCGGCGAGGTCGTTCAGGGCCATCCGACCGCTCCGTCTTCGAAACGCATCACCCCGTCCGCATCCACCGACAGCGGGCGTTCCCCGATGGCGGCGCTGACGGGCAGGGGCGCGTAGACATGAGGAAACAAGGCCCCGCCGCGCGACGCCTCCCATTTCAGATCGTCGCCGAGGGGCCGCAGGTCCAGCGCGACCAGCATCAGGTCAGCCCGGCCCGCATAGTGCCGGCGGGCGGTCTCGGCCAGCTGATCGGCGGCCGACAGGTGGATGTAGCCGTCCGCCCGATCGATCGCCGAGCCGGCGTAGGCGCCGTCGGCGCGCGCCGCGGACCATTCGGCCCGGTCGACCAGCTTGTAGGCGACGTCGCTCATTCCCCGGCCAGGTCGCGCGGCTGCAGGAAGCCCTCGAACGTGCAGCGGCCCGCGACGTCCACGATGAAGATCGCCGCCGCGCCCGGGGGGAAACCGCCGCTCATACGCTCCAGGACCGAGGGCGAGGCGGCGCTTTCAACCAGGTATTCGACGGCCAGCAGGTGAATCCCCGGATTGTGGGCCACGACCATCAGGCAGCCCGCCTCGTCCTCGGCGCCCTCGACGTATCGGCGCAGGGTTTCGGAGGCGCCGTTGTACAGCGGCTCGGGCTCGCGCACCTGCACGTCGCCGAAGGCGTCGTGCAGCAGGTCCCAGGTCTGACGCGTGCGGGTCGAGGGAGAGACGAACGCCAGATCCGGCTTCATGCCCCGGGCGGCCAGGGCCCGGCCCATGGCGGCCGCGTCGGCGCGGCCCTTGTCCGACAGGGGACGGTCGCGGTCCCGGCCAGAGGCGGAGCTCTTCTCCGCCTTGGCGTGGCGCATCAGGATCAGTCTCTGCATGGCCGTGGCTTTAAGGCCGTTTGCGTATTCCCGCCAGATCGCCGTCGGGCAGTTTCTCGCGTCCCGACCGGTTCGCCGGCTGGGGCTGGAGGGCGGGGGTCATCACCGGGACGGTCGCCACCGCCCCGCCGGGCCGGATGCGGGCGTATTCCCGCCGCGTCGCCTCGAGCAGAATGACCCCCGCCGCCCCGGGCATGAGCCGTTTGCCGATCTGTTCGAAGCCGTCGGCCAGAGGCAGCAGCGGCCCCCACGGCGGCACGTACAGGGTCTGGGACCATGCCGTCGGCTCGAGCCCTGCGGCCCGGACCAGACGCTCCAGCTGGCCGCGCGTGAAGGGCCGGCCATGTCCGAACGGCGTGGTCTCGGCCCGCGCCCACAGCCCGCCGCGCGCGGCCGCGACGAGGATGATGCGGCCCGCCGGCGACAGCGCGCGCACGGCCTCGGCCATCAGGGCGGCCGCGTCGTCGGCCTCTTCCAGCGCGTGAACCAGCAGGATGCGGTCGAACGATCCGGCGGCGAAGGGCAGGCGCCGGTCGTCGACCAGCAGGGTCCGGTTCTTTCCGACCGAGGGCCACAGTTCGACCCCCTGTCCGCCGGGCATGGCCGCCACCACCCGCCGCGCGCCGATGAAGGCGTCCAGCCACGGCGTGGCGTAGCCCAGGCCCAGGACGTCGCTGTTGGCGGCCTCGCCCCAGGCGTCGTCCAGACGCCGCGCCAGCAGCCGGCGCGCCAGCGCCCCCGCCGGTTCGCCGTAGAAGATGCGAAGGTCCTCGATACTGCGCCGCATGGGGCCAGCATAGGCCGGGTCGGAGCGGGCTGCTAGGATGGGCGCATGACCCTGGACGTCCGCATCTTCCCCTGTCTCAACGACAACTACGGCCTGTTGGTCCGCGATGCGGACACAGGGACGGTGGCGGCGATCGACACGCCGGACGCCGCCGCCATTCTGGACGACCTGGAGCGGTCGGGCTGGGGCCGGCTGGACCTGATCCTGAATACCCACTGGCACCCCGATCACACCCAGGGCAACGCCCGTCTGAAGGACGAGACCGGCTGCGAGATCGTCGGACCCGAGGAGGTGCGCAAGGCTGCGCCCATCGACCGGATCGTCGCCGGGGGCGACACGGTGATGCTGGGCGAGACCGTGCTGGAGGTCACCCACGCGCCTGGCCACACCCTTGGCCATATCGTCTATCGCTCGGCGGCGGACGCCCAGGCCTTCGTCGGCGACGTGCTGTTCAACCTGGGCTGCGGTCGTCTGTTCGAGGGGACGCCGGAGCAGATGCACGCCAGCCTGCAGACGCTGGCGGCCTGGCCCGACGAGACCGTGATCTGGTGCGCCCATGAATATACCGCCGCCAACGCCCGTTTCGCCCTGAGCCTCGATGACCGGCCGGAGATGCGTGCGCGGGCGGACGAGATTTTCGCCATGCGCGAGCGGGGCGAGGCGACCGTTCCGACGACGATCGCGGCGGAGAAGGCGTTCAATCCGTTCGTCCGGGCCGTCGATGCGGCGCAGTTCGCCGCCCGGCGCGCCGCCAAGGACGTCTTCGCCGGCTGACTAGCGTCTGCGGGGTCCGGCGGCGGGGGTCAGGAAGGCGTCGATGACCCGGGCCGACGACGGCCGGCCGGCCACGCCCTGGGTGGGCGACACCACGATGCGCAGGTCGCCGCGGGCGTAGGTCACCGAGGCGCGCGGCCCGTCGACGATGGTGATGCTGCGCAGCCGGTCCAGCGACGAGCGGGCCGAAGGCGAGCGGGCGATGCGCAGGGCCGCGTCGGTCGACAGGATCAGGGCCTCGACGGTCAGGCTCTCGGCGGCGCCGTCGGTGTCGACGTTGATCTCGATCAGCCGGCCCAGCGCCTGGCTCAGCATGGCGCTGCGGCGGGTCATCAGCTGGAACATCTGGGCCGGGCCCAGGGTCGGCGGCGTCAGGCTGGGGGCGGGGCCCGAAAGCGAGGCGGGCGAGCCGCCGGGCGCGCGCGGCGTATAGACCGTCATGCCGCCGCCGGGGGTCACGCGCAGCAGCTGGTCGCCCGCGTCATTGCGGTAGATGACGTCGCCGCGCGGCGCGGCGGTCGGCCGCAGGACCCAGGTCTCGTCGCGCCGGTCAAAGCGCAGCAGAGGCCGCTGCCCCGAACGGTCGAGGATGAAGCCCTCGCCCGATTCCGAGACATAACGGCCGGTGGGGGGCAGGGCGCGCGAGGCCGCGCCGTTGTTGCGCAGCGACTGGCTTTGTTCCGCCTGGGCGTTGCCGCGCGTCTGGGCCTGGGCTTCCGAGGAGGTGGAGGCGAACGAAAGGGCGGCAGCCGCGAGGGCGATCGCCATCGCGGCCGGAAGCGGCGTTCGCGCCGTTCTGGACCCTGCCGTCAACTCCATGGCGGCCAGTGGTGAAACCCGCACACGGCGGATTTTGGGCAGGGCCCGATCAGCCGACCAGATACTGACCACCGTTCAACGACAGCGTGCAGCCTGTGACATATCCGGCACGTTCGCCTGACAGCCAGGACACCATGTCGGCAATTTCCTCGCCTTTTCCGAGTCTTCCGACCGGGATCTGGGCGATGATTCCGGCGAGGACCTTCTCGTCCATGGCCCCCACCATCTCGGTGTCGATATAGCCGGGGGCGATGCAATTCACCGTCACGCCCTTGCGCGCATTCTCCAGCGCCAGCGCCTTGGTGAAGCCGATCATGCCGGCCTTGGCGGCGGAATAGTTGGTCTGGCCGATCTGGCCCTTCTGGCCGTTGATCGAGCTGATGTTGACGATGCGGCCGAAGCCGCGGTCGCGCATGCCCGTGATCACCTGACGCGTCATGTTGAAGACGCTGTCCATGTTGACGCGGATGACGTCCGACCACTGGTCCGAGGTCATCTTGTGGAAGAAGCCGTCGCGGGTGATGCCGGCGTTGTTCACCAGCACGTCGATGGGCCCCAGCTGGTCCTCGACCTCCTTCACCGCCCGGGCGCAGTCGTCGAAGCTGCCGACGTTGCCCTTGACCACGATGACGCCGAATTCCTTCGCCGTCGCCTCGGCCGCCTCGGTGTTGCCGGAATAGCCGGCGGCAACGGACATGCCGTCTTCCTTGAGGCGCTGGACGATCGCCTTGCCGATGCCGCGGGTGCCACCCGTGACCAGAGCCACTCGAGCCATGTGCGTTTTCCCTGTCCCTGACGGCGCCGTCTTTGCGGAGCCTGTTCGTTAACAGGTGTAGCGGCTGCGGGGTTGCGCGGAAAGGGCGGCCGGCGGGGCGTGGTTCCTCTTCAGATCCGCGCCATATCCAGCACGAACCGGTAGCGGACGTCCGACTTCCCGAGCCGCTCATAGGCCTCGTTGATCCGGTCGGGGGCGATCAGCTCGATGTCGCAGGCCAGGCCGTGCTCGGCGCAGAAGTCCAGCATCTCCTGGGTTTCGCGGATGCCGCCGATCAGGGAACCGGCCACCGAACGCCGCCGCCACAGAAGGCCCATGGCGTAGACGGGCAGCCCCTCGGTGGTCAGGCCCAGCATGACCATGGTCCCGTCCTTCGCCAGCAACTGCACATGGCTGGCGATCTCGTGCGTGGCCGAGACGGTGTTGATGATCAGGTCGAAGCTCTCGCCCGCAGCCTTCATCGCCGCCTTGTCCGAGTTGATGAGGAAATGCTTCGCCCCCATCCGCTCGGCGTCGGCCTTCTTGCGGTCCGAGGTCGACAGGACGGTGACCTCGGCGCCCATGGCCGCCGCCTGTTTGACCGCCATGTGTCCGAGGCCGCCCAGGCCGATGACCGCCACCTTCGAACCCGGTCCGACCTTCCAGTGGCGCAGCGGCGAATAGGTGGTGATTCCCGCGCACAGCAGGGGCGCTGCGGCGTCCAGGGGGATGCTGTCGGGGATGGTCACGACATAGTTCTGGTCGACCACGATGGCGGTGGAATAGCCGCCCTGGGTGATGGTCTGGCCCACAGGGGCGCCCTTGGGATCGGGCGAGCCGTAGGTCTGGGTCATGCCGGGGACGCAGTATTGCTCCTCGCCCTCGCGGCAGGGGGCGCACTGGCGGCAGCTGTCGACCATGCAGCCGACACCGACTCGGTCGCCGACCTTGAAGCGGGCGACGTTGTCGCCCACCGCCGTCACAACGCCCGCGATCTCATGCCCCGGGACGATGGGATAGGTCGTGTTGCCGCCCAGCTCGTTCTTCACCACGTGCAGGTCGGAGTGGCAGACGCCCGCATATTTGATCTCGATGGCCACGTCGTCCGGGCCCGGATCGCGCCGGTCGAAGCTGAAGGGCGACAGCGGGGCGGTGCTGGACGTGGCGGCGAAGGCGCGGGCGGCGATCGGCATGGGGAGGCTCCTGAGGCTCGCTCCCAGTTGTGCCTTTGAGGCGTCCGGCACAAGATCGGATGTTCAGGGAGAGCGGGAAATGTCCGACAGCGAACGCCTTCGTCCCATCGTCCTCGGCCCCGGCGAAGGCCGCGCCTATGCGCTGGGCGCGATGAGCGCGGTGTTCAAGGCCGACGAGGCCGAGACCGGCGCGACCTATTCGATCTCGGAATGGTTCCTGGAGCCGCACAGTTCGGGCCCCGGACCGCACAGCCACGCCGACCACGACGACATCTTCTACGTCATCGAGGGGACGATGAGCCTGCTGGTCGGCGACGAATGGATCGACGCGGGCGTGGGCAGCTTCATCCGCGCGGCGGCAGGGGTGACCCACGACTTCGCCAACCGCACGGACAAACGCGCCGGGGTGCTGAACATCTACATCCCCGGCGGCTTCGAGCGCGACATGGCCGGCATCGTCGACTGGTTCGCGAACCAGCCGACGACGCCGGGATCTCAGTAGCTGAGACGGACTTCCAGCCCGAAGGTGCGCGGGGCGTTGAAGTTGCCGTAGTCGCCGATGGTCGCCCGGTTGGCCGGGTCGCGGCGATAGACGTGCGCTTCGTCCAGCAGGTTGCGGGACCACAGGGCCACCTCGACCATCGGGCCGCCCGGAGTCGGCTGCATGTCGGTCAGGGCCAGACGGCCGTTGACGATGAAGGAGGAGTCGTTCTTCACCTCCGTCTGGTCGAAGGTCTGGGTCGCGTCGGCGTAGCTGGCGTCGATGTGGGCGCGGAAGACGCCGCCGCTGAATGGCGACTCCCAGTCGGCGGCCACGTTTGCGGCGTTCGGCGGGGTGAAGACGATGAACACCGGCTGGACGACGCCCGTGAACGGATTCTGCGTCGGCGGGATTTCCGTGTCGGTATAGGCGTAGGCCGCCGACAGGCGCAGGTTTTCCGTGACCTGGAACAGGCCTTCCAGTTCGACGCCGCGGATTTTCGTCGTGCCCGGGGCATTGATCGTCTCCAGCGTGTTCCGGGTCGAGGCGCCGACGACGGTGACAAGGCTGAAGTCGATCTGGCTGTCCTCGCGGTCCATGGCGTAGATCGCGGCGTTCAGCCTGACCCGGTTGTCGAACAGGTCGCTCTTCAGTCCGACCTCATAGGCCTGGACCTCTTCCGGATCGAAGGACCGGTAGGTCAGCGAGCGCGAGGAGGCGCCGCCGGCCCGGTAACCGGTCGAATATTTGGCGTAGACATTCACCTGGTCCGTCACGTCCCAGGCCACGGTGACCAGCGGGTCGAAGCGGTCGACAGAGCTTTCGAAGGTGAAGTTGGTGGCCGCATTGTTGACGGTCGACAGCACCCCGTTCTTGTCGTCCCAGGTGTAGCGGCCGCCCAGGGTGATGTGCAGGGCGTCGTCCATGACCGCCGGGGTCCAGGTCGCCTGACCGTAGACGGCCTTCGACTCGGAGTGGGCGGTCGAGGCGCGGTCGACGAAGCGGAAGCCGCGGATCGTCGGCGTCGGATCCAGGATGGTGTAGCCCGTGCCGTCCGCGTTCCAGCGGTTGGTCGAGGGCGTCGCCGCGTCGTCGGACACCGTTTCCCTGAAGTAGTAGAGGCCGCCGACATAGTCGAACCGGTCGCCGACGTTGCCGACGGCCTGGAATTCCTGGCTGAACTGGTGCTGCCACAGACCCGCCAGCGAATACCGGCTGAAGTTGGCGTTGGGTCCGACGACCGGCGGACGGTGGGCGCCGGCGATGTTGTCATACTGGTCGACGTCGACCTCGCGGTAAGCCGTGATCGAGCGGATTTCGAGCGTGTCCGTGGGCGTCCACGACAGGTGCAGGTCGGCGCCGCTGGTCTCGTCGGTGCTCCACTGCTGCGGCACGCCGATGTCGGCGACGGTCATGCGCTCCTCGCCCTCGACGATGACGATCGGGGCCAGGTCGCGGATGCTTCCCGACGGCACGGTCGGCGAGTTCCAGGGCACGACCGGCCGGCCCAGCGGGTTGAAGTTCAGCAACTGGCTGTAGAAGGGCGTGTTCTTGTCCAGGCCGGTGTCCATGGCCAGGTCGGCGGTGAAGGTATCGGTCGGCGTCCAGCGGACCTGGGCGCGCAGGCCGCGGCGATCATACTGACCGAAGCCTTCCTCTCCCGGCAGGATGTTCGAGGTCACCGGACCCTGCACCTGGATGACCCCGTCGACCTTGAAGGCGAAGTCGCCCAGCGCCGGGAAGTCGATGTGAAGTTCCGAATTGTAGGACTCCAGATTGCCGACCCCGGCGACCGCGCGCATGCCGAACTGGCCCGACGGCTTGCGGGTCACCAGCGACAGGGCGCCGCCCTCGGTGTTGCGGCCGAACAGCGTCCCCTGCGGCCCCTTCAGGACCTCGACGCGCTCGATATCCAGCAGGGCTGAACCGAGGCCGTGCTGGCGGCCCAGATAGACGCCGTCCACATAGACGCCGACGCCCTGTTCGCGGGCAGGCTGGTTGGCGTCGAGCGGAACGATGCCGCGGATGCCGATGGTCAGGGCCGACTGGCGGGCCTCGAAGGTGGCGACGCGCAGGCCGGGCACGGAGCCGTCGGCCAGATCGATCAGGCTCTGGACGTGGCGGTTGGACAGGTCTTCCGAATTGACCACCGAGATCGAGATCGGCGTGTCCTGCAGATTGGTCTCGCGTTTGGTGGCCGTGACGATCACCTCGCCGAGGTTGGTGGGCCCGGGCTCGGCCGGATCGCCCGGCTCGATGGCGGGGCCGCCGCCCATGGAATGGGTCTGGGCCAGGGCCGGCGAGGCGGCGACGAGCAGCAGGGCGCTCCCGGCCAGCAGGCCGAGGCGACGGTTTGTGTGACGGTTCATGAAATCCCCCAATAAGGTCAGGGGACGGTAGGAACCGGCGATGGCGCCCCGGTAACGGTACGATCAAGCTTTCAAGGGGATCGCGCGGAGGTTTTGCGTCGATTGCGCCTGATGCAGATCAGATTTCACACCGCCGTCTCAGTGGCGCTCAGGGTTGCCCGAGTTTCGCGATCAGCGCCTGCGCCGCCGCGGGATTGCGCACCTTCGCCCCGGCGATGAAATAGGCGAAGACGTCGCCCTTCTTCGCCCAGTCGCGGGTCTGTTTGACGATCCCGTCCAGCTCGGCCTCCGACATGCCCGTGGGCTCGTCCTCGCGGCTCGACATCAGACGCGCGTATTTGAAGTCGGCGGTGTCCTGGTCGATCCGCGGCCACTGCGGCGCCTCGTCGTCGTGGCCGTAGACGACAGCCGCGCCGTATTTGCGGGCCAGGTCGTAGAACTGTTCGGTCTCGAAGGTGCCGCTGCGCACCTCCAGCGCATGGCGCAGGCGGACCCCGTCCTTCTCTTTCGGCAACAGCTTCAGGAAGCCCTCGAAGTCCACCGGGTCGAACTTCTTGGTGGCCATGAACTGCCAGTTGATCGGCCCCAGCTTGTCGCCCAGCGCGGTCAGGCCCTGATCCAGGAAACGGTCCAGGCTGTCGTTGCCCTCGGAGAGGACTTTCC
The DNA here is from genome assembly GCF_036677305.1 of Brevundimonas sp. Taxonomy (GTDB): domain Bacteria; phylum Pseudomonadota; class Alphaproteobacteria; order Caulobacterales; family Caulobacteraceae; genus Brevundimonas. The sequence continues at coordinate 4,651 of NZ_JAKFEB010000194.1, read as the reverse complement.
GGTTGGTGCAGAACCGGCTGGCCTTGACCGCGAAGACGAAGTCGTCGGGCGTCTCGTCGCGCCACTTCATCCAGGTCTCGGGCTTGAAGCCCGAATAGTAGGTGCCGTTGATCTCGATCGAGGTCGTGTGCCGGCTGGCGTATTCCAGCTCGCGCTTCTGGCTCCATTTCTCGGGATAGAAGACGCCGCGCCAGGGCTCATAGGTCCAGCCGCCGATGCCGACGCGGATTTTGCCGCCCATGACTCAGGCCCTCGGCAGGAAGCGGATCGAAGTCAGAGTCCGCATGGTGTCGTCGTCCAGGCCGAGTATGCCCTGGGTGCTGGCCACGACGGCCCGCTCGCCATCGCCGATCACCGCCCAAAGGCATTCGCCGCCGGCGGCGTGGAAGCCGGTCTCCCCGTCGGAGACACCGCAGGTCACACGGGCCCTGAGGCCCGTCCAGCCGGGGCCGGAGAACGGCTCCACCGGAACCGGCGCGAAACGGCCGTAGGTGGTCATCAGCACGCCGTCCGAGTTGCGCTCGAAGCCCGCCTCGGCCGCCGCCACCGCTCCCACCGCCCCGTCCTTCACTTGCAAGGAGATCACGTGTTTATCGCCTTCAAACAGAGCGACGCAGCCGGCCTCTTCGACATCGGGGCAGGGGCCGGTGCGGCGCCCGGGGGCATGGTCGAAGGCGATGCCGATGGCGGGATCGCTGAAGACCGTTCGGTCGCCGGCCGCGGCCGGTGACGCGACCGTCGTGGCTGCCGGCGCGGCGGCGGGTTCGGCGGTCTGTTCGGACGCGCCGCAGGCGGTCAGAGCGGATGCAGCCATCAGGATGGCGGTCAGACGGATGATCACGTGCGGAGCCCCTTCACCGGTACGGCCGCACTCTCCGCCACCCGGAAGGCGGGATCAAGCCGCGCCCACAAGCGCCCGGTATGCCGCCGTCGCCTGTCCGCGCGCGGTCTCGTCGTCCAGCAGGCGGCGCGAATGGCCGTAGGCCAGCACCAGTCCCTTGAACTGGAATACCTTGAGCTCCAGCATCGAGTCGTCGGCCTCGGGATACAGGGTCCGGAACTCGCGCTTCAGTGTCCTGGCCCAAAGCACCTGACTGCCTTTCAGCGTGTCGCGCAGCGGGCCGGGCTGGTCGTCCAGCTCCATGGCCGCCGCCTTCAGCGGACAGCCCCCGGGACGGTCCTCGCCGTCGATCCAGTCGAGTTCGCCCTGGAAGATGCGGTCCAGCCGTGCGCGGCCCGGCTCCAGCGGTTCGGCCGGATCCCAGACGGCGGATTTGAAGCGGTCGATCATGGCGTCGACCACCTCGGCCTGCAGCGTCTCCTTGGACTGGAAATGCTTGAGCACCGCGCTCTTGGACACGCCGGCCGCCCCCGCGACATCCGCCAGACTCACCGCCGCCAGGCCGCGCACGGTGACCTGGGTCATCGCCTCGTCGATCAGACGGGCATGGGTGGCGTCGCCTTTGGGCGGCATCGATCAAGCCTCTTGACTCAAAGTGACCGATCGGTCACTTAATGGTGCACGAACGGTCACTTTTATATCGAACCGTTCGTCCTGACCAGCCCCGGAGGATACCATGCTTGTCCTGTCCCTTATGGCGGCCCTCGCCGTCCAGACCGCCGCCCCCGCTCCCTCGGGCGCCGCGGCCACCCTGCTGCAGCCCCGCGAAATCCAGCTGAACCTCGACGGTCGTAACTGGAACTGCGGTCCCGGCGGCGCTTGCGCCGGCCGTGGCGGAGGCACGACCCAGCCGTTGATGCGCGAATGCCGCCGCTTCGTCAGCCGGATGGGCCCGGTCTCGACCTTCGCCCGCGCCGGTCTGGCGCTGACGGAAGCCGAGGTCGCCCAGTGCAACGCGGCGGACGTCGCCCGCGCCCGGCGGAACGGCGGCCCCGCCTGAATTCCGGCCGTCATTCCGGGGCTGGGACCGGCACAGCCGGGACCAGAACCCGGAACCCAGGAGTTCGGACGCAGGTGCTTCAGGCGCCGGCTGTTGAGCCCGGCCTCCTGGGTTCCGGGTTCCGCTTCGCGGCCCCGGAATGACGGAGGTTGTTGGATCAGCGGATTTGCTGATCGCCCTCGCAGGCATCCAGCAAGGCCGCCTGATCCGGCGTCAACGGTCCCGTCTCGGGCAACGCCAGTCGTTCGACCCTGTCTCCGCTGCCGAGGAACTGGAGGGCGTTGTGACGGCGGCGGTGCTCCTTCACCAGCACAGCGAACGGGCGCGCCGGGTCGTTCTGGATCCGGCCGCAGACAAGGGTGCGGAAGCTGCGCTCTCCATCGATCGTCGGATAAGGCCGGATGTCGGGCTTGCCGACGTTCAAGCCCGGATCGCCCAGGGCCTCGCGCACCTCGGCTCGCGCGGCCCGTCCCGCAGAGTTGAAGTCGCCGGTGACCCACCAGAGGCCTCCGATCAGGCACAGGATCGCAATGGCCATTCCGCCCGCCATCCCGCGGGTTTCGTGATCCCAGTCGATGATCGAAGCCCAGGCTGATCTCATGCCCCGCAAACTGGCGCGCCTGTCCTAAGGAACCGTCGCGGCCTAGTAGGCGAAATCCCGGTAGATCCGGGTGACATCGCCCTGCCACTCCCCGTGGTAGAGCTCCAGCAGCCGGTCGGCGGGGGTGACCCCGCTGTCGGCGATGTCTTCCAGTTCCGACAGATAGCCGCGCTCGTCGACCATTCCGCCCGAGAAGCGGGCGCGGTTCTTCAGCCCCTCGCGGGCGATGTGGACCATGTCCACGGCCACGTCCCGCACCGACCGGCCCGCCACCTCGGCCTTGAGGCCCAGACGGGTGACGTCGCGGCGCAGACGTTCGTGGTCGGCGATATCCCAGTCCTTGACCAGATCCCAGGCCGCGGACAGCGCCGCGCCGTCGTACAGCACGCCGGCCCACAGGGCCTGAAGCGCGCAGATCCGGCTCCAGGGTCCGCCGTCGGCGCCGCGCATCTCCAGATACGACTTCAGCCGCACCTCGGGGAAAAGCGTCGTCAGATGGTCGTTCCAGTCCTTCTTGGTGGCCCGCTCGCCCGGCAGGGCGTCGAGGCCGTCGGTCATGAATGAGCGGAACGACTGGCCAGACAGATCGACATAGGTTTCGCCGCGCTTGGCGAAATACATCGGCACGTCCAGCGCATAGTCGGCGTAGCGCTCGTAGCCGAAGCCGTCCGCGAAGACGAAGTCCAGCATGCCGGTGCGGTCGGGATCGGTGTCGGTCCAGACATTGGCCCGCGACGACAGGAAGCCGCTGGGCTTGCCCTCGATGAAGGGCGAACAGGCGAACAGGGCGGTGGCGATCGGCTGCAGGGCCAGGGAGGCGCGGAATTTGGCGACCATGTCGGCCTCGTCCGCGAAGTCCAGGTTCGACTGGATGGTGCAGGTGCGCAACATCATGTCGAGGCCCAGCGACCCCTTCTTCGGCATATAGGCCCGCATGATGGAGTAGCGGCCCTTGGGCATGACGGGCACGTCCTCGCGCTTCCACATCGGGTCGAAGCCGGCGCCGATGAAGCCGAGGTTGATCTGGTCGGCGACCTGTTTGACCTCCATCAGGTGACGGCCCGTCTCGTCGCAGATTTCGTGCACGTCCTTCAGCGGCGCGCCCGAGAGTTCGAACTGGCCGCCCGGCTCCAGGCTGATCGAGGCGGTGGTGCCGTCGGGGTTGCTGCGCTCCAGGGCGATGACGTGGCCCGCCTCCTCGACCGGCGTCCAGCCGAACCGCTGCAGGCCGGTCAGCATGGCCAGGATGCCGCTCTCGCCCTCATAGGCCGGCCGGCGCAGGGTCGTGCGGTCGAAACCGAATTTCTCGTGCTCGGCGCCGATGCGCCATTGGTCCTTGGGCTTGGCCCCTTTCGACATGGCGCCGATCAGGTCTTCCCGGGAAAGCGGTTCGGCGTCGGCCATGCGGATCTGTAACCCCTCTTGTCGCGGCTAGATGGGCGACCCGACGGCAACGCTCAAGGGGTAGCGCGGTTCTCGTTATCGATCCCAGTCGCCGACGGCCGCCTGCCAGAGGGTCAGGGCGGCGATGGCGGCGGTGTCCGCGCGCAGGATTCTGGGGCCCAGCGACACGGCGGTGGTGAAGGGCAGGGCCCTCAGCCGCTCGCGTTCCTCGGGCGAGAAACCGCCCTCGGGACCGATCAGGACGGCCCACGGGTCCTCGCCGGCGGCCTGCAGCGCCGGACCGGCGACCGCGCCGCCGGTCTCGTCGCAGAACATCAGCCTGCGCCCCGCCTCCCAGCCGTCCAGCAGTTCGGCCAGTTTCACCGGCTCGTCGACCATCGGCACATCGACCCGCCCGGTCTGTTCGGCGGCCTCGATGGCGATGGCGTCCAGACGGTCCATGCGCACATGCGAAGTCTGGGTTCGGTGGGTGACCACGAGCCGGACGCGCCGCACGCCCAGTTCGGTGGCCTTCTCGACCGCGAACTCCAGCGCGCTTTTCTTGACCACGCTGATCAGCAGTTCCAGATCGGGGCCGGTCGCCTGCGGCCGCGCCTGCTCTTCGGCGCGCAGCACCACGCCCTTCTTGAGCACCTCGGCGATGACGCATCGCCACTCGCCGTCGCTGCCGTTGAAGACCAGCAGGCTGTCGCCGATCTTCAGCCGCATCACCTGGGTCAGGTAGCGCGACTGGTCGAGCGTCGGC
>NZ_JAKFEB010000193.1:0-7247 GCF_036677305.1 Brevundimonas sp. | reverse complement strand
GGACGTGCTCACCCTCGCCGGTTCCCGTTTCTCATTCGAGTACGAGGTCTCCGTCGGCAACGGATCGGAGCAGCATCAGGTCCGGCTGCTGATCCAGTCACGGTTCTGACGCCCAGGGGATCCTTACCAACAAACGAGCCGCCGTCGGCCGTTGGGACAAGTTGTCGGAAGACTGGTCGCACCGCCGCGGGCGCGGCCCCGCTTCCGCCGGTACGGCGAGACTATAGCGACTGCCCGTCATCCACGGTGATGACCGTGCCGGTGATGAACCGGGCCGCGGGCCCCGCTAGCAGCAGCAGCGCCTGGTCGAGGGCGTCGCCGTCCATGAGCCTCCGCCGCGGGAAGCCCTCGATCTGGGCCTTTCCGGCGTCGGTCGCGAACCAGTCCGCGTTGATCTCGGTCTCGATATAGCCTGGAGCGATGGCGTTGACGGCGATGTGCCGCTTCGCCCACTCGCGGGCCAACCCCTGGGTCAGGGAAATGACGGCGGCCTTGGAGGCGCAATAGGCGGTGAGGCCGGGCAGCTGGGTCAGGCCGGCGATGGAGGCGATATTGATGATGCGCGCTTCGCCCGCAGCAGCCACGCCGCTGTCCAGCATCCGCTTCGCGCCCTCGCGCGCGGCGACGAAGACGCCCCGGACGTTGACGTCGAAGGTCTGGTCGAACACCCCGGCCGGCAGCGACAGCGCCGCGCCGTCGCCGCTGACCCCTGCATTGTTGACCAGGATGGATATGGGGCCGAGTTCCGCCTGCGCGCGATCCATCGCCGGACCTATGGCGTCCCAATCCGTCACGTCCAGCGCGATCGCCAAGGCCTCGCCTCCCCCGCCGCGAATGGCCGCAACCTCGGCGGCGAGCCGGTCGGTGCGACGCGCGGCGAGAACGACCCTCGCGCCCGCGCCGGAAAGGAGGTGCGCGAAATGCAGCCCCAGGCCGCTGGAAGCGCCGGTGATGAAGGCCGTGCGATTTTCGAGCGGACGGTCCGCCATGATCAATCTCCCCTGGCCGGAGCCGCCCAGGCGGCGTCGAGCGTGTCCAGAACCGAACGAAGCAGGGCGTCGAGCGCCTGAGGCCCCTGCGGCGAGCCGCCTTGACGCACCACGATCAGGCGGCGCGACGGCACGACCATCACCGCCTGCCCGCCCGCCCCCAGCGCTGCGACCGTATCGCCGGGCGCGTTCGGAAAACGAGGGCCCCAGCCCTGTCCTGCGGCGTCGAGACCGGGACGCGAATTGGTCCACCACAGGAGGCCGTAGGACGGGTTCAGCGCCTGGGACGGCGTGGTCAGCGCCGTGACCATCCCGGGGCTGATCAGCCCGCCTCCGGCCTCGAGGATCAGCCCGCCGAACCGGGCCAGGTCGCGCGCGGTCGAGACGGCGCTGTAGTAGTTCGTCGCCCTTCCGGCGGCGCCGACACCCTCATTGGTGATCCACGACGTCGCCGTCATTCCCAGCGGGTCAAGCAGGCGACGACCGGCGTAGCTTTCGAAGCGCTCGCCGGTGGCGCGGGCGAGCAGGTGGAACAGCAGATGGTAGGCGGCGGTGTTATAGGCCCACCGGCTCCCCGGGGGTGCCCTCAGGGGCGCCCCGCTGTTGATTTCGAACTGGTCTCCCGTCACGCCGCGCAGCGCCAGGCCGGCGTCGTCCAGCCCGGAGGTCATGCTCATCAAATGCCGGACCGTGATCGCCGCCCGCGCGTCGTTCCGCCAGGCGGGGATGTGGTCGCAGGCGGCCTGATCGAGCCCCTTGATCGCGCCATCCTCCACCGCCATGCCGATCAGGATCGCGACCATGCTCTTGGCGACGGACGCCACTTCCCGGGGACGGCCCGCATCCGGATCCGGCGCGTGGCGCTCGATCAGGACGTCCCGCCCCCTCGCCACCAGGACCGACGTGGCGCGGTCGCGCAACGCGGCGTCGACCGCCGCCGCCAGCCGTTCATCGGCGCTGACGCCGCCGAGGCGAGGCAGGGCTGCCGTCAAGGATCCAAGAAAAAGGCGGCGTGAAAGCTCCGGGCGCATCGTCGTGGCGGATGGACGCACAGGCCGGTCTAGCCCGCCCGACCCTGGCGGTCGCGGCAGATGGCGAGGAAGCCGGCCGCCATGAACGAGGCCATCCGCTGTTTGACCGCGTCGAAATCGTCGGACGCGCACAGTCCGCCCGACAGCCTGTCGATCCGGCCTGTCCGGGCGAGTGTCAGCATCAGGCCGGCCGTGACGAAATGGTAGCCCCAGAACAGGTCCTCCTCCGCGCACTCGGGCAAGGCCTTTTTCAGCAGGCCGATCAGGCGCAGCACGACGGGATCGAAGTGGTGATCCATCAGGTCCGCGCCGTAGCGGGTGTTGGAAAGCTGGGCGCCCAGCACGCCGTAGTTCTTCCAGCGCTCTCCGCCGTGGCCGTAGAGATCCAGGTCGGTGTCGAGAAAGGCGTGCAGGGCGCCCTCCACCGTGGGCTTCCCCTTCGTCTCGGCGTCATAGGCGTCCAGCGCGGCCATCCGGCGAGCGATCGTCACCCCGGCCCGCCGCGCGACGACCGCGTCGAACAGCTTCTTCTTGTCCGTGAAATAGTAGTTCAGCAGGGTGTGATGAACGCCGACCTGCTGGGCGACGTCCTTCAGCGTGACGCCGTACAGGCCGTGTATCGAAAACAGCGATTCCGCCGCATCGAGGATCTGCTCCATCTTGTCGGCGCGTTGTTCGACCTTGGTCGGCCGGCGGCGAGTCCTTGACGCCTCCGACCCTCCAGGAGGCGGCGAGGCCGCGTCGATCCCGGACTTCTTTTCAGCAGCCGCCATATTTCACTCTCAGACGCATCTTGTCGATCTTGCCGGTCGAAGCCAGGGGCATCTGGTCGAGGCGAATGACCGCATCAGGTATCCACCACGCCGCTACCCGCCCGCGCAAGGTGGCAAGCAATTCATCGTCGCTGACGGGCTCCGCCTCGCGGGTCTGGACGACCAGCAACGGGCGTTCGCCCCACCGTTCGTCGGGCCTGCCGATGACCGCGACCAGTGAAATCGAAGGATGCTCGTTGACCACGGCCTCGATCTCGGCCGGATTGATCCATTCGCCGCCGGACTTGATGAGGTCCTTGGCCCGCCCGGTGATGGCCAGGTTTCCGTCCGGCTCGATCCGGGCCAGATCGCCGGTCGGGAACCAGCCGTCTGCGTCCGTGGCGCGGACGGTCTCGCCGAAATAGCGTTCGACGACAGCGGATCCACGCACGTGGAGATGCCCCTCGACGCCGCGCTGCTCGGGCAGCGGACATCCTTCGGTATCAGTCAGCAACAGATCGACGCCGATCGCGGGGCGGCCCGAAATCCGCGCTGAACGCTCGGGATCGTCAGGACGGGCGCAGGTTCCGAGGGGCGACAATTCCGTCATCCCCCAGCTCATCTGCACGGTCACGCCCAGCCGTTGCTCTATCCGCTCCATCAACACAGGCGACAACGGCGCGCCGCCGACGATGATCCGCTTCAACGTCGGCGTCTCGCCTCCCGTCGCCTCCAGATGCTCGATCAGGTTCAACCAGACCGTGGCGATGCCCACCGCGACGGTCGCGCCTTCGGCGTTGATCAGGCGAGCGATGCTGGCGCCGTCCAGCGCACGCCCGGGCAGGATAAGCCTGGCTCCCACCGCGGGCGCCGCGAACGGGAGGCCCCAGGCGTTGGCGTGGAACATCGGCACGACCATCAGCACGCCGTCCGCCGCCGAAATCCCCATCACGTCCGCCTGCAGCTGGCGCAGCGTATGCAGGAAGCTGGACCGGTGATTGTAGCTGACGCCCTTGGGCGCCCCCGTGGTTCCGGAGGTGAAACAAAGGCCGCACGGCGCGGTTTCGGGAAAGTCGCCCCATTCGACGTCGTCCGTCGCCCGATCCATCAGGGACTCGAGCCGGACGGCCGCAGGATGATCGTCGGCCTGTCCCGAGGCGTCGATGGTCAGGATGTGTTCGAGCGCCGGCGTCCAGGCGGCGATACCGCGCGCCAGGGGCGTCAGGTCCGCGCTGACGATCAGCACGCGGGCCTTTGACTGCGACAGCATGGAGGCCAGCTGGATCTCGGTCAGACGGGGGTTCAGCGTATGGCACACCGCCCCCATGCCCATGATGGCGTACCAGGCCTCGACATGCGCCTGCGTGTTCCAGGCCAGGGTGGCCACCCGATCGCCTGTCTCCACCCCCAGGTCGCGCAGCACGGCCGTGACCTTGCGGCTGCGACGTCGCAGGCCGGCGTAGCCGATCCGGTCGGTTCCGCCGTCGTCCCTCGCTGTTACGACCTCGCTGTCCGGACTCCATCTGGCGGCGTGGTCGAGGAATTTGTCGAGGGTCAGGGCATAGCTCTGCATTTCCCCGTCGATCATGGGCATGCCGGAGCGGACGGCGGCAGCGGGGGCGAAACAACGCCGAAGTTGAAGGTCCAGGGCACCCCGCCCGCGACCCGTCGGCGGCAGACCACGGCCTCGTGCAGTTCGTACATCCCCGGCATCAGACGCTCGCGCACCACCGGCCCCTGTTCGAAGGCCATGTAGGATTGCGTGTTTCCATAGGCCGGCCAGTCGGGCTGGCCCGGCGCCTTGGGCGCGCCGTCTCGTGCGAACGACCCCCAGTAGGCCATCATGGCCGCCGAAAGACCGCGCTCGACGGGCGTGTCCGGAATCGCGGGCCAGCGCGGCGGCGTCCGATCCGCCGTCCCGAACACATAGGGAAGCTCCGAGGCGTGGAAGGCGTGCAGGTCCGCCTCGTCGGCCGCCGGATAGCCGTGGTCGAAATAGTAGAGGAAGGCGTCCTGGCCGATCCGGGTCTGGCGCCGCGCCAGGCGTTCCGCCGTCCAGCCGTAGAGACCGTCGCGCGGCGTCGCCAGCACGCTGCCGGGGAGGTCGCTGGACGGATAGAGGGCCAGGAAGGCCTCGGCCAGTTCGCCATACCGGGCGCGGATTTCCCGCTCGTAGGTCGCCGCATCCGCCGGGGCCGGGGGCGCGAGGGACCGCAATGAGCGGATTTCCCCGGCGTTGAACCCGGCCAGCAGCGGCACGGGCGCCTGCTCGCCGCGATCGAAGATCGTCACCAGTTCCTCGGGCAGGACGTAGCCGTCGATGGTTCCGCGCGGGGTGAATCCGGCCTGGGCGGCCGCCATGGTCAGGGCCTGGGGATCCATCGCCCGCATGGCCGCCAGGTTCTCGGCCGCCACCACGCCCTGCACCCAGTAGCCGACCCCTTCGGCGGGGGGATCGCCATAGCGGCTCGAGCGCAGCTCTGAGGTCGAGATCATGTAGGCGCTCTGGGCGATCGCCCGGTCGAACAGACCTCGGGCCTGGGGCGCGGCCATCAGATACATGACGCTGAGCGCGCCGGCGGACTCGCCCGCTATCGTGACCTTCTCCGGGTCGCCTCCGAAGGCGGCGATGTTGGCCTCGACCCATTTCAGGGCGGCGATCTGGTCCAGAAGGCCATAGTTGCCCGAGACGTTCTGCCGGGACTCGGCGCTCAACTCCGGATGAGCCATGTAGCCCAGGACGCCAAGGCGGTAGTTGATCGACACCACCACCATGCCTTGCGACACGGCCAGGCGGGCGGAGTCGTACATCGCCTCGTTGCTGGCCCCGCCCGTAAGGGCGCCGCCGTGAATCCAGACGAACACCGGCGCATTCCGGGCGCCCTGCGGGGTCCAGACGTTGAGGAACAGGCAGTCCTCGCTCATCACCGGGTCTTCGGCGGCGGCGTAGATGCTGGCGTTGCGGCCGACCGGTTGATGGCATGCCGCGCCGAACCGCGTGGCGTCGCGGGTCCCCCTCCAGCGGGGGGCTTCCGCCGGCGGCCGCCAGCGCCGCCAGCCGGTCGGCGCGGCCGCGTAAGGCACGCCGCGGTAGACGTCCACGCCATCCAGCGCCTCGCCCCGCAGCGCACCGGCCGGCGCGCTGACGACGGGCTGGGCCCGGGCTGCCTCGACGTGCGCGCAGCCGAGGAGGGCCAGCGCGGCCAGGATGCTGAAAACGCCGCGGATCATGTGTTTGCTTCCTGTCTGGATTGACGACGGATCCTGTTCGCGAGGCCCAGGAACATGACGATCGCCACGCCGTAGAAGGGGATCAGGGTGTAGAAGGCCATCTGCAGCGAGTTGTCGGGCGAGGTCTTGCTGAACCAGTCGCTCGCCGCGCCGAGGTAGGTGGGCCCCAGGCCCAGGCCGATCAGGTTCATCACCAGCAGCAGCAGGGCGCCCGAGAGCACCCTCTGGTGCGGAGGGACCTCTTCCTGGACCAGGGTCACGGCGGGCGAGAGGTAGAAATAGTTCAGGCCCATGGGCGGCAGCAGGAACAGCAGGGCCAGCTGCCAGGTCGGCGCCCAGACAAAGCCCGCGAAGAACGGCGCCGCGATCGCCAGCCCGATCGCCGGCAGCAGGGCGTAGGCGGTCTTCGACCGCCGCGACAGACGATCGATGAGGCGGCCCGAAAGGAACATCCCGGCGCTGACGCCGACGCCGACCAGCAGGGCGTACCACAGCGCCACCTCCTGCAGCGTCATGCCCTTCTCGCGCATCAGGAACAGGGTCGCGAAATTGAGCAGGGCGTAGGTGACGAACTGGGTCGCGCCGCAGGCCAGGGCCATGCCGCGCAGCACCGGATTGGCGAAGAACATCCGGCAGGTCGACCAGAGGCCGGCGCGGGGCGCCGCGGCCTCGGCCGGGGCGGGGTTCGCGGGCGCCGGATCGAGTCCGCCCTTCTTCGGCTCGCGTACGAACAGCCAGACGATCACGGCCGTGACGATGCCGGCGAGGGTCAGCTCGCCCTCGCTCACGGGGATGCGCGGGAACGCGTTCAGGTCGACGAGAACGTCGTACTGGCTGCCCAGCACGACACTCACCAGTGCGACGACGATCGCGATGACCAGCGCCCACACCCAGACGGCGAGCCCCTGCCGCAGGCCGTCGAAGCGGGCCATCCGCCCGGCGACGTATCCTCCGCAGAAGTACGCCACGAAGAGCACCACGAGCAGCGCGATCGCACCGATCCATCCGACGGTGCCGGCATTCTGCAGCGCCTCGTCGGCCGCCTCGTCGGGCGTGCCCGCGACGCCGAGCCCGAGTGCGGCACCGGCGGCCGCGAGGAGCGCGGTGAGGATCGCGGCGGTGCCCATCGCGGTCAGCCAGCCGAAGAACGCCGAGCCGACCTTCACGCCGCCGAAGCGTTCGTGCTGGCGGTCCTCGATGTCGTGGGCGAGCCCGGCCCGGTAGTCGGCCTCCGCGCGGAGCAG
>NZ_JAKFEB010000192.1:0-1984 GCF_036677305.1 Brevundimonas sp. | reverse complement strand
CGCCGCTACGAAGGCCGGCTGTGGTTCCCGATGGTGGATTACGAGACCGCCGAGGTGACCGGCACGTCTCAGACCGTGCTGGGCGGCTATCTGGCCGGGCTGCTGGGGCAGGTGGGTCGAAAGGCCGAGGGCGACGATTTCCTGGCCAGCTACACCGGGATGCAGTCGCGCTACATGATCATCCCGGAATCGATCGATGTGACGACGGGGACGGCCCGCGGCAAGCGCACCGGCCTGCGCCCCGAGTTCGCCGACGCCTGTCTGAACCTGTGGCTGGGCGACCGGGACGAGCGGTACCGGTCGCTGACGGCGCTGCACTATCGGAACATGAAGGACACCTCGAAGGCGGCCTACGGCTACACCTCGCTGGCCGACATCACGACCCGGCCGATGACCCAGGGCGACAACTGCCCGGGCTACTGGTGGTCGGAGCAGATGAAGTACTACTACCTGATGTTTGCCGAACCGAAGCGGGTGGACCTGGACAAGCTGGTGCTGAGCACGGAGGCGAATGTGCTCAGGGGGTTTGTGAGGTGAGGATCACCTCCCCATTCGCGTAGGCGAATGGGGAGGACAGACCGCGCAGCGGTCAGGAGGGGGCGACTCGGTGCCTGACGGTTTGAGCTATACGCGCGCCAAGGCTTTCCGGCGGAAGATGACACCGCCGGAGGCGCGTCTGTGGCAGTGGCTCAGGGCCGGGCGGATGCGAGGGCTGAAGTTCAGGCGACAGCATCCTGTCGGGCCGTACATTCTCGACTTCTATTGCGCCGAGGCGAAGCTGGCGATCGAGGTCGACGGGTCGGTGCACGACGGCGCTGAACAGGCCGAGCATGATCGGCGCAGGACGGCATGGCTGAGCTCCACGCGCGGCATTCGGGTCATCCGGTTGCGGGCGACCGCGGTCAGGGATGATCTCGGCGGGGTGCTCGACTTCATCCTTGAGGTGGTGCGGGAGAGGCGGGGCGATCGGTGAGGCCGGCGCCGCCCCCTCCTGGTCGCTGACGCGACCTGTCCTCCCCATTCGCCTTCGCGAATGGGGAGGTGAATGTCAGTACCCCGTCATCGAATACGGCCGCGCCTCCGCCCCGACGCCCCATGTCATGTTCGGCTCCGCCCCCATCACGAACCGCAGTTCCCCGCCGGCCATGATCTCGTCATGCCCGATCCATGTCCGTTCCAGCGGCTGGCCGTTCAGGGTCACCGACTGGATGTAGGGGTGGTCGTCGGCCAGACCGTCGGTGACGATGGCGAACCGCTTGCCGCCGGGCAGGTTCAGGACCGTGCTGTCGGTGAACGGACGCCCGATGACGTACTGGTTCGAGCCCGGCGTGACCGGATAGAAGCCCATGGCCGTGAACATCAGCCAGGCCGACATCTGGCCGACGTCGTCATTGCCGGCGAGGCCGTCGGGGCGGGCGTGGTACTGGCTTTCGACGATCTGCTTGAGCCGCGCCTGGGTCCGCCACGGGGCGCCGGCGTGGACATAGGCGTAGGCCGAGTGGTGGCTGGGCTCGTTGCCGTGGATGTACTGGCCGATCAGGCCCGCGATGTCCTCGGCGTGGGAATAGTCCAGACCGGTGTTGTCGTAGTCGAACATGGCGTCGAGTTTGGCCACCGCGGCCGCGTCGCCGCCCATGGCCGTGATCAGGCCCGCCATGTCCTGCGGGACGAACCACGAATACTGCCAGGCGTTGCCCTCGGTGTAGTCCGATCCGTAGTTGATGGCGGTGGGGTCGAAGGGCGTGCGGTAGCTGCCGTCGGCCAGACGGGCGCGGACGAAGCCGGTCTCGCGGTCGAAGGTGTTGCGCCAGTTGCCGGCGCGGCGGTCGAATTGGGCGGCCACGTCGCGGCGGCCGAGACGCTCGGCCATGCGGGCGATGGTCCAGTCGTCATAGGCGTATTCGACGGTCTTGGACGCGGCCTCGGGCTCGCGGTCGATGGGGACGTAGCCGAGGTCCATATAGTCGCCGAGGCCGCCGTAGGG
>NZ_JAKFEB010000191.1:0-13611 GCF_036677305.1 Brevundimonas sp. | reverse complement strand
AAATTCGCCGGTCTGGCCCGCACGCGCGTGGCGACCGAACTGAAGCTGATCGACGAGGACCAGTTCAAATTCTGCTGGATCGTCGACTTCCCCATGTTCGAGTGGAGCGAGGAAGAGAAGAAGGTCGACTTCTCCCACAACCCCTTCTCGATGCCGCAGGGCGGCCTCGAGGCGCTGGAGACGCAGGATCCGCTGACCATCCGCGCCTACCAGTACGACATCGTCTGCAACGGCTATGAGCTGTGCTCGGGCGCGATCCGGAACCACAAGGCCGAGATCATGCTCAAGGCCTTCGAGATCGCCGGCTACGACGCCTCGGTGGTCGAGGACCAGTTCGGCGGCATGCTCAACGCCTTCCGCTTCGGCGCCCCGCCGCACGGCGGCCTGGCCCCGGGCATCGACCGCATCGTCATGCTGCTGGCCAATCAGGTCGCCATCCGCGAGGTCATCGCCTTCCCGCTGAACCAGCAGGGCCAGGATCTGCTGATGAGCGCGCCGTCCGATGCGGCCGAGCGTCAGTACAAGGAACTGCACATCCGCGCGGCCCTGCCGCTCAAGACGTGACCGGACGTGCATTCCGCGCATGAAAAAGGCCGCCGTCCCCTGGGGCGGCGGCCTTTGTCTTCAGTGGCCCGAGTTGGCGACCACGAGATTGCGGACCCGGGGCGGAACCGGCGGCGCGGGCGGCGCCGGCACGGCGGGCCGCGGAATGACCCGCACGCCGGAGATGCCGCGGCAGACGCGCGGGGTGAGATTGCCGGGCAGGCGGGTGTTGGCGTCGCCGCAGGCCCGCTGGACCTGCTCCTGGCTCAGGCCGCGCGCGCCCGACAGGTCGGCGCCGCGGATGTCGGTGCGGTGCATTTCCGCGTCACGGAAGTCGGCGCCGTCGAAACTTCCGCCGGTCAGCCGGGCGCCGTTCAGCGTGGCGTCGCGGAACGAGACATTGCGGAAGTCGCCGTTCGACAGGTTCGACGCAGCGATCTCGGCGTTGCTGAAATTCGCGGACCGGGCGCTGACGTTCGCCAGGGTGGTGGCGTTCATCTCCGTCGACGACAGATTGGCGCCGGTCAGGATCGCGCCGTTCATATTGGCGCCGTTCAACTCGGCGCCGGTCAGGTTGGCTCCGCTCATTCGCACCCGGACCAGGGTCGCGCCCATGGCCTCGGCGCCGGACATGTCCGCGCGGGCGAAATTGGCGCCCGTGAAGTTGGCGCCGGTCATCTCGGCGCCCGTAAGGTCGGCGCGGCTGAAGTCGCTGCCCGTGAAATTCGAGCCCTGCAGTTCCGCGCCGCGGAGATTGGCGCCCACCAGGGTGGCGTTGGTGAAGACCGCGCCGGTGAAGGTCGCGCCGGTCAGGTCGCGTCCCGACAACTCACAACGGTTGCAGGAACCGCCCAGCGACACCATCCGCGCCACATCGCGGTCCTGGGTCCCGAACTGGAACTGGATCTCCGCGCTCGCCGACCCGGCGGCGCCCAGGGCGACGAGGGCCGCGCCGAGCGCAAGACTGGCGGCGGGAAGGCGACGGGTCATGGAAACGAGCATTTTCACGCCCCATACATGGGGCCAAACCCCGACGAACCCTACTTAAATCGCGGTAAGGTCCGAGGCCTTACGCCGTCAGCTTAACAGTGCGGAATGGACAGGCCGCGCGGCAGACGGGTGCTTTCATCGCCGCAGGCCCGGTTCAGACGACTCTGGGTCAGGCCCGTCGCTCCCCGCAGGGACGCGCCCGAGAAATTGGTCCCTGTCAGGGTCGCGCCCGAGAAGGACGCCCCATCCAGAAACGCCCCGACGAAGCTGCTGTTGGACAGGTTCGCGCCCGCGAAGCTGGAGTTGGAGAAGACCCCGCCGTAGGCTTCCACGTCGCGCATGTCCGTGTTCGAGAACCGGGTCCGGTTCATCACCGCGAGACTCAGATCGGCCTGGCGCAGGCGGGCCCCCGACAGGTTGAGGCCTCGCGCCTCCAGTCCGCCGAAATCGCCCTGGAACAGATTGCAGCCGGGGCAGCTTGCCCCGCCGCGCACGCGCGCGATCTGGCCCGCGTTCTGCGCCGCGGCGGGCAGGGCGGCGGCCGCGAGGACTGCGGCCAGGGTGAAGGTCAGGATGGCTTTCATGGCGGGCTCCGGGTCTCGCCTTCTGCTATGCAAGACGCAGGCCATCCTGGCCCGAAAACCTTGATCAACCCTGCATGGACGGCGCGGCGCCGCAGGTGTCGCAGGTCCAGCCGGCCCCCCGCTGTTGCAGGGTGAAGTCCCCGCAGGCGGGACAGGCGACCGCTTCAGTGGCCGCCGCGGCGGGCGCCGGAGCGCCTCGCGACTGGCCGAAGGGCAGTACCACGAGATTGTCGGGCGCCGCGCCGCGGGCGAACCCCTTGGAGATGAAACGGGCCGCCGGCACGGTTTCCGGCTCGCCGTCCTCGGCCTTGCCGGAGCCCAGGCCGTCGGCGTTCAGCCCGTCAGCGTCCGCATTGGCCAGCTCGCTCCGGTCCAGATAGGACACCCCCAGTTCGCGGAAGATGTAGTCGAGGATCGAGGTCGCCGAACGGATGGAATCGTTGCCCGTCACGCGACCCGCCGGCTCGAACCGGGTGAAGACAAAGGCGTCCACGAACTCGTCCAGCGGCACGCCGTATTGCAGGCCGATCGAGATGGCGATGGCGAAATTGTTCATCAGGCTGCGGAAGGCGGCGCCCTCCTTGTGCATGTCGATGAAGATCTCGCCGAGCTCTCCGTCCTCGTATTCGCCCGTGTGGATATAGACCTTGTGTCCCCCCACGGCGGCCTTCTGGATATAGCCCTTGCGACGGTCCGGCAGCTTGCGGCGGGTGCGGTCGCGTTCGATGACCTTCTCGACGACGCGCTCCACGGCGCGGCTTTCCGGCTCCCAACGGCGCTGGCGGGTCGTCTCTTCCGGTTCGATCAGGCTCAGCAGCGGGCCGGCGGGCGGCGCGGTTCGCTGCAGGCGGACAGCGCGCCGCCCCTCCCGCGCCGCATCGCCAAGCAGCCGCGCCGCCTGGATCGCGGTCGTGCGCCAGTCCATCAATGTCGGCGAGGCGTCCGGCGCGGCGCTGACCTGTTCGACGATCGCGCGCAGATCCGCCTCGAAGGCGGCGGGGTCGGCGAGGATCGGCTTCAGGGCTTCAGGCGCCTCGGTCCATCCCGCCAGATCAGGCTCCCCGAGAGCCCAGGCCTGCGCCTGGCGTACCGCCTCATCGGAGAATCCCAACTGGTCCAGCAGGTTGCCGTCCACGACCTCAATGCCCAGCACGTCCCGGACAAAGCCCGCGTCGAGGACGGGCGACCTGAAGGCGTCGGCCAGATCATCGACCTGCGCCAGGGCGGTCTCCACCGCTTCGAGTTCGACGTCGGTGAAGCCCCTGGCTCTCAGGGCCGCGTGATCGAGGCCCGGCGCGTCAACCAGCGTGCGCCGGCCGAACAGGCGACGTTCGGCGGACTCGACTTCGCCTCCGGCCCTTTGGATGGCCGCGGCAAGCGAGGGGCGAAGCCGGCGGACGATCTCTCCGTCCCCGGTCTGCCAGACCTCCAGGGCCGACAGCGGGGTGAGGCCGAGGCGCAGGGACGCCTCCACGTCATCGACGAACAGCGACGGGGCGGTCTCGCACGCGGCTGTCACTGTGCCCGCCAGCCGGGCCGCCCGCGATCCTGCGTCGTCCGGTCCCTCTTTCAGGATCAGGTCGCAGAGCCCGCCGAGGCCGATCGCCACAGAAGAAGCGCCCCGCGCTGTCAGGGCGCGGGACCACAGGCGAACCAGCTCGCCGAGCGCGGGCTCCATGGCCGAGCCGCTGATCGCCCGCAGCGCCGTCAGGGACAGCAGAACGGCCGGCGATCGGGCCGCGGCGGCGGCGCTTTCGGCGTCGTCGGGCTCGAAGGTCAGCAGCAGATCGCCTTCCAGCGCCGCTTCGGCCGCGAGCAGAGCGTCCGGCGCGCCCGAGGCGATCATCGCGCGGTCCGCCAGGGCGACGATCACGGGCGGCGGCGAGAGGGGGACGGGCACAGAGCTGAACTGCTCGCCCGCGATGGCCCGCAGAATGTCGGCGTCCGAGGCGCCGCTACGCCGTGCGGAGAGCGCGGCTCTCGCCAGAGCCGGGTTGGACGCGGGGTCGGCGCAGTCCGCGCGCGGGCCCTCGCACCGACTCACGGCGTCCGAGACGCCGGCCAGGGCCGTCGCCAGGGCTTCGACCGCGCCCGTCGCGCGGCGCCCGGCACGCCGTCGCGCGCCTTCGGCGGCGAGCGCCTCGCCCGCGCCGGGATCGGACAGGTTCAGGACTTCCGGGGCGACCCGAGCGGGGCGGGCGGGCGAGACCAGCCCCAACAGGAGCGTCGCCGTCAGCTCGACGGCGTCGCCGTTCGAAAGAGCCGCCGCCCAGCCGGCCATCGCCTCGGCGAGAGGATCTCCGTCGCTGACTTCGAACCCCTCGGCGTCGGCCCAGTCGAGCCAGGCCTCGATCTGGACGTCGGTCCAGCCTTCGGGGGCGCGTACGGAGACGACCCGTCCGCACCGCTCGATCTGGCGCGCGGGGCGCGGCAGGGCGGCGGCGTGTGAAGCGAAGGGAAAGCGCATGCGGCGGTCTCGGCGTGGCCTTTGGGCCAGCCTAGCGGCCTTATCGCTGTGTCCGCAATAAATCTGGCGTGTCGAGGACCGGTTACCCCCAACATGTTGAGGTATGGCGCCGCGCCACGACGCTGGACGGAAGCCCCGCCGGTTTCTATGCTTGCGCCAGCGTCGCCGGCCCCCGCCGACCGACGGTTCGTGAGTGGATTTCCCGACGTGCTAGGCAGAATCTTCGGCTGGACCAGCGGCGCCACCATCGGCACCTTCTTCACCATCGCCAAGCGCGGCGAGCACGTGGGGACCGATGAGTTCGGCAACCGCTACTACCTGTCGCGCGACAAGAGCAGTTACGACGGCCGCCGCCGGCGCTGGGTGACCTACAACGGCTATGCGGACGCGTCGAAAGTCCCGCCGGACTGGCACGGCTGGCTGCACTACACCTTCGACGAACTGCCGACCGAACACCCGTTGCCGCGCCGGAAGTGGGAGGAGGATCACCTTCCCAACCTGACCGGCACGCCGATGGCCTGGCGTCCGCAGGGTTCGCTCGCCGCGGAAGGCAAACGCCCGGCCGCGACGGGAGACTATGAAGCCTGGCGTCCCGAATGACGGTTCGCGGCTTCATTCTGGCCGGCGTGGCGGTGATGGCGCTGACGGCGTCGGGCGCCGTGGTCGCCTCGGCCCTGAATGACCTGCCCCAGGACGCCGTGCCGGTTCAGGATCCGACCGCCGTCCTCAACGCCCAGCCCACTCCGCCGGCCCCGGTCGAGCCGGCGCCGCAGGGCGCCCCGGCCCCGGCCTCGCCGGTCGCGGTGACGCCGCCGGCTCCGGCCATCATCGTCGCCGAAGAGCCGATCGACCAGGACGCGGCCGAGGAAGAAAAGGCCGAGACGCCGGAGGTCAAACGCGTGGAGACACCGGCCGAACCCGCGCGTCGCCAGCGCCGCCGGGTCGCCATCGTCGAGGCCATCGACAAGATCACCGCCGAATCGATGCGGTTCGAGGTCGAGGTGGGCGGCCGTCCGGTTCGCTTCCAGAAGACCCTGATCTTCACCGCCCGCGCTTGCGAGGTGTCCGCCGCCGACGAGCAGGTCGCCGACGCCGTCGCCTATCTGGAGGTTTCCCTGCAGCCGCGCGGCGTGATCCAGGTCAGCGAACCGCGCCAGATCTTCCGCGGCTGGATGTTCGCCTCGGCGCCCGCCGTCAGCGGATTGCAGCACCCGGTCTATGACGCCTGGGTCGTGGGCTGCAAGGCGTAGAACACCGCCTCGGCGCCCGTCATCGGCCTGAACAGGGACCGCGAGTCCGGCTGGATCGCCCGGGCGGCCTTCAACATCGCAAGATAGAAACTCTGCGGCGTTTCCACGGCTCCAAATTGGCTCAGATGCCCGGTCAGGAACTGGGCGTCGAGCAGACGCCAGCCGCCGCGCCTCAGCCGGGCCACCAGATGGACCAGCGCCACCTTTGAGGCGTCGCGCTCCCGGCTGAACATGCTCTCGCCGAAGAAGGCTCCGCCCAGGGTCACGCCGTACAGGCCGCCGACCAGGCGTTCGTCATGCCAGCATTCGATGGAATGGGCCCGGCCGCGGGCGTTGAGCTCGACGTACAGACGGCGGATCGGGCCGTTGATCCAGCTGTCCTCGCGGCCCGGTCCCGGGGCGGCGCAGGCGTCGAGCATGGCCGCGAAGGCCGTGTCGATCCGGATCTCGAAAGGATCGGAGCGGACGGTGCGTTTCAGCCGGGTCGGGATGTGGAACCGGTCCAGCGGGATGACGCCCCGCTGTTCGGGCTCGACCAGGAAGATGCGCGGGTCGTCGCGACCTTCGCCCATCGGAAAGACGCCGGTGGCGTAGCACTGCAGCAGTTCGTCGGGGCCGAAGCCGCCGAACGGGCTGCTGGCGCTGAAGCCCGGTTCCTCCATCACGCCGTCAGGCGTCGCCCTTCTGGCGTTTGGCCCAGTTCTCCAGCCAGTGGATGTCGTAGTCGCCCGACAGGATGTCGGGCTCCTGCAGCAGCTTCTGGAACAGCGGAATCGTGGTGTCGATGCCGCCGACGACCATCTCGTTCAGGCTGCGCTTGAGGCGGGCGATGCACTCCTCGCGGTCGCGGCCGTGGACGATCAGCTTGCCGATCAGGCTGTCGTAATAGGGCGGGATCGAATAGCCGGCGTAGATGGCGCTATCCAGCCGCACGCCCAGGCCGCCGGGGGCGTGGAAGTCGGTGATGGTGCCCGGCGAGGGGGTGAAGGTCTCGGCGTTCTCGGCGTTGATCCGGCATTCGATGGCGTGGCCTTCGAAGTGGACGTCCTCCTGCCGGAACGACAGGGGCAGCCCCGCGGCGATGCGGATCTGCTCGCGCACCAGATCGACGCCCGTGATCATTTCCGTAACCGGATGCTCGACTTGCAGCCGGGTGTTCATCTCGATGAAGAAGAACTCGCCGTCTTCCCAGAGGAATTCGATGGTGCCGACGCCGAGGTAGCCGATGGCGGCGATGGCCTTGTTGACCGTCTCGCCGATGGCGACGCGTTCGGCGGCCGACAGGGCGGGCGAGGGGGCCTCTTCCAGCACCTTCTGGTGGCGACGCTGCAGCGAGCAGTCGCGTTCGCCGAGGTGGACGACGTTGCCGTGGCTGTCAGCGATGACCTGCAGTTCGATGTGGCGCGGCTTCTGGAGGTAGCGCTCCATATAGACGGCGCCGTTGCCGAAGGCCGCGGCGGCCTCGGACTGGGCGGTCTGGACGGCCTCGACCAGGTCGTCGGCGGTCAGGGCGACCTTCATGCCGCGTCCGCCGCCGCCGGCGGCGGCCTTGACGATCAGGGGGAAGCCGATGGCTTTCGACGCCGCGATCGCGGCCTCGACGGTCTCGACCTCGCCGGCCGAGCCGGGCACGCAGGGGATGCCTGCGTCCAGCACCGTCTGTTTGGCGGTGATCTTGTCGCCCATGATGCGGATGTGCTCGGGCTTGGGCCCGATGAAGGTCATGCCGTGCGCCTCGACGATCTCGGCGAAGCGGGCGTTCTCGGACAGGAAGCCGTAGCCGGGGTGGATCGCCTGGGCGCCGGTGATCTCGGCCGCCGCGATGATCGAGGGGATGTTCAGATAGGATTTGGCCGCCGGGGCCGGGCCGATGCAGACGCTTTCGTCGGCCAGCCGCACCCACATGGCGCCGCGGTCGGCTTCGGAGTGCACGGCGACGGTGGAGATGCCCATCTCCTTGCAGGCGCGGTGGATCCGCAGGGCGATTTCGCCGCGGTTGGCAATGAGGACCTTGGTGAACATGGCTTACGCCTCGAGCAGGACGAGCGGCTCGCCGAACTCGACCGGCTGGGCGTCCCCGACGAGGACTTCCTTCACGACGCCGTCGCGCGGGGACTGGATCGGGTTCATCGTCTTCATGGCCTCGACGATCAGCAGCGTCTGGCCCTTCTTGACCTTGTCGCCGGGCTGGCAGAACGGCGGGGCCTCGGGCGAGGCCTGCAGATAGGCCGTGCCGACCATCGGGGATTTCACCTCTTCGCCCGAGCGGGCGACGATGGCCGCCGGATCGGAGGGCATGGCGGCGGCTGCGGCCGGCGCAGCGGCGGGCGCGGGCGCATGGGCCGCGGGGGCCGGAGCGGCGGCGTATTGCACCGGCGCGGCCATGGTGATCTCGCGGGCGACCCGGATGCGCAGCTCGCCGCGCTCGACCTCGATCTCGGTCAGATCGGTGTCGTTGAGGATGTCGGCCAGCGACCGCACCAGGGTGGTGTCGATCTCGGCGTCGTTCTTGAGCCGGGGGGCGGGGGTCTTGGAATCGGCCATGTGAGCCTCTGTTGTCCTTTAAACCGAACGGCCCGCAGCCCCGGCGCGTTCCTGCGAACGCTCACGGGCCAGCTTGAGGGCGGCCTTGACGGCCAGTTCGTAGCTGAATGAGCCGAAGCCCGAAACCACGCCCGCCGCGACGGGCGAAACATAGGAGCGATGGCGGAAGCGTTCGCGCGCCGCCGGATTGGAGAGATGGACCTCGACGATCGGGATCGCCAGCGTCTTCAGGGCGTCCAGCAGGGCCACGGAGGTGTGGGTGTAGCCGGCGGCGTTGATGATCAGGGCCGAAGCCTTTTCGCGGGCCTCCTGGACCTGGTCGACCAGTTCGCCCTCGTGATTGGTCTGCCGGAAGACCACGGCAGCGCCGTCGGCGGCCCGCTCGCACAGCGCCTGAACGTCGGCGAGGGTCTCGTGCCCATAGATATCCGGCTCGCGCGCCCCAAGCAGGTTGAGGTTCGGGCCGTTCAGGACGTAGAGGACGGTTGGTTCGGGCATGAGCTCGTGGAACTGCGGGTCCGACCGGAATCGGACCGGCCTTTTAGCTGAGGCGTGGCGGTTATCAAACCGCGGCGCTCAGGAGAGTGACGTAACGGCATGCGCGTTCAGGTCAACGGAGAACTCCGCGAGGTCGCGGCGACGACCATCCTGGCCCTGGTCGGGGAACTGGGGCTCGACATCCGCAAGGTGGCGGTCGAGCGCAATCTGGAGATCGTGCCCCGGTCCCTGCATGCGACGACGGCCCTGGCGGAAGGCGACCGGATCGAGCTGGTCCAGTTCGTGGGCGGCGGCTGAGGGCCTAGGAGTCGACCTCAAGGTCCCGCAGGTCCCGGCCGCGGGTCTCGCGGCCCAGCATCGCGATCATGCCCAGCGAGACGACGGCCAGACCGCCGACGAAGGCCGCGGCCACGCCGAGGGCGGGGGCGGCGCCGAGAACGCTCAAACCCTGGGCGGCCAGACCGCCCAGCTTGCTGCACCCGGCGACCCAGCCCGTGGCGCGGCCCCGGATGCGCAACGGATAGTTCTCGGCCGTATAGGGCAGGATGATGGAGATCACGCCGCTGGAGCCGACGATCAGCAGGGCCAGGGGCGCGATGGGATTGGCCAGGGCCTCGACGCCCATGCTGCGCAGCAGGAAGCCGAACAGGCCCATGGCGGTGACGCCCAGCATCAGGGCGAGGGACCCCCGCGTGCTCCAGGCGCTGTAGAGCCAGACCGAGAGGAGCACCGTCGGGGCCGCGATCAGGGTGGATTTGGCGATCAGGGCCGAGGCGACCTCGACGCTGCGGCCCTCGGCCACAAGGGCGGCGGGCAGCCACAGCAGGACGCCGAAATTGACCAGGCCCCAGGACAGGGCGGCGAGGGTCAGGGCGACCGTCACGGCCAGGTGGCGGCGGTCGACGGGCGGCAGGTGGGAATGACTCTCCGGGACCACATCCGCCGCGACGGTCCGCACGCCGGCCCCGAAGCGCGCCAGCACGCGGCGGGCCTCCTCGCCGCGTCCGATGTGCTGCAGGAAGCGGGCGGATTCGGGAAGCAGGGGGCTGAGGGCGATCAGGATCAGGCCCGTCGGCAGGTTGAGGAACCACATGATCCGCCAGCTCCAGTCGGGCTGGAGCCAGGCGGACAGGGCGCTGGCGGCGAAATAGCCGCCCACCGCGCCGATGCCGCCGACCAGGACCAGCGCCCAGCCGCGGTGGCGGGTCGGCATGATCTCGGCCAGGAGGGCGTAGGCGACGGGCAGCATGCCGCCGGCGGCGGCGCCCATCAGGAAGCACATGCCGACGTTCCACCAGAAGTCCGGCATGGCGCCGCAGATCGAGGTGCCGACGAACATCACCGAGGACAGCAGGATCGAGGCGCGGCGGCCGTAGAGGTCGGCCAGCCAGCCCCAGACGAAGGAGCCCAGCACCGTCCCGCTGAGGGCGGCGAAGGGGAAGAGCGCGACCACGGCTCCCGACAGCCCGTATTCGGCGCGCATGCCCGGCAGGACGAAGCCGAGGCTGGCCGGCTTCATGATGTCGATGATCAGGGCCACGGCCAGCAGGCCGCACATCAGCCAGTGGGCGCGGGTCAGGGGCGCGTCCTCGGGCGGGGCGAGGATGACGACCTCCTCGTCGGACGCCGCCTGACGGGCGGGCAGGAGGCCGAAGGCGGCGAGGCCGACGCCGGCCAGGATCAGGGCCATGCCCCACCACATCCCGGCGTCCATCGGCATGCCGGCGAGATGGAAGCCCATGTCGCGGCCCATCCAGTACATCGGAAGATGCATGACCACGCCCGCGGTCACGACCAGGCAGCCGAGCCAGAAGGCCCAGGCGTGGCGCCGGTCTCCGAATATCCGTGACAGCATCGATGCTCCCCTAAACTCCGACAAATCCCGTCCTACCGTCACGCTTGCGCCCGCGTCGAGCGGGAATCGGCGAGAGACCGCCAAAACCCTTTGCGCGAAACCTTCCCGTGCGCTCAGATGAAACCTGAGGGGGAACCATGGACAGAGAGATCAAGACCGCTCTGGGCGTCGCCGCCGGGATCGCCGGGCTGGTGATCGCCTTCATATTCCTGATCCGGTACGCGGTGCCGGCGGTGCTGGAGGCCCATTTCGCGGGCAGCCTGATCACGGCCTCGGTGCTGGGGATCGCGGGCATTCTGGCTCTGGTCTGGGCTGCATGGCGGCTGTGGGTCTGGGCCGTCAGATCGTTGAAGGGTTGAGGGCTTAGGGCATGTCGCATTTCGGGTCGGGGTTGTCGGGCATCAAGCTGCCGAGCGGCGGCGGAGGCGGGGGATCGGTGGGGCGGACGCTCAGCCTCCTCCTGCTGATCGGCCTGCTGATCGTGATCTCGACGGTCGCCGTGACGTCGTGCAGCGTCACGGTCGAGAGCGGCTACATGGGGATCAAGACCACCAAATTCGGTCCCAACCCCGGCGTCCAGCGCAGCGAACTGGGGCCCGGCTTCCACTGGGAAGGCATCGGCGAGAAGATCCGCACCTATCAGACGCTGCAGCGCACCTACAGCTACACGCGCGAGGCCAATAACGACGGGCGCGAGAACGAGGAGATCACCTTCTCGGACGTGCTGGGCCTGCCGATGACGGCGGACGTGGCCCTGACCTTCCGCATCCGCGAGGACAAGGCGGCGGACCTGTATGCGACCTGGCGGCAGGAGTTCGACGCCTTCATCGACGGGCCGCTGCGGACCTCGGTGCGGGCCGCCATCGCGCGGGAGACCGAGAAGCTGCCGGTGGCGTGCAACGCGCAGCAATCGGCGACGCCGAATGTCCAGCCGATCGCCCCGGGCCCCGTCGCGGCGGCCCCCGGCACGCCGGATGCGGCCGACTGCCCCGGCCAGCTGATCGGCCCGGGACGCCAGATCGTGCTGCAGCGGGCCATGCAGGCCCTGCAGCGCGAATGGACGCCGCAGGGGCTGGAGATCATCCGCATGGAGTGGGTCGGCTCGATCCGTTATCCGGAGACGGTGCTGGCGGCGATCCAGTCGCGCACCACGGCCGAGCAGAACACCCGCGCCGCCCTGGAGCGGGTCAATCTGGAGCGGGCCAACGCCGAGGCGCGGATCGCCCAGGCGCGGGGCCAGGCCGAGGCCAACCGGCTGCTGGCCGAATCGATCCGCTCCAACCCCGAGGTGGTGCGGCTGCGCGAGATCGAGCGGACGCTGGGCCTCTGTCCCTTGAACGCCAACACCTGCGTTGTCGGCCAAGGGGTGAATCTGTCCCAGTTGATCGAAAGCCGGGACGCCCAGTCGAGTACGAACAGGTGACCTGGTGAGGCTCGACGACGAATGGCTTCTGTTCGCTGTCGATCTGATCAACTACGCCGATCCTGATGAGGGCGGTGTCCGCATGGTGCTGGCGGACGACCTGCTCGTGCGGCGTGACAGGCCAACCCTCCTACGGACGTTACAGACCCTGACCGAAGCTCTCGATGACGAGTCCATCTCGAACGGAGAGTGGAAAGGTCTGTTGAATCGGGCCTCGGCGAAAACCTGGGGCAGCGAATACTCCCGCGTCTTCACGCCCCGGGAGTTTCTCGACGAGCTCAAACAGGCCCTCGAAAATTATCTTCGGCGCGACGACGGCCCGCGCTAAACCCCCGGCCATGACCGCACCCACCGCATCCGCAGACACCTGGACCGTCGCCGGCCGGACCTTCAGCAGCCGGCTGATCGTCGGCACCGGCAAGTACAAGACCTATCAGGAGAACGCCGACGCGGCCGAGGCGGCGGGGGCCGAGATCGTCACCGTGGCGGTCCGGCGCGTGAACCTGACCGATCCGAACCAGCCGCTGCTGGTCGACTATGTGAAGCCGGACCGGTTCACCTTCCTGCCCAATACGGCGGGCTGTTTTACCGGCGAGGACGCGGTGCGGACGCTGCGGCTGGCGCGCGAGGCGGGCGGCTGGGATCTGGTCAAGCTGGAGGTGCTGTCGGACACGGCGCACCTGTATCCGGACATGATCGAGACGCTGCGGGCGCTGGACCTGCTGATCAGGGACGGCTTCCAGGTCATGGTCTACTGCACCGACGACGTGGTCATGGCGAAGCGGCTGGAAGAGGCCGGGGCCGCGGCCATCATGCCGGCGGCGGCGCCGATCGGCTCGGGGCTGGGCATCCAGAACCGGGTCAACATCCGGCTGATCGTGGAACAGGCGAAGGTGCCGGTGCTGGTGGACGCCGGCGTGGGCACGCCGTCGGACGCTGTGCTGGCGATGGAGCTGGGCTGCGACGCCGTGCTGATGAACACGGCCATCGCCGGGGCGGCCGATCCCATCCTGATGGCTTCGGCGATGAAACATGCGGTGATCGCCGGGCGGCAGGGGTATCTGGCCGGGCGGATGCCGCGGCGGATGTATGCGAGCGCCAGCTCGCCGCTGAGCGGGCTGATCTGAGGGGCGATGCCCTGTCCGTCATCCTCGGGCTTGACCCGAGGATCGGAGGCAAAGGCGGGCTGTGCCCGAGTGACGGCCCGCAGATCGCGCCCGTGAGTCTGCCTACGGAGCACCGGACGGTCTGATCCTCGGGTCAAGCCCGAGGATGACGGTTGGGGTCGGATGGCAGGGGCCGCCAAAAAAATTCACCTGAACCGATGCCACCTCTCAGAGGCTGCGGACACCGGGGCCTGAGGCGGCTCCGGGGGAGGTTGCTTGCTGTCAAAGACCTGTCCCCGTGGGGGTTTGATCCATTGTGCACGGCGGTGCGTCAGAAACGGACGTGCGCGG
>NZ_JAKFEB010000190.1:0-13609 GCF_036677305.1 Brevundimonas sp. | reverse complement strand
CGCCTCGGCCCGCGTCAGCCAGGCCACCGCCTCCAGCTCGGTCTGGTCGGGCCGCGCGTCCATGCTGTCGACCTCGGCGACCAGGCCGATCATCAGCTGCGACGGGAAGGGCCAGGGCTGGCTGGAGTGGTAGCGCACCGCCGTCACCGTCAGCCCGGCCTCTTCCTCGATCTCCCGGGCGCAGGCCGCCTCGATGGTCTCGCCCGGCTCCAGGAATCCGGCCAGGGCCGACATCCGCCCCTCGGGCCAGACGGCCTGCCGGCCCAGCAGGCAGATCGGCTCGGCCCCGCCCTTGTAGACCGGCAGCATGATGGTCACCGGATCGACGCGCGGAAAATGCTCGGTCCCACAAGCGGGACAGATCCGCTTCCAGCCGCCGCAGGCGTTCTCGCTCTCGACCCCGCAGGCGGCGCAGAAGCCGTGCCGCCGCCGCCAGTCGAACAGCGACTTGGCCGTCCCCGCCATGGCCGCGTCCGGACCCGGCAGCAGGGCCGCCGCCTCGCGCATCTCATGGAAGGCGCCCAGTCCGGCCAGCGGTCCCGCCGCCGGATCGATCGACCCTTCGATCTCCACCGCGAAACACGGCGCGCCCTTCCACAGGCCGAGGAACAGCTCCCGGTCCGGGACCACGGCGCGGGCGTGGGGCAGGGCCAGCCAGGCCAGCCGCGGCTCTCCCGCCTCGACCAGCGGCCGCCCCTCCCACAGCACCATGGCCACGGCGTCAGGGCTGCCGGCCTGTTCGGCCAGCCACTCCGGATCGTTGCGAAGGTCGCCGGCGCGATCGAGCGGATTGCCGGAGAAGGTGTTGAGGGCGGGGAGGGCCATGACGCCTGTCTAGCAAGGCGCCGCTTGCATCCGCGAGCGGGAATCGTCATATCGGCCTTGGAGATCGCGGGCGAAGGCTTCGCCAACCTGGTCAGGGCCGGAAGGCAGCAGCCACAACGAATTCCCCTTCGGGTCGCGGTCTCCACTTCCCTCCTTGTTGCGCTATCGCTCGCCGCGCGGCGGCTCGCTGCATGAGCGCGGGCGGAACCCCCGCCCTGTCCATCCGCTGTTGAGGCTCACCCCCTCAGGAGCGGACCATGAGCATTCTCGGCAACATCCTCGGCAAGATCTTCAAGCGGCGCGAGACCGCAACCCCGACGGCCGCCCCCGCTCCGACGGCGGCCCCGACCTCCACGACCACGACGTTCGCCCCGGCCGCGGCCGCGCCCGTCGATGTCGACGGCATCCTCGACTTCATGAACGAGCAGCGGGACCAGAAGCTGAACTGGCGCACCTCCATCGTCGACCTGATGAAGCTGACCGGCATGGACTCCACCCTGGCCGAGCGCCGCGAACTGGCCGGCGAGCTCGGCTACACCGGCGACACCTCCGACACCGCCTCGATGAACATCTGGCTGCACAAGCAGGTGATCCAGCGCATCAAGGACAACGGCGGCCAGATCCGCGACATGACCGACTGATCCACCGTCATCCCCGCGAAAGCGGTTCGTCATCCCCGCGAAAGCGGGGACGCCTTCCGGCGAGGGGGTGCGCGATGCGGCCCTCTCGCTGTAAGACGGATTCATGAGCGACGCCGACCTGAGTCCCGATGGCCCTCCCTGGGAGGAGGACGCGCCCGAAGGCGAGGAGCGCGACCCCAATACCGAGGACATGTTCGGCGCGCCGGAACCCGCCGGCATGCGCGAGGCCGAGGCCGCGGCGGCCCCCGTCGAGGCCCCGAAGGCCAAGCCCGCCGCCAAGGCCGCTCCGCCGGCCGACGCCGGTCCTGCCGCCCATGTCGACGACGGCGAGGCCTATACCGTCCTCGCCCGCAAATACCGGCCGCACACCTTCGAGGACCTGATCGGCCAGGAGGCCATGGTCCGCACCCTGACCAACGCCTTCGCCACAGGCCGCATCGCCCACGCCTTCATGCTCACCGGCGTCCGGGGCGTCGGCAAGACGACCACCGCCCGCCTGCTGGCCCGCGCGCTCAACAACGAGACAGACAGCATCGACCGCCCGTCGCTGGCCCTGACCGATCAGGGCCGCCACGACGCCTCCATCATGGCCGGCCAGCACATGGACGTGGTCGAGATGGACGCCGCCTCCCACACCGGCATCGACGGCATCCGCGACATCATCGAGAGCGTCCGCTACGCCCCGGTCGAGGCGCGCTACAAGGTCTACGTCCTCGACGAAGTCCACATGCTGTCGAACCAGGCCTTCAACGCCCTGCTGAAGACGCTGGAAGAGCCGCCGCCCCACGCCAAATTCATCTTCGCCACCACCGAGATCCGCAAGGTGCCGGTGACCATCCTGTCGCGCTGCCAGCGCTTCGACCTGCGCCGCGTCGAGCCGGAAATCCTCGTCGAACACCTCGGCCGCATCGCCGACCGCGAGGGGATGAAGATCGAGCAGGACGCCCTGGCCCTGATCGCCCGCGCCGCCGAAGGCTCGGTCCGCGACGGCCTGTCGCTGCTGGATCAGGCGCTGGTGCAGGGCGAACGCGGCGAGACGGTCAAGACCGAGGTCGTGCGCGACATGCTGGGCCTGGCCGACCGCAGCCAGACCATCGCTCTCTTCGAATCGATCATGGCCGGCCGCACGCCCGAGGCGCTGGAGCTGTTCCGCACCCTCTACGGCTACGGCGCCGATCCGGTGCAGGTGACCAACGACCTGCTGGAACACTGCCACGCCGCCTCGGTGGCCAAGATGCTGGGGCCGCAGGCGACCCGCCTGCCCAATGATCAGGCCCAGAAGCTGACGGCCCTGGGCGCGGTCATCTCGGCCGGCACCCTCGCCCGTGTCTGGCAGATGCTGCTCCGGGCGCTGGACGAGGTCCGCCGCGCGCCCAATCCCGCCGACGCCGTGGAGATGGCCATCGTCCGCCTCGCCTACGCCGCCGACCTGCCCGGACCGGAAGAGGCGCTCAAGGCCCTGCGCGACGGCGAGCCCATGCCGGGCGGCTCAGCCCCGCGCGGCCCCTCGGGCGGAGGCGGAGGCGGCGGCGCTTCGGCCCAACTGGCTCCCCGCCCGGTCGCCGCGCCGTCCCTGCCGGACCCGCAATCGTTCGAGGCCGTCGTCGCCCTGATCGGCGAGAAGCGCGAGGTCGGCCTGCAGATGGACGTCCAGCGCTACGTCCGCCCCGTGGCTTTCAAGCCCGGCGCCATCACCTATGAAAGCCTCGACGGCGCCCCGATGGATCTGGCGCGCAAGCTGGCCTCGCGGCTCAAGGACTGGACCGGCCGCACCTGGCTGATCGCCGCCAACGGCCAGGGCGGCGGCGAGACCATGATCGAGATCGACCGCCGCAAGCGCGGCGAGGAGCGGGCCGAGATCGAGGCCGATCCCTTC
This sequence comes from Brevundimonas sp., assembly GCF_036677305.1. GTDB lineage: Bacteria > Pseudomonadota > Alphaproteobacteria > Caulobacterales > Caulobacteraceae > Brevundimonas. Next base: position 10,267 of record NZ_JAKFEB010000190.1, on the reverse strand, counting down.
GTCATGGCGGTGATGGACGCCTTCCCGGGCGCGAGGATCGGCGAGATCAAGACCCTGGCCCCGGCGGTGGAGCTGCCGGCGATCCCGGACGAGCCGGCGGAAGAGGACTGACCATCAGCCGCATGCGCGCCGTCTATCCGCTCTTGTTCGCCATGGTCCTCGGCGCCTGCGCGCCGGGCCCGCAGGCGATCCGGGCGACAATGCCTCTCGCGATATCCAGGACCGAAGGCGAAACGCTCCGGATGGGGTCTGCCCGTCTTGTGGCCGGCGGCGACGAAGCGGGCTCCCCGTACGAACTGAACATCTGGTTCGACAGCGACGACACAACGCTCGGTCAGCCCCGTTCTGTTACATGGGAGGCGTCTCTGGACGGCTATTGCCGCGACAAGCCCACCATGGTCCGCGCGGCGCTGATCGGTCCTTCCGGACAGGTCTGGCGGTCAGCGCCGGTCTTTGCGCCCGCGGGGCCTGACCGCGACCAGAACTGGTCGAGCGGCCGTCTCTCGCGCGAAACTGGCGGGCCGGGCGTCCAGGACTTGCTGGACGCCGCAGCGGCCGGCGGGCGTTTTACGGTCGCGATCGAGGACGACGAGGGTCAGCTCTGGACCCCAACGCTCTTCGACACCCTCACACCGCCCGAGCGTCTCCGTCTGTTCGCCGCCAATCGCGCGGCTTTTGAAACGACGAACCCTCATACCGTAGAGGTCGAGCGCGAAATCCCGGTGGTCGTGGCGAACCCCCGGCCGTTTACGCCGCCGTGGCCGCCGCGCGCATGCCCGACGACGACGACCTCCTCCACGCACTGACGGCGATCCCCGGACGAGGAGGATGCACGAGGGTCGGGTGATTCAGAGAATCCGCGCCGCTTCCTCGAACGCCAGCCGCGGCGAACGCGGGAACAGGTTCTCGTCCGTGCCGTAGCCCAGGTTGACGATGAAGTTCGGCTCGACGCTCGTCCCGCCGAAGAACTCCGCCTTCACCCCCTCGGCGTCGAAGCCGGACATCGGTCCCACGTCCAGCCCAAGGGCCCGCGCCGCCAGCAGGAAATAACCGCCCTGCAGCGAGGCGTTGCGGAAGGCGGTCTCGCGCCGTCCGGCCTCTTCGCCGAACCAGTCCTTCGCGCCGGGCGCATGCGGGAAGAGCACGGGCAGATGCTCGTGGAATTCGATGTCCTGGCCGATGATGACATTGACCGGCGCCTGCAGCGTCTTGTCGCGGTTGCCCTCGCTCATCAGCGGAGCCAGCCGGGCCTTGGCCTCGGGCGAGGTCACGAACAGGAACCGCGCCGGCGTGGCGTTGACCGCCGTCGGGCCGAATTTCGTCAGATCGTACACCTTGCGCAGCAGGTCCTCGGGCACGGGCCGGTCGGACCAGGCGTTGCGGGTGCGCGCGCCGGTGAAGAGTTGCGACAGGGCGGCTTCGCTGAGAGGCGTGTCGCGAACGGGGGATGCGTCGAAGGCCATGGTCGGCTCCAATCAGAAACAACAACAGTTGCTAATTAGGCCGATCCGCGCCCTGCGCAAGAGGTATGAGAACAAATACTGTTGCTATTTTCCGGCCTGTCGTTCGGCCCGCCGAACGCCTATCTTGAGCCCATGAAAGACCTCAACGCCCTCATGCAACAGGCCCAGGCGATGCAGCAGAAGCTGCAGGACGCCCAGGCGAAAATGGCTGAAACCACCGCCTCCGGTACCTCGGGCGGCGGCCTCGTCACCGTCGCTCTGAAAGGCCCGGGCGACATCACCTCGGTGGTCATCGACGACAGCCTGCTGGTCCCCGGCGAAGGCGAGATCCTGGCCGACCTGATCGTCGCCGCCCACGCCGACGCCAAGCGCAGGCTGGACGAGGTCAACAGCGCCCTGATGCGCGAGGCGGCCGGACCGATGGCCGGGATGAACATCCCCGGCATGCCGAAACTGTTCTGACGGCATATCTGTTTTGGCAGCCTCCGCCGGACCCGAGATCGAGCGACTGATCAGCCTGCTGGCGAAGCTGCCGGGCATGGGTCCGCGCTCGGCCCGCCGCGCGGCCCTGGCCCTGCTCAAGAAGCGCGACCAGCTGCTGGTGCCGCTGGCCGCCTCGCTGGCCGAGACGGCGGAAAAGGTCTCGTCCTGCTCGATCTGCGGCGCGCCCGACACCCGCAATCCCTGTTCGATCTGTTCCGACGGCGGGCGCGACAACGCCCTGATCTGCGTGGTCGAGGAAGCCGGCGCCCTGTGGGCCATGGAGCGGTCCGGCGCCTTCCGCGGCAAATACCATGTGCTGGGCGGCCTGCTGTCGGCGCTGGACGGCGTCGGACCTGACGCCCTGCGCGTCGCCGAACTGGTCGGACGCGTGCGCGGGGGCGAGGCGAAGGAGGTTGTTCTCGCCCTGCCGGCCACCGTCGACGGCCAGACCACGGCTCACTACCTCGCCGAACGCCTCGCTGACACGGGCGTGACCATCACCTCCCTGGCGCGCGGCGTCCCGGTCGGCGGCGAGCTGGACTGGCTGGACGACGGCACCATCATCCAGGCGCTCAGGCAGCGTCGCCCGGCCTGACGCGTGGCCTCCGGGCTACGACCGATTCTGACGTAGCGATCATCCATGATGCCGACGCCCGAAGGTCGGGCCGAGGAGTTGCGCCGCCGTGGGTCTGATCGCGAATTGTCCGAAACTGTCCAAATGTCCCACGAATTTTTCTCGGACAATTTGGGCCCGCCGGGCGCGTGGCGCCGCCCCGCGACTCCCGGTAAGGAACGGAGCATGAACGCCTCCCTGTCCCTCGCCGTCGCCTGCGGCGTCGTCGCCCTGATCGCCCTCTTCTGGGCCTTGATGGAGCGCCGCCGCGCCTCCGCCGCCGACACCCGGGCATGGCAGTTGCGCGAACAGTACGCCGAGACCGAGGCCCGCATGCGCCTGTTCGAGGATCAGGCCGCGACCTCGACCGAACTGCTCCGCGCCCAGGCCGCGCAAACTGCCAGCACGGCGGCCAACGCCGTCGCCGAGGAGCTGCTCAAGCGCACCGACGAAACCTTCCGCACCCGCGAACTGATGTCCCAGCAGCGGATGGAGGCCCAGCTCAAGCCCGTCGCCGACACCCTGAAACTGTTCCAGGAACACGTCGCGGCGCTGGAGAAGACCCGCAACGAGGAAACCGGCGGCCTCAAGGAACAGCTGGCCCTGCTGATGACCGCCTCGACCGCCACCCGCGACGAGGCGCGCCGCCTGACCGAGGCCCTGCGCGGCAACACCGGCCGGCGCGGCCGCTGGGGCGAACAGACCTGCCGCAATGTGCTCGAGGCCGCGGGCATGGCCGGCCGCTTCGACTTCGAGGAACAGTCCTCCTCGGCCGACGACGCCGGTCGCCAGCAGCGCCCCGACTTCGTGGTGCGTCTGCCGGGCGGCGGCATGTTCGTCATCGACGCCAAGGTGTCCCTGGCCTTCGGCGACGAGGCCGACGGCGACGAGGAGGCCCAGGCGAAGGCCGCCTCCCTGCGCACCGCGACCAGCATGAAGACCCACGTCCGCCAGCTGTCGTCCAAGGCCTACCAGGACCAGTTCAAGCCCAGCCCCGACTTCGTCGCCATGTTCGTGCCCGGCGACGCCTTCCTCGCCGCCGCCCTCGATCACGAGCCGGACCTGATGACCACGGCCATGGCCTCGCGCGTCGTCATCGTCACCCCGACCACCCTGTTCGCCCTGTGCAAGGCCGTCGCCTACGGCTGGCGCGCCGAGGAGCAGGCCCGCAACGCCGAGGACGTCGCGAAACTGGGCAAGGAACTCTACAAACGCCTGTCGGTCATGGGCGGCCACGCCGCCGCCGTGGGCCGCGCGCTCGACAGCGCCGTCGGCAAATACAACCAGTTCGTCGGCTCGCTTGAGAGCCAGGTCATGGTTTCGGCCCGTCGCTTCGAGGACCTTCAGGTCGACCACGAGGGCAAGGACCTGCCCGAACTGGCCCCGGTCGACCAGTCGCCCCGCGCCCTCAGCCGCCCGGAACTGGTCGTCGGCGCCAACGCCGCCCCGGCCCTGCCCGAGGCCTGAACCATCCGTGACAAGGACGCTTGACATGAGCGGCCGGCGATGTAAAACACCCTTGTCTTAGCGACGAGGGAAGCCGTCATGTCCAAGCGTCTGTGGCCCGTTCTCGGGAAGTCCCTTCTCGGGCTGGTCGCCCTCATGGTCGTGATGGTCCTCGCCGGCCTCGCCGTCGGTTTCCTCGCCGGCCGTGGCGTCGTGCAACAGGACAGCGCCATCGTCACCATGATGACGATCTTCTCCGTCGTGCTGATGGTCGGGGCCATGGTCATGAGCGTCGCCTGGATGCGCGCCATCGACGAGGCGGCCCGTGAGGCCCACAAGGCGGCGTGGTTCTGGGGCGGTTGCAGCGGCATGGCCGTCGGCGGCGTCGGCATCGTCCTCGCCGGCCTGCCCCAGGCCCGGGGCCTCCAGTTCGTCGCCTGGGACGGCCGGACCGACCCCGCCGCCTATATGGCCGCCGGCGCCTTCGCCATGATGATGCTCATGACCCTCGGCTACATCATCGTCTGGGCCTGGTGGTGGCTGGCCCGGACGCGGGGCTGAGCATGAACAACCGCCTCAAGGTTCTCCGGGCCGAGCGTGACTGGAGCCAGGCCGATCTCGCCGACGCCCTGGGCGTCTCGCGCCAGACCGTCAATGCGCTCGAGACCGGCCGCTACGACCCCTCCCTCCCGCTGGCCTTCCGCATCGCGAAGGTCTTCGGCCACCCCATCGAATCCATCTTCTCCGAGGACTGATCCCGTGACCTTCTCCACCCCCCTGAAGACCCGCGCCGCCCACCTCGCCCGCACCGCCCTCGGGGCCGTGCTGGGCCTCGGGCTCGCCGGCGCCGTGGTCTTCCAGCCGGCCCAGGCCTTCGCCCAGGCCGCCGAGGCCGCGCCCGCCCCCGCCGCCCGCGTCGTACCCCGGGCCGACGGCGCCGGTCCCGCGCTCTGGGCCATCCGCGACGCCGACTCGACCATCTACCTGTTCGGAACGGTCCACGTGCTGCGCCCGACCACGGCCTGGGGCTCGGCCAGGGTCGACGCCGCCTTCGCCGGCGCCGATGACATCTGGTTCGAGGTTTCCAACCCCGACGACCAGGCGGCCATCATCCCCCTCGTCCAGCAGCACGGCATCTCGCCCGACCGCCCGCTGTCCAGCCTGCTGACGGCCGAGGAACTCACGGCCCTGAACACAGCCGCCGCGGGGGCCGGCCTGACCGCCGCGCAGATGGACATCTTCCGTCCCTGGCTGGCCGGCCTGACGCTGTCGGTCGCGCCCATGCTGAAGGCGGGCTACGACCCCCAGTCCGGGGTCGAGCAAATCCTCAAGGCCCGCGCCGACGAGATCGGCATCCCGGTCCACGGCTTCGAAACCCTCGACAAACAGGTCGGCATCCTGGCCGGCATGTCGGAGGCCGACCAGTTGTCGTTCCTGCGGTCCACGCTGGAAGCCTATGACGACGCCACGACCGAGCTGGACGCCATGGTCAACGCCTGGGCCGCGGGCGATATCGTCACCCTGGAAAAGGTCTCGGTCGACGAGATGCGCGCGGAGGCGCCGGCCGTCTACGAGGCCCTTCTGGTCCAGCGGAACACCGACTGGGCGAGCCAGATCCAGAAACTGCTGGCGGGCTCGGGCACAGCCTTCATCGCCGTGGGCGCGGCCCATCTCGTAGGCGACGACAGCGTGCAGGAAATCCTCGCCGATCGCGGCGTCGCCGTCACCCGCGAGGAGTAGGGCGACGGCTGGAGCGGGCGGCGGGAATCGAACCCGCACGAAAAGCTTGGGAAGCTTTCAGGCTACCACTACATCACGCCCGCGGAGCCGCCGCAGCCTTACGGCCATCGGCGGACGGCGTCCAGACGGGGATCAGTCGGCGCGGTAGACGACGACCCCGTCGACCACCGTCAGTGTGGCCTTGCCCTTGGGAATGTCGGCGACGGGCGCGGTCATCAGGTCGACGTCGAAGGCCGTCAGATCGGCCCGCTTGCCGACCTCGATCGTGCCCAGTTCGGCCTCCCGGAAGCTGGCGTAGGCGGGCCACAGGGTGAACATCTTCAGGGCCGTCGCGCGGTCCACCGCCTCGTTCGGACGCCAGTCGGGACCCTGATGGCCTTCCAGATCGGCGCGGGCGACGGCGGCGTAGAACTCGATCAGCGGCGCGCCCCGCTCGACCGGCGCGTCGGAGCCGCCCACGACGATCACGCCCAGATCGACGAGGCTGCGCCAGGCGTAGGCCCCGTCCAGCCGCGCGTCGCCGAGCCGGGCGGGCGCGAAATACAGGTCGCCGATGGCGTGGCTGGGCTGCATCGAGGCGATGATCGGCAGGTCCCTGAACCAGTGATAGTCGGCGGGCCGGAGGATCTGGGCGTGTTCGATCCGCCAGCGCACATCGGCGCCGTCGGGACGCTCGCCGGGAGCCACGCCGGCCAGGGCCTGCTGGTACCACTCGGCCACCGAGGCGTTGCCGCGGTCGCCGATGGCGTGGGTCGCGACCTGGATGCCGCCCCTCAGGGCCGCCTGGTACAGGGGCACGATCTCCTGTTCCGTGATCTGCATCAGGCCGGTGGTGTCGGGCCGGTCGGCGTAGGGTTCGAACAGGGCCGCGCCGCGCGAGCCGAGCGCGCCGTCGGCGTAGTATTTGATCGCCCGGGTGATGATCCGCCCATCGGCGACGTTGCGGGGACCGCCGGCGATCAGTTCGGCCGCGCCGTCGGGCGTGACGCTGTTGTAGATGCGCAGGGGCGCCTCGCCGTCCGCCGCCATATCCTCCAGCAGGGGGATGTCCTTCCACGGCGCGCTCATGAAGTGGACGCCGGTCCAGCCGTAGGCGGCCTCGACGCGGAAGCCCGCGCGGTAGGCCTCGCGCAGGGCCGCGGGATCGGCCTGGGGCATCAGGCCCGCGACCAGTTGTTCGGCGGCGTCGACCAGCAGGCCGGTGGGCTTGCCGTCCGGTCCCTTGAGGATCTCTCCGCCCGAGGGGGCGACGGTGGAGGCGACGATCCCCGCGGCGGCGAGGGCGGGGGTGGAGGCGACCACCGCATGGCCGTCGGCCCGGCCCAGAAGCACGACCCGGCCGGGCGCGGCGGCGTCCAGATCTGCGGCGGTCAGGAAGCGGGCCTCTGGCCAGCGGGTCTCGATCCAGCCGCGCCCGACGATGGGACCTTCCGGATGGGCTGCGGCCCAGGCCGTCAGCCGGGCCATGGCGTCGGCGACCGAGGCCGAGCCTTCGAGGTTCAGGGTCAGTTCCCGCCAGCCGATTCCGTCGAGGTGGGCGTGGCCGTCGGTGAAGCCGGGGAAGAGGGCGGCGCCCTTGAGGTCGATGGTCGGGACCTCCGTCGGGACCGCGGGCTGATCGCTCAGCGCCCCGACCCAGGCGATCCGTCCGTCCCGCACCAGCACGGCCTCGGCGGTCGGGGCGGCGTCGACGCCCGTATAGATCGGCCCCCCCTTGATCAGCATGTCCTGCGCCTCAGCCGAGGCTGCGACGCCGGCGAGCAGAAGGGTCAGGGCGAGGGTGCGGATCATGCTGCGGCTCCGGTTGAACGACGGGAGGGGTGGAGCCGAAAGCCGCTGGCGTCAAGCGGATGCCGAACCCATGTGGGAGGCATGAAACTCTACACCATCGGATACGAGGGCGAGCCGCAGGCCGCCGTGATCGACCGGCTCAAGGCCGCGGGCGTGACGGTGCTGGCCGATGTGCGGGCGGTGGCGGCGTCGCGGCGAGCGGGCTTTTCCAAGACCGTGCTGGGCGCGAGCCTGGCCGAGGCGGGGATCGAATACGTCCACCTGCGCGACCTCGGCACGCCCAAGGCCGGGCGGGACGCGGCGCGCAAGGGCCGGATCGGCGAGATGCGCGACATCTTCACCAGCCATATGGAGGAGCCGCCGTCGCAGCTGGCCTTCGAGCGGCTGCGGGAGATCGCCAGGGATCGGCCCACGGCGCTGCTATGCTTCGAGGCCGATCACGCGGGCTGTCACCGCGCAGTACTGGCCGAACGGCTGGCGAAGGAGGACGGGTTCGAGGTGGTGAACCTGTAGCAAGCTCTCCCTCCCCTTCATGGGGAGGGGGGTCGCGCAGCGACCGGGTGGGGAATTTCAGACGTACCCCACCCTGTCGTCGCTTCGCGCCGACATCCCTCCCCATGAAGGGGAGGGAGAAGCGTCATGCGGCCTTCTGCCTGCCTTCGAAGTTTCCGTAGAAGGTCTCGCCCTTCGCCGCCATGTCGCGGAGCAGCTGCGGGACCTTGAAGCGGTCGCCGTGTTCGGCGGCCAGTTCATCGGCCTTGGCCACGAAGGCCTTGAGGCCCGTCTGGTCGATCAGGGTGATCGGCCCGCCGGTCCAGGGCGCGAAGCCCCAGCCGAGGATGGCGCCCAGATCGGCCTCGCGCGGGTCGTCGATGACGCCCTCTTCCCAGCACCGCGCGACCTCCACGGCCTGACGATAGAGCAGGCGGGTCTTCAGTTCCGCGACGCGGCCCAGCGCCTCGGGGGTCTCGTCGAACCCCTCGGTCTTCGTGGTCGGCGCCAGTTCGGCCAGGCCCTTCCACAGCGTCTTGGGCGAACCCTTTTCAGCCGGATAGTCGTAGAAGCCCATGCCGTTCTTGCGGCCGAACCGTCCGCCCTCGACCATGGTCGCGACGATGTCCTCGCCGGGGTTGGGCACGTATTTGTCGCCCAGGTCGGCGCGGGTCTGTTTGCCGATCTTGTAGGAGAGGTCCAGCGCGACGTCGTCGTGCATCTCCAGCGGGCCGCGCGGCATGCCGGTCATGCGGCCGACGTTGTCGATCAGGGCCGGGGCGTAGCCCTCCTTCAGCATCGCCATGCCTTCGGTCAGGAAGGTGGAGAAGCAGCGTGAGGTGTAGAAGCCGCGGCTGTCGTTGACGACGATCGGGGTCTTCCTGATCTTCAGCACGTAGTCGAGCGACTTGGCCAGGGCCTCCTGCGAGGTCTTCTCGCCCATGATGATCTCGACCAGCATCATCTTGTCGACCGGCGAGAAGAAGTGGATGCCGATGAAGTCCTCGGGGCGCACGCTGGCTTCAGCCAGACCGGTGATCGGGAGGGTCGAGGTGTTGGAGCCGAAGATGGCGCCGGGCGCCAACTGGGCCTCGGCCTTCTTCGTCACATCGGCCTTGATTTCGCGGCTTTCGAACACGGCCTCGACGACCAGGTCCGAGCCCTTCACATGGGCGTAGTCGGTGGTGGCCGTGACCATGGCCAGGGTGGCGTCGAACTTCTCCTGGGTCATCTGGCCGCGCGAGAGACGCTTCTTCAGCAGGTCGGCGACGTGGGCCTTGCCCTTGTCGGCGGCTTCCTGGGTCTGGTCGATCAGGACGGTCTCGATGCCGGCCATGACCTGCACATAGGCGATGCCCGCGCCCATCATGCCGGCGCCCAGAACCGTGACCTTCTTGGGATCGGATTTCGGCACGCCGGCCGGGCGAACGGCGCCCTTGTCCAGCTCCTGCTTCGACAGGAACAGGCTGCGGATCATGGCCTGGGCCTGCGGCGTCATCAGGGTCTTGATGAAGTAGCGGGTCTCGATGCGCAGGGCGGCGTCCATCGGCACCTGCGTGCCCTCATAGACGGCCTTCATCAGATTGGTGGCGGCCGGATAGTTGCCGTAGGTCTGCTTGCGGATCATCGCATTGCCGACGAGGAAATTCTGGATGCCGGCCGGGTGGTAGGGGCCGCCGCCGGGGAGTTTGAAGGACTTGTCGTCCCACGGCTGGACGGCCTTGCCGCCGCCCTTGATCCACGCCTTGGCGGCCTCGACTTCGCCGCCCTTGGCCACGACCTCATGGACGAAGCCGGCGCCCTTGGCGTCGTTCGGACGGAAGGACTTGCCCTCGGTCATGGCCATCATCGCCGCCTGCACGCCGATCAGGCGCGTCAGGCGCTGGGTGCCGCCGCCGCCGGGGAAGAGGCCGACCTTGATCTCGGGCAGGCCGAGCTGGATCTTGTTGTCGTCGCCGACGACCCGGTAGTGGCAGGCCAGCGTCAGCTCGAGGCCGCCGCCCAGCGCCAGACCGTTGATCGCCGCGGCGATCGGCTTGCCGCAGGTTTCCAGCGCGCGCAGGGCGCCGTTCAGCTTCCAGCCGGCGTCATAGGCCTCCTGCAGCGAACCGCCGGCCAGCATGCCGCCGGCCATGTCGCCCAGATCGGCGCCGGCGCAGAAGCCGCTCGCCTTGCCCGAGGTCAGGACCGCGCCCTTGATGGCGTCGTCGGTCTTCACCCGTTCGACCCATTCGGGGAT
>NZ_JAKFEB010000189.1:0-14415 GCF_036677305.1 Brevundimonas sp. | reverse complement strand
GGCCCGAACAGGGCCGGCGGCCGGCACGCGCGTGGAAAACGACGACGCGGGGCGGTCTGTCTCGTCGAAACGGTAACTCTGCAACAGCACCGGGCGAGGCCCGGTCGCCCCGCGCCCTCCCCAACCTTCTACGGTTCGCCGTTCGAGGCGATCAATGCTGCCCGCTCAATCGGCGAGGAGACCTGGATGATCCGTAAACGCCGCGTCCAGCCCGTACCCCGTGAACCGCGCCAGCCGCTCCCGCAGCCGCCCGCGCCCCGCTGGCGCATCGCCGACCCGGTCGTCCTCCGGCAGGAAGGCGTTCTCCGCCCGGAAGGTCCAGCCGGCGACCTTCAGCCCGGCCGCATGGGCGTCGGCGATCAGGGCGGTCGGGGCGCCGGGCGCAGGCTCGATCAGGGCCGTATCGGCGCCGATCCAGTCGGCGTATGCGGCGACTGCGGCCAGACCCTCGGGCGCGGTCATGGCGGCGTAGCTCAGCGCCGGCCGATCGAACGGCCCGCCGAACGCGGCGACCAGCTGCAGCAGGGGCGTGGCGACCCGGGCGCGCAGACGCTGCAGCGCCCCGACCTCGAAACACTGGACCAGCGCGGGCGCATCCCGGCCCGTCAGCCCCCGGCGCTCCAGCACGCCGACGAAGGCCTCCTCCATCGGCAGGCCCAGGGCGGCGAAATACGACGGATGCTTCAGCTCCGGCGCGACGCCGACGCCCGCCCCGGCGGCGATATCCAGCACCGCCTCGAAGGTCAGGATCGCCTCCTGGTCGAAGGCGCCGTTGGCGGGCCGCAGCTCGGGCAGACGCTCCCGCGCCCGCAGGGTCTTCAGCTCGGCCAGGGTGAAGTCCTCGGCGAACCAGCCCTCGACGGGCCAGCCGTCGACCGTCTTCGACGTGCGGCGGGCGGCGAACTCCGGCCGGGCGGCGACATCGGTCGTGCTGCCGATCTCGTTCTCGTGGCGCACGATCAGGACGCCGTCGCGGCTCATCACCAGATCGGGCTCGATGAAATCCGCGCCCTGCCGGATCGCCAGCTCATACGCCGCCCGGGTGTGCTCCGGCCGTTCGCCCGAGGCCCCGCGATGCGCAATGATCAGGGGCCGGGTCAGCCGTCAGGCTCCCAGGATCCAGCCTTCTTCCTGCTCGACGCGCGCGATCAGGGCCTCGTCCGCGCCCTTGGGCGGGGCGAAGGCGGCGGACAGGGCGCCGGTCTCGTCCAGTCTGGCGAAATGCTCGGCCGTGACGCGGACCTGGGCCTGATCCTTGAACTCGCCGGGGTTGGGCTTGGCGTCGAACATGGACGGATAGACCTCGACCACCAGCGCCGACAGCGGCTCGACGTCGGCCGTGTCCAGCGCGCGCCAGCCCGTGCCGAACGGCCAGACGGCGCCCGAGGGGCCGAGGCTTTCCAGCAGGCGGCGCACGGCGGGAATGCCGACCAGCGTCTGGCCGCCGACGGCGCCAGCGCCATGCATCTGCCAGACCGACTTGGGCTGCAGCTTCCCCTTGCGGACCGCGTCCTGCGTCGCCCGGTATTCCGGGATGTCGGCGCCCGCGCCCGCGGGCGGCTTGGTCGTGGTCAGCCAGCGCTGCGCCTGATTGGCGGGCGCGCCCCACAGGGGCCAGGCCTCGTCGGTCATCAGCCGGTTCATCTTGGCGGCGACCTGATAGCGGTTGTTGGTGTTGTCGGCCTTGTCGACCACGTTGGAGGCGATGAATTTCCACATCGCCGACCAGGCGGGCGCACCCGTCAGCTTCAGCCGCGCGGCGGTGCCGGCGGGATAGCCGAAGTTGAAGTCGAACCCGACCAGCACCCGGTCGCCGCGCTTGCGGTGTTCGGCCAGCAGCGAGGCCAGCAGCTTCTCGCCCTCGGCGCGCGTGGCGACGTTGTGGGTCTCGGTATAGAGGCGGAAGCGCACGTCGCGCTTGGCCACGCCCAGCCACACCGAGCCGTCGCCCAGCTTCTTGCCCTCGGCGGCCGTCCAGTCGGCGATGATGTAGGCGTCGAACAGCCGGGCCACGGGAGCATCCTTGGGTACGCGAAACAGAAGGGGCGCTTCTAGCCCTCCTCCTGATCGGCGACTACCCCTTCAGCAGAGCTTCCAGATGCGACAGCCAGCGCCGGCCGAGGCGCAGGGCCTCGCCGGGAGAGCCCGTCTGCACGGGCAGGGTGGCGTCCCACAGGGCCAGTTCGAACTCCGGATGACGGGCGTCCGCGAACAAAAGCCGCAGGGTCACCTGCTCGGCCTCGGGGGCGAGAACGTCCAGCGCCTTGCGCGCCTCGCCCCGGCGGACGCGGGCCACGACATGGCCGTCGACGATGATCTCGCCGCCCTCGATCTCCTCGAAGGCATAGACCAGACCCGAGCCGCCGCGATTCCACAGCACCGCCACCTGGGCCCCGTCGAAGTCGAGGCCGGCGGCGCGGCCCTCGGCGGGCGACAGGGCCTCGGCCTCGGGCACGGCGCCCAGCGACTTCAGCAGGGCCCGTTTCATGCGGCGCACGGGCTCCATCCACCAGGCAAGCACGAGCGCAGCGGTGGTCAGCGCCGCGGCCATCAGCGCAACGAGCAGGATGACCCGAAGCGCGTCGGCCACGGCCTAGTCCTCCAGCTCGACGACGACGGGGACGTGGTCGGAGGGCTTATCCATGTCGCGGGCGTCCCGGTGGGTCTCGATGCCCACGAAGCGATCGGCCGCCTGCGGCGACAGCAGGTGGAAGTCGATGCGGATGCCGTGATCGCGCTGCCAGGCGCCCGCCTGATAGTCCCAGAAGGTGTATGTCCCGGGCGGTTGCTTGCCGAGTTCGCCCGCCTCGGACAGGCCGAGATGGTTCAGGGCGCGGAAGGCGGCGCGGCTCTCGGGCTGGAACAGGGCGTCATTGACCCAGGCGGAGGGATTCTTCGCATCGTCCGGCGTAGGGATGACGTTGTAGTCGCCGCACAGGGTGAAGGCTTCCTCCTGCGCCAGAAGGTCCTTCGCATGGGCCTGAAGCCGCTCCATCCAGGCCAGCTTGTAGGCAAATTTCTCGGTCCCGATCGGATTGCCGTTGGGCAGGTAGATGCAGCCCATGCGCACCGGGCGGGGGGCCTCGATCACGGCCTCGATGTAGCGGGCCTGTTCGAACTCGGCCTCGAAGCCCGAGGCGTCGACGCCGGGCAGACCGCGCCGCACGTCGCTGAGCGGATATTTCGAGAGCAGGGCGACGCCGTTGTAGGTCTTCTGCCCGTTGGTCTCGACATTGTAGCCGAGGCTCTCGAAGGCCTCGCGCGGGAATTTCTCGTCCAGGCATTTGATCTCCTGGAAGCCGACCACGTCGGGCTGTGCGGCCTCCAGCCAGGCCAGCACCGTCGGCAGGCGGGCGTTGACCGAGTTCACGTTCCAGGTGGCGATGCGCATGACGCCATGAGTACGGCGTGTCGGCCCGGTCTGTGAAGCGGGATCGTGAAAACGAAAACGCCCCGGGGCGCGAACCCCGGGGCGTCGTCTTCGTCAGAGGCGGGCCGAACCTATTCGGTCGGCGCGGGAGCGGCGGCCGGAGCCGGCGTCAGGGTGCAGCCGTTGCCGATGCGTTGGGCCGTGGCGCAGGGATAGATCTGCTCGGTCACGCCGGCGGTGCTGACGCGGGCGATATAGCCTTCGCCCTCGGCGGCGCATTTGGCTTCGTAGAAGCGACCATTGGGATTGGATCCCATCAGGCGGACCTGGGCGACGTCGCAGGCCGCGGCGTCCGTGCCGGCCAGTTTGGGCTCGAAGCCGTCAGCCTGTTCCTGGGCGGTGGTGAACCGGCAGGTTCCGCCGACCGAGACGATCTGGAGGCAGTCCTGCAGCTTCCAGCCGGTCGCGACCTTTTCCAGCCAGTAGCCGTCGACGCCGGTGCAGCCGACTTCATAGACGATGTTGTTCTCGCTGCTCTTGCCGATGGCGACGGCCTCGTCGACCGTGCAGGCCACGCCTGCTTCGCGGGCCCAGCCGCCGATGACGGCCAGTCCGTTCTGGTTGGCGGGCAGGACGCACTGCTGGCCCACGTCGGCCGCGGGATCGCGCAGCCGGGCCGTATAGGCGGTGCCGGCCAGTTCGAGGCAGTCGAAATTCTGGGGCGGCGTCGACGCGATCAGGATGTAGCCCGGGCCGGAGGCGCAGGCCGCTTCATAGATCTTGATCTGTTCGGCGGTCACGCCCGGATTGACGGCCTCGGTGACCTGACAGGTCAGGCCGGCGGCCGTGGCCTGGGCCTGGGCTTCGGCGCGGATCTGTTCCGGCGTGGCGGCGGCGGCCGCGGCGGCCTGGCGCTCGCGTTGACTGTTCGCGCGCTCCTGGCGGCGCCCTTCGGCCGTATTGCGGTTCATGCGCGAACCGCTGGTGTCGCGCGTCACGGACGTGGGGTTGGGGTCGGTGGCGCTGCCGGGCGCGCTGGAGCCGGCGCCCCCGAACGGAGGGGCCGTCTGGGCCGCGGCGGGCTGGACGACGGCGAGGACAAGCGCGCAGGCGGCGCCCATCAGGGGAAGCATCTTTTTGTCGAACACGGGGGAGGCTCCAAGGGGACAATCGTCGTCACCCTTGGCCGCCACCTGTGGCGGGGTCAAGGCGACACGGACAGCGCGCCTCGCCCGCGGCCTGGAGCCGGGGCGAGGAGGCTCTGTCACAAGGCGGTCAGCCGGCCGAGGACTGATCCCGGCGCGCGGAGAAGCGGCAGGTTTCCCCGCTGGCCACGATCTGGGCGCAGCGTTGCAGCACCCAGCCTTCCCCGGCCTTTTCGAGCCAGTAGCCATCGGCGTCGGCGCAGCCGATCTCATAGATGGGATTGCTCCCGACGCTCCTGCCGACGAGGACGGCCCGGTCGACCTGGCAGCTGACGCCGGCCTCGCGCGCCCAGCCGCCGATCAGGGGCAGACTGTTCTGGTTGGACGGAAGTTCGCACAGCTGGCCCACCTCGGCGGCCGGGTTGTCGAGACGCGCGAGCGCGGCGGAGCCTTCCAGCTCGAAGCAACCGAAGGATTGCGCCGGAGTCGACGCGATCAGGAGGTAGCCCTGCCCCTCGGCGCAGGCGGCCTCGTAGATCGGCGCCTCATTGGCATCCACGCCCGGGTGCGAGGCGGCGGTCACCTGGCAGTCCAGACCGGCCGCGGACGCGACCGACTGGGCGGCTGCGCGGATCTGGGCCGGATTGTTCGTGATCGGAGCGATCGCCTCGCCACGCAGGGCCCGACGCCGTCTTTCGGCCTGGCGGCGTTCCTCTTCTCTCTGGCGGTGCAGGCGGGAGCCGCTGGTGTTGTCCCGCGTGATGGCGGTGTTCGCGGGCGCGTCGACCAGGCTCCCGGGAGGAACATTGGGAGCCCATTCGCCGGATCCCACGCCGGCCCCCGCTCCGAGGACGCCCTTCTGGGCGGCTGCCGGCTCGGCGGCGAGAAGAAAGGCGCAGGCGCCGATCAGCAGGACGAGCATCTTTTGGTTGAGCACGTTGAACCTCCCTCCAGTGGTTTTTCCAGACCGATACCCTTTGCGCTTGTCGGAGCCCGGTCAAGTCCCAACGCCGGGCGGGCTGGACGAGCGCCTCGGCTTTGGCCAATCTACGGATTGAGTTTTGATTGGAGACGGACTTGGCCGACGGCGTGAATCCGGCGAACGACCTGGCGGCGCGAGACGCGCGCGGCCTGACCTATCCGTATCCGGTTCCGCCCGGGTCCGGCGAGGCCGTCGCCGTCGCGCCGGGCGTGTTGTGGATGCAGCTGTCGATGCCGATCGCCCTGAACCATATCAACGTCTACGCGGTCGAGGACGGCGATGGCTGGGCCCTGATCGACACCGGGCTGAACATCCCGGATTCGCGCGAGCGCTGGGACGCCCTGCTGGCGGGCCCGCTCGGAGGACGGCCGGTGACGCGGGTCATCTGCACCCACATGCATCCCGACCACATCGGCCTGGCGGGATGGCTGTGCCAGCGGTTCGGCGTCGGCCTGACCATGACGCGGCTCGAATACGTCACCGGCCGGATGCTGCTGGCCGATACGGGCCAGCCCGCGCCGGAAGCGGGCGCGGTCCACTATCGCGCCGCGGGATGGGACGAGGCGCAGGTCGAGACGTATCGCCGCGAATACGGTCAGTTCGGCCGGGCCGTGTCGCCGCTCCCATCGGGCTACACGCGGATGCGCGAGGGCGACCGGATCCGCATCGGCGGTCAGGACTGGCGCGTGGTCGTGGGCGAGGGGCACAGCCCGGAGCACGCCTGCCTGTGGCGCGAGGCGGACGGGGTGGTGCTGGGCGGCGACCAGATCCTGCCGAAGATATCCTCGAACGTGTCCGTCTGGCCGACCGAGCCGGAGGCGGACCCGCTGGGCGACTGGCTGGCGTCTCTGGAGCGGATGAAGACGGTGTTCCCGGACGACGTGCTGGTGCTGCCGTCGCATGGCGAGCCGTTCCGGGGCGTGCAGGCGCGGCTGGACGCCCTGATCCGCGGCCATATGACGGCGCTGAAACGGCTGGAGAAGACGCTGCGAGAGCCGAAACGCGCCGTCGACGTCTTCGGCGCCCTGTTCGCGCGGCCCGTCGGCGACGGCGTGCGGGGCATGGCGACGGGCGAGGCGCTGGCGCATCTGAACTATCTGCTGCAACGCGGCCGGGTCAGCCGGACGCGGGACGCCGACGGCGTCGACTGGTGGACCATGATCAACGAGGGAGAGGCGGCGTGACCGACCACATTCGCACCGAGCTGGCGGGCGGCGTTCTGACCGTGACCCTGTCGCGGCCCGAGAAGAAGAACGCCATTACCCAGGCCATGTACGCCGCCCTGTCCGACGCCACGGAGCGTGCGCGGACGGACGACGCTGTCCGCGTGCTGATGTTCCGCGGCGACGGCGACAGCTTCTCGGCCGGCAACGACATCGCCGACTTCATCGCCATCGGATCGCAGACGGGCGAGCCGCTGGACATGTCGGTGTTCCGCTTCCTGAAGGCGCTGGCCGAGCTGGACAAGCCCGCGGTGGCGGCGGTGCGGGGCCGGGCGGTGGGCATCGGCCTGACCCTGCTGCTGCATTGCGACATGGTGGTGGTGGCCGAGGACGCCCTGCTGTCGGCGCCCTTCATCAATCTGGCGCTGGCGCCGGAGGCCGCCTCCTCGCTGCTTCTGCCGGCGGTGCTGGGCCATCAGCGGGCGTTCGAGATCTTCGCTTTGGGCGAGCCGATCGACGGGCGGACGGCCCTGGCCTGGGGTCTGGCCAACCGGGCCGTCCCGGCCGATCAGGTCGAGGCCGTGGCTGCGGAACTGGCCGGCAAGCTGGCGACGCGCGCGCCGAACTCGATTCGCAAGACCAAGGCGCTGATGCGGGATTCCGAACGTCTCTGGGCCCTGATGCAGCGCGAGGGCGAGGCCTTCGGCAGCCAGATGAAGAGCCCCGAGGCGATGGAGGCCTTCATGGCCTTCAGCCAGAAGCGCGCCCCGGATTTCTCGAAAGCCGGTTGATTCGGCGGGGCGAGGGCCGTAGTTGCGCCGCCTGATGTTCGACGCTCCGCCAAAGCCCGCCCCTGTGCGCATCGAAGCCGAGACGCCCGCCGACGCCGCGGCGGTCGAGGGGCTGGTTCTGGCCGCCTTCGGTCCGGGCCGGTTCGCCAAGACGGCGGAACGCCTGCGCGAGCGCGCCGGCGTGGCCGCAGCCTTCGTGGCGCGCGACGAGGGAAAGGTCATCGGCTCGGTGCGCCTGTGGCGGATCACGGTCGGCGAAACGCCGGCCCTGTTTCTGGGCCCCATCGCCGTGGCCCGGGACAGCCGAAAAGCCGGGCTGGGCGCCGATCTGGTGCAGGCCTGTGTCGATCACGCCGCCCGGGTCGGGGACGACATCCTGCTGGTCGGCGACATGGGCTATTTTGAACGTTTCGGTTTTGCGGTCGCGCCCGGCGTACAGCTGCCGGGGCCGGTGGACCGCGCGCGCGTGCTGTGGCGCGGCGAGGGTTCGCCCACGGGTCCGGTGCGCCCCGTCCGATAGAAGGGGTTTGCCGCCGTCGCTCCGACGCCTAAGTCTGGACCATGGGTTCCACCGCCGACAACAGGACCGGTCTGGCCGGAGTCGCCGAGGCGGCGAAACAGGCGCCGGGCCGGGGCCTGCCCCCTGTGCATCTCTGGCATCCGGCGCATTGCGGCGCGATCGACATCGTCATCCGGCGCGACGGCGTGTGGATGCATGAGGGTTCGCCCATCGGCCGGGCCGAGCTGGTGCGGCTCTTCTCGACCGTTCTGCGCAAGGATAACGACGGCTATGTGCTGGTCACGCCGGGCGAGAAGCTGTCGATCACGGTCGAAGACCTCCCGTTCCTGGCGGTGACCGTGGCGCGGCGCGGCGAGGCCCTGGTCTTCACCACCGACGTCGGCGACGAGGCCGAGGCCGGGCCCGAACACCCCATCGTCGTGGAAACCGATCCGCGGACGGGCGAGCCCTCGCCGTCGGTGCGGGTGCGCGCCGACCTGTGGGCGCGGATCGCGCGGCCGGTCTTCTATGAACTGGTCGAGATGGCGGACGTCGAGGACGGGCGGCTGACGGTGCGTTCGAACGGCGCGGCCTTCGCCCTGGGTCCCGTCGGGGCGGGCGTGGAATGAGCCTGTCGACCCTGCGCGCGCGGCTGATCGAACGGCTGGAGCCGGCCGCGAACTGGCTGCCGGACGCCGCGGCCACACGCTCCGACTTCGATCTGAACCCCGGGACGGCCCGACCGGAACGGACGCTGCGTCCGGCCGCGGTGCTGATCCCGGTCATCGCCGGGCCGGAGGGGGCGACGGTGCTGCTGACCCGCCGCGCCGACAGCCTGGCCAGCCATACCGGCCAGATCGCCTTCCCGGGCGGACGGCTGGACCCGGGCGAAACGGCCGTCGAGGCCGCGCTGCGCGAGGCGATGGAGGAGGTGGCGCTGGACCCGGCCAAGGTCGAGGTTCTGGGCGTCGGCGACGCCTATGAGACGGGCACGGGATTCCTGATCACGCCGGTGATCGGATGGCTCAATGACCCTCCCGAAACCACGCCCGCTCCGGAAGAGGTGGCGGAGGTGTTCGAGGTCCCCTGGGACTTCCTGATGGACATCGCCAACCACCGGCGCGACGCCTGGGACCGCGAGGGCCAGCCGCGCCGCTGGTACTGGGCCATGCCCTATGGCGAGCGCTACATCTGGGGCGTGACGGCGGGGGTCATCCGCTCGCTTCACACCCGGCTGTATGGTCTTGAAGATGCGCCCGAAGCGGCGGCGGCGGAGGATGCGGCATGAGCATCCGGCTGACGGACCAGCCCTGGCTGACGGCCTCGTCCACCCGGGCGGTGATGGCGGCGCTGGAAGCGGCGGGCGGCCCGGGCTGCGCCCGGTTCGTCGGCGGCTGCGTGCGCAACGCCCTGATCGGGGCGCCGGTCGACGACATCGACATCGCCACGACGCTGAAGCCGGAAGAAACCGACAAGGCGATCCGCGCCGCCGGGCTGAAGGCCGTGCCGACCGGCATGGCGCACGGCACGGTGACGGCGGTGAGCCAGCGGACGCCGTTCGAGATCACGACCCTGCGCCGCGACGTCTCCACCGACGGGCGCAACGCCACCGTGGCCTTCACGGACGACTGGGCCGAGGACGCGGCGCGACGGGATTTCCGGCTCAACGCCCTCTATGCCGACGGCGAAGGTCAGGTGTTCGATCCGACCGGTCATGGCGTTGCGGACGCCGAGGCGGGGCGGATCGTTTTCGTCGGCGATCCCGAGACGCGGATTACCGAGGACTATCTGCGTATCCTGCGCTTCTTCCGCTTCTTCGCCTGGTACGGGCGCGGCGAGCCGGATACGGCGGCGCTGGTTGCGTGCCGCAAGCTGGCGCCGGGGATGAGCCGGCTGTCGGCCGAGCGGGTGTCGAAGGAGCTCATGAAGCTGCTGACCGCGCCCGATCCGCGCCCGGCCATGAAGGCCATGGGCGAGGCCGGGGTGCTGGAACAGCTGCTGCCGGAAGCGTCGCTGACCCTGTTCGATGCGGTGGTCGGCGCGTCGGAGGATCCGGTGCTGCGGCTGATGGCGCTGTTTCCGGCGGAGGAGGCCGTGGTCCGGCAGGTTTCGACCCGGCTCCGGTTCGCCAACGCCACGCGGGACCGGCTGGTCGGATCGGCGCTGGCGGACGGGGTTGTCGGCCTGTCAATGAGCGACGCCGCGGCGCGGGCCGCCGTCTATCGCCACGGGGCCCGGGCCGTCTCTGACGCCCTGCACCGGCGCTGGGCCGAGACGCCCGGACGCGGCGACGACGCGCGCCGTCTGATCGGTCTGGTTCGGGACTGGACCCCGCCGCGTCTGCCCGTCGGGGGGCGTCAGGTCGCAAAGCTGGGCGTCGAACCTGGACCGGAGACCGGGCGGCTGCTCAAGGCGTTCGAGGAAGGCTGGATCGCCGACGACTTCCCTGCCGATGGCCACGCCGAACGGCTGGCCGCCCTGGTCAATCCGCCGCGAGGGTGACTTCGGTCACCACAGGACGATGGTCCGACCCCGTGGGGCGCCCCAGCCGGCGGCTGACGAAGGCGAGGTCGGGCGAGCGGTAGACATGATCGATGGCCACGCCGAACATCGACGGCGCAGCGCCGGGCCAGGTGCCCGGGAACCCCGGGGCGGGGACAAGGCCGATGTCGCGCCGGATCTGGCGGCCGATGCGGGCGCTGGACACGCTGTTGAAGTCGCCGGTGACGACCACCGGGCCGGTCAGGTCCGAGACGACGTCGTCCAGCGCCATGGTCTGGCTGATCTGGCCCCACTGCTCCTGAAACGGCCATGGGCGGGTCAGATGGACGCCCAGCACGTTCAGCGGCCCCAGCGGGGTCCGGACCGTGGCCCCGACCGCATGCAGGCCGTCGGGCCGGTCGCGGATCTCCGTCAACGGCCAGCGCGAGGCGATGACGGATCGCGCGGCGCCGCTGGGGCGGTCGATGCGCGGGGTGGCGATCCGGTGGGGGTGGCGGGCGAGCACCTGTTCCAGCCGCGCGGCCGGGGCATCGCCCAGTTCGACCAGCACCACGATGTCGGCGTCGGCCGCGACGATGGAGGCCTCGATCGCCTCCACATCGGTGTTGAGGGCCCAGAGATTGGCGGAATACAGCCGCACGACGGGCGCGCCGGGCCGGGGCGTCGCCGCGGCCGGAAACCATTGCGGCGCCACGGCCAGGGCGAGGGCCAGGGTAGCGGCCAATCCGGTCAGGGCCGCCGCCTTCATGCGGGCGGCGACCAGCGCAATGGTCACGAGAGCGGTCAGGATCAGCACCGGCGCCGTGAACTGGAACAGGACGTCGACCCACCGATGACCGACGCCTGACAGCGCCAGCAGCCCCAGCGCCAAGGGGGCGAGGAGGGCCAGTTGCAGCAGCGTTCCGATCCGCCGTCCCCGCGCCCACGGATCGCCCGGGCGCGGTCCTTGCCTTTCACGGTGAACGGGGTTCGTCATGGCGCGTTACGGTCTCGCTTAACTGGAGAGGGGCAGGCATGGCCAGACGGTCCGTCGCGGATATCGAGAAGATCTGGTCCAATGTCGAGGGCGTCAAGAAACTGTCTGACCGGGCCGTGGGCATAGGCCCGTTCGGCGTCGGACTGGACGGTCTGCTGACCTGGATTCCCGTGGTGGGCACAGTCTACAGCGTGGGCGCGGCCGGGTGGCTGCTGCTTCAGGCGGCCCAGGCGAGAGCGACGCCGGGAACGCTGATGCGGATGGTCGGCTATCTGGGGCTGGACAGCGCCACGAGCGCGGTCGGCGAGGTTCCCCTGGTGGGTCTCGCCGGGGACGCGATCGACTTCTTCTTTCCCGGACACCTGATGGCGGCCAAGGCGCTGCAGAAGGATATCGAGAGCACCCACTGGGTCGAGGCGAACGAGCGCGAGGCGCGGGCCTCGGGCGAACACGACCGGCACGTCGCCGACATGCGCCGGAACCCGAAGCTTCGCCGGATCGTCTATCTCCATGACTGAGCGCTTGACGAAGACGGGCAGGGCCCGCCAGTTACCACCCATGGTCTGCCGGACGCCCGTATGAGTTCCATCCTTACCCGCGATGAACTGGCGATGGCCCTCGGCCAGGCCGGGCAGGGCGACCGGGCCGCCTTCCGCCAGGTCTATGAAGCGACCTCCGCGAAGCTATTGGGGGTGACCCTGCGTATCTTGGCCGACCGACAGCTGGCCGAGGACGTCTTGCAGGACACCTATCTGACCGTGTGGAGAAAGGCCGGGAGCTTCGATGCGTCCCGCGCGAGCCCGATCACATGGCTGGTGACCATCGCCCGCAACCGGGCGATCGACCGGCTGAGGTCGGGCGCGTCGATGCGCCGGTCCACCCCCATCGACGACGCCTTCGACGTGGCCGACGACGGACCCTCTCCGGCCCAGGCGCTGGAGGCCGGCGACGACGTGCGCCGTCTGAACGACTGCCTCGCAGAACTGGACGACCGCACGGGCGGCGCCATCCGCACCGCCTTTATCGAGGGCGTGACCTATGATGCGCTGGCCTCGCGTGAGAATGTGCCGCTGGGAACGATGAAGAGCTGGATCCGCCGGGGGCTGATGCGGCTGAGAGCGTGTCTGGAATCATGACCGATCCGACCGACACCGACGGCATGGACGAGAACGAGGCCCTGGCCGGCGAGCTGGCGCTGCGCGTCCTGTCGCCCGGGGAAGAGGCCGCGGCCCGGGCGCGGGAGGCCGCCGATCCGGCTTTCGCGGCCGAGGTCGAGACCTGGAACGAGCGGCTGGCCGGGATGGCCGACGAAATCGCGCCCGTGACGCCGTCGCCATATGTCTGGCCGCGGGTCGAGGCGGGCCTGCCGCCGGTCGCCGCCAACGACAATCGCCGGCTGGCCTTCTGGCGCACCTGGGCGGTCGGCTCGACGGGTCTGCTGGCCGCCAGCCTGGTCGCGGTGGTGGTGCTGCTGGCCCAGCCGTCGCCGGTCCCGCCCGCGCCGGCGCCCGAAGCGCCCGTGGCCGTGACCCGGGTGGCGACCCTGACGCTCGAGAACGGCCACGCGGCCATGACCATCGCCTACGACCCGGTCAGCGGCGAGCTGTATCTGGCGCCGACGACCGAGATGGCCGGGGATACGCGCGTGCCGCACCTGTGGCTGGTCATGCCCGAGGGCGGCGTCCAGCTGGTCGGCGCGATCGACGGCTCGGCGACCTCGCGGCACAACCTCGGCCGCGCGCTTTCCGGCAAGGCCGGACAGGCCAGGGCGGTGGCTGTCTCCATGGAGACGCCGGGCCATACGCCGGCGCCGGACAAGCCCGACGGTCCCGTCGTGGCCTCGGGCGAACTTCAGCGTCTCTGACCGCATCCGGACGCGGCGACGCCGCGTAGCTGCCTCTGACGAGTCCGTTGCGGGCGTGCGCAAGCGCTCCCGCCTGGTCCTGACAGCCAACGGGCACGTCAGGCGGGGAGGCCGTCCAGCCCTTCCATCCACGGCTTCCCCGCTACCCTTTCGCTGCGAACCAGACGAGTTGCGAAAGTCATGTCGCTGATTTCCCGAACGGTTTTCGTTTGAGCAGCGTCATCTTCGAGCCGCAGGAAGCAACGCCCCCACACTGATCTCCGACATCCCGAGCGGAGAGAGAGTGATGAGCGACGACCACAGCGCCCGGCTGGAGCTGCCCTATCTGGCGGCCGGGCAGATGCAGAAACATGTGACCCTGAACGAGGCCCTGACCCGGCTGGACGCCCTGGTCCAGACGGCGGTGGTCAGCCGGACCGTGACGGTCCAGCCGGTCTCTCCGACGGACGGCGCCCTGTGGATCCTGCCCGCCGGCGCGACCGGTGCGGACTGGGGCGCGCGGACCGAGGGAACGCTGGTGCGGGCCGAGGGCGGCGGGTGGAGCGCGGTCGCGGCGCCGGACGGGCTGGTGGTTCTGGTCGTCGACGCGGCCGAGCTGGTGGTGCGGCACTGGGACGGCTGGGTCCCGCTGGGGCGGCGGCTGGGCGAGATCCATGACCTGGACCGGCTCGGGATCGGCGCCGCGGCCGACAGCTGGAACCCCTTCCTCGCCAGGCTCAACAACGCCCTGTGGACCGCGCGGGAGGCGGCGTACGGCGGCACCGGCGACCTGCGGCTGACGCTGAACAAGGAGACGGCGGACGATGTCCTGTCGCTGGTGTTCCAGAGCGGATACGGCGGCCGGGCCGAGCTTGGGCTGGTCGGCGACGACGACCTGAGGCTGAAGGTCAGCGCGGACGGATCGGACTGGCGCGAGGTTCTTGCGGTCGAGCGGGGGACGGGCCGGGCGCTGTTCGCCCAGGGCGCCGCGCGGCGTTCGGCGACGGCCTTCAACGCCTCGGGAACCTGGACGCCGCCCGCCTGGGCCCGAACCGTCGAGGCGGTGGCTGTGGGCGGGGGAGGCGGCGGCGGAAGCGGCGCGTTCGGCGCCTCGGGCGCGCGGCCGGGCGGCGGCGGGGGCGGC
>NZ_JAKFEB010000188.1:0-11702 GCF_036677305.1 Brevundimonas sp. | reverse complement strand
TCCAGCTCGGCGCCCGTATAGGCCGCGCCCGTGGGGTTCGACGGGCTGTTCAGGATCAGCCATTTCGTGCGCGGCGTGATCGCCGCCTCCAGCGCCCCGGGCTTCAGCTTGAAGCCGTCGGCCTCGTGTCCGACCACGGTCACCGGCTCTCCGCCGGCCAGAAGCACCATGTCGGGGTAGGACACCCAGTAGGGCGCCGGCACGATGACCTCGTCGCCGGGCGAGAGGGTTGCGACCAGGGCGTTGTAGATCACGGTCTTGCCGCCCGGGGCGACGTGGATCTGGTTCGTCTCGTATTTCAGCCCGTTCTCGCGTGCGAACTTGGCCGCCACCGCCGCCTTCAGCTCGGGCAGGCCGTCGACGTCCGTATATTTGGTCTCGCCCCGGCGGATGGCCGCGATGGCGGCCTCCTTGATGTTCTCGGGCGTGTCGAAGTCCGGTTCGCCGGCGCCCAGGCCGATCACGTCGCGTCCCTCGCGCTTCAGCTCCCGCGCACGGGCGGTCACCGCAAGGGTGGCCGACGGCTTGACGCGGGCGAGGGCGGAGGACTGCAGGCTGGACATGGCGACTCCCGGGGGGACGGCGCATCCTTACGCAGTTGCGAAAGAGCGATCAAATGTCGCGGCCTCAAGCCGGCCTGGACCCCGACGCCGCCTTGACCTGCATACGGCGCCGTATATTGAGACGCGTTCTCAACACACCAGGGCCCGCCGAAATGTTCCGCTCCGTTCTTCTGACGACCTCCGCCGCGCTGGCCCTCGGAGGTGCGGCGTTCGCACAGGATGCGGCGCCCGCGGAACTGGATGAGGTCGTCGTCACGGGCTCGCAGGTGGCGCTGCCGTCCGTCCGTCCCGGCGGGCAGGTGGCGACGGGGGGACGGGTGGGTCTGTTCGGCGCGCTGGACGCCATGGACACGCCCTTCGCCACCACCAGCTACACCTCGCAGCTGGCCCGCGACCAGCAGGCCCGCAGCGTGGCGGACGTGCTGCAGAACGATCCGGCGGTCAGGGTCACCAAGGGCTTCGGCAACTTCCAGGAATTGTACGTCATCCGGGGCTTTCCGGTCTATTCGGACGACATGACCTGGAACGGTCTCTACGGCATCCTGCCGCGCCAGTTCGTGGCGGCGGAGTTCCTGGAGCGGGTCGAGGTCTTTCACGGCGCCACGGCCTTCCTGAACGGCGCGGCGCCGGGAGGAAGCGGCGTGGGCGGCGCCTTCAACCTGATGCCCAAGCGGGCGCCCGACGGCCCGCTCACGCGCCTGACCGCGGGTCTGGAAGGCGAGAGCGAAGTCTATCTCGCCGCTGACCTCGCCCGCCGATTCGGCGCCGCCGATGAATACGGCGTACGGTTGAACCTGGCCCGCCGGGACGGCGAGGGCGGGGTGGAGGCGCAGACGCGCGAACTGAACGTCATCGGCCTGGGGCTTGATCGCCGCGGCGAGCGCGCGCGCTTCTCGGCCGACATCGGCTGGCAGGACCACCGCATCGACGCCCCGCGGCCGTCGGTGACGCCCGTCGGCGCCATTCCGGCCCCGCCGCCCGCCGCGAGCAATTTCGCCCAGCCCTGGACCTATACGAGCGAGGAACAGCTGTTCGGGGTCGCGCGCGGCGAGTTCGACCTGACCGACACCGTCTCGGCGTGGGCGGCTTTCGGCGGCCGCGAGGGCAAGGAGCAGAACGTCCTGGCCAATCCGAGGGCCCAGGCCGACGGGACGCTGAGCGCCTATCGCTTCGACAATGCGCGTGAGGACGCCATCTGGTCCGGAGACGTCGGCGTGCGAGCCGATCTGGTCACGGGCCCGGTCGGGCACCGGCTCGTGGCTTCGGCCTCGCAGGTCCAGTCCAAGTCCGCGAACGCCTACGCCTTCTCCAGCTTCGCCGGTTTCGCCAGCGACCTGTATGCGCCGGTCGCGGTCACGCCGCCGGCGGCCGACTTCTTCATCGGCGGCGATCTGGATGATCCCCATGTCACCGAGCGGGTGAAGAACTCCAGCATCGCGGTGGCCGACATGCTGTCCTTCATGGACGGGCGGCTGCTGGCGACGGTCGGGGTCCGCTACCAGCAGATCGAGACCCGGTCGTATGACTACAACAGCGGCGCCCCGCTGTCGGGCTATGACGGCGAGGCGACCACGCCGGCCCTGGCCCTGGTCTACAGGCCCGACGACCGGGTCTCGCTCTACGCCAACTATGTCGAGGCGCTGATCCCCGGCCAGACCGCGCCGGCCGTCAGCGGCGGCGTTCCGGTGCTCAACGCCGGCGAAGTGCTGTCGCCGTTCCGGGGCGAGCAGGTCGAGGTGGGCGCCAAATACGACGCCGGCGCCTTCGGCGGCACGATCAGCCTGTTCCGCTCGGTTCTTCCCAGCGCCTTTGTCGAGAACAACGTCTTCGCCGCCAACGGCGAACAGGAGAACCGGGGCATCGAGGCCAGCGTCTTCGGCGAACCGGTCGAGGGCCTGCGCCTGCTGGGCGGCGTCACCCTGCTGGATGCTGAGCTGACGCGCACGGCCGGCGGGACCATGGACGGCAAGTCGCCGATCGGCGCCCCGGAATTCCAGGGCAATGTGAATCTGGAATGGGACGTGCCCGCCGTTGCGGGGCTTACGCTGGAAGGACGGGCGGTCCACACGGCCGATCAGCCCGCCAATGCCGACAACTCGGTCGAGCTTGAGTCCTGGACCCGTTTCGACGCCGGCGTCCGCTACCTCTTCGAGGCCGGCAGCCGCACCCTCACCGCGCGTGCGCGGGTCGAGAACCTGGCGAACGAGGATCAATGGGTGGCCGTCGGCGGCTACCCCGGCGCCAACTATCTGACGCTGGGCGCGCCGCGCACCTTCACGGTGTCGATCTCGGCGGAGTTCTGAGCCGGATGAAGACCCGGACCATCCGCCGCTGGTCGTGGGTGCACCGGTGGTCGAGTCTGGTCTCGACCCTGTTCCTGCTGATGCTGTGCGTCACGGGCCTGCCGCTGGTCTTCACCCACGAGATCAATGAGGTGTTGCTGCGGGACGCCTGGGCGCCGGCCAACCCGGACGGCGGCAAGCTGGATCTCGACCAGGTGCTGTCCGTCGCCCTGTCGCGCCACCCGGGCGACATCCCGGCCTTCATGAGTTTCGACGAGGACCGGCCGGTGGTGAACGTCACCAGCCGGGCCCCCGACGCGCCCGCCGGCCAGTATCATTTCCAGCCGATCGACCAGACCAGCGGCGATCCCGCCCCGCTGGTCGCCGGGCATCCGCTGATGGAGTTCCTGCTGCAGCTCCACACCGACATGTTCCTGGGCCTGCCGGGCGCGCTGTTCCTCGGCGCCATGGGCCTGTTGCTGATCGTCGCCATCGTGTCGGGCGTCGTGCTGTACGCCCCGTTCATGCGCCGCCTTCCCTTCGGGACGGTCCGCCTGGACAAGGCGGCGCGGACGCGGTGGCTGGACTATCACAACCTGCTCGGGGCGGTGACCGTCGCCTGGGTGCTGGTGGTGGGGACGACGGGGGTGGTGAACACGCTGGCGACGCCGATCATCGCCTATTGGAAGGATACGGCGCTGCGGGAGTTGACCCTCGCCTATGACGAACCGGTCCCGCCGACGGAGCGCAGCTCTCTGGACGCCGCCATCCAGCGCGCAAGGGCCGCCCTGCCGGGCATGACGCTGCAATTCGTCGCCTTCCCGGGTTCGACCTATTCGACGGACCATCACTATGCGGTCTTCTTCCACGGCGAGACGCCGCTCACCGCCCGCATGACCACCCCGGCCCTGATCGACGCCCGCACCGGCCAGCTGGCGGCGGTGGCGCCGATGCCCTGGTATGTGAAGACCCTGTCCCTGTCCCAGCCGCTCCATTTCGGCGACTACGGCGGTCTGGCCCTGAAGATCGTGTGGGCGCTGCTGGATCTGGCCGCCATCATCATTCTGGGGTCCGGCGTGTATCTCTGGCTGGCGAAGCGGAAGAGGCCGGCATGAGCCGCAAGGACTTCAGCGCCTGGGCCATTTTCGGCGCCCCTCTGGCCCTGGCTGTTCTCAGCCTGACGGGGCTTGTGGGCGCGCTTCTGAACGACGGCGTCTGGGACTGGATCGGCGCCGTGCTGCTGGGCGCCACGGTCGCCGCGGCCGGCTGGGCCCGTTTCAGGGCCGGCAGACGGAGAGGGTAGGGGACCTTTCCGCAGCCCTCGCCGCCGTGGCCGCCCGGTGCTAATCGCGGTCACATGCGCCGCTTTCTGGACTTCATCCTCAACATGGAAGCCCGCCGCTGGCGGGCCGTGCTGGCGACGGCGCTGCTTCTGGGCGCGACGGTGGCCCTGCTGGCCGTGGGCAAGAGCCAGCTGGGACTGGCGGCCGAGGAGAATCTCGAGGCCTGGCTGCAGGGTTACCGGGGCAGCCCCTGGGCCTTCGGGGCCACGGTGGTCCTGTTCATCGCGGCCGCCTTCATAGGCGCGCCGCAGTTCATCCTGATCGCCGCCTGCGTCGTCGCCTTCGGACCGTGGACCGGATTCTACTACAGCTGGGCCGCGACCATCATCTCGGCGGGCGTGACCTACTGGATGGGGCGGGGCCCGACGGCGCGGCTGGTCGACCGGTTCGGCGGGCGGACCATGGGCCGGCTCAAGGGATTCGTCGGCAAGAACGCCTTCTACGCCAGCTTCATGATCCGCAACGTGCCCTCGGCGCCCTTCATCGTCGTCAACATGGCGTTCGGCGCGACTCGCGCGTCCTTCTGGCGCTTTCTGACGGGCTGCGCCCTGGGCGTCCTGCCCAAGACGGCGCTCGTTTCCTTCTTCGGCGGGGCGGTGGTTTCGGCGGTCAGCGGCGACGGCGTCTGGACCTCCCTGATCCTCGCCGGCGTCGCCGTGGTCTGGCTGGGTCTGATGCTGGGGGTGCGCGAACTGGTCAAACGGCGCGAGGCCGCATCGGGGGCCGACTGAGCCCCTGGTCACGGCTTCGCCAGCAACGCTTGGAAGGGCTTGTAATCACCGTCACACACGGGCAAACGAGCCGTAAGGTCGGTCAGGCGATAACGATCAGGAAGCGGTGCGTGGGGATGCGCGCCGCCGGGGCGTCGCCGAAGCGGATCGAGACGACCAACGCCCCTCCAAGGCCCGAACGAACGGTATCCCGGACCCATGTTCTCCAGCATTTTCGGCGCGATCTCCAACGACATCGCCATCGACCTCGGCACCGCCAACACCCTGATCTACATGAAGGGCAAGGGCATCGTCCTGAACGAACCGTCCGTGGTCGCCCTTCGCAACGTCGGTGGACGGAAGATCGTCCACGCCGTGGGCATAGAGGCCAAGCAGATGCTGGGCCGCACCCCGGGCCACATGGAAGCCATCCGTCCCATGCGCGACGGGGTCATCGCCGACTTCGAAGTCGCCGAGGAGATGATCAAGCACTTCATCCGCAAGGTTCATAACCGCAAGGGCTTCGTGAACCCCAAGGTCATCGTCTGCGTGCCGTCGGGCGCCACCGCCGTCGAACGCCGCGCCATCAACGATTCCTGCCTCAACGCCTCGGCCCGCCGCGTGGGCCTGATCGACGAGCCGATGGCCGCCGCGATCGGCGCCGGCCTGCCGATCCACGAGCCGACCGGCTCCATGGTCGTCGACATCGGCGGCGGCACCACCGAGGTGGCCGTGCTGTCGCTGTCGGGCATCGTCTATTCGCGTTCGGTCCGCGTCGGCGGCGACAAGATGGACGAGGCGATCATCAGCTACATGCGCCGCAACCATAACCTTCTGATCGGCGAGACCACCGCCGAACGCATCAAGAAGGACATCGGCACCGCCCGCATACCGGCCGACGGCGAAGGCCTGTCGATCGACGTCAAGGGCCGCGACCTGATGCAGGGCGTGCCCCGCGAGGTCCGCATCTCGGAACGCCAGGCCGCCGAGGCCCTGGCCGAACCGGTGACCCAGATCGTCGAGGCCGTGAAGGTCGCGCTGGAAGCCACTCCGCCGGAACTGGCCGCCGACATCGCCGACAAGGGCATCATGCTGACCGGCGGCGGCGCGCTGCTGCGCGGTCTGGACGCCGAGATCCGCGATCACACCGGCCTGCCGGTCTCGGTCGCCGACGATCCGCTGTCCTGCGTCGCCATCGGCTGCGGCCGCGTGCTCGAGCATCCCCGGTGGATGAAGGGCGTGCTGGATTCGGCCCTCTAGGGTTTGATCCCCAACTCCGCCGCAAATCCCTGTCATCGGGGGATGCGGACCGGTTCCCATCAGGGCTGGATTTTGCGATAGGCTGCTGAAGTCGGCGGGGGGGTCCCGCTGATTCCCTTTTTCCCAGGAAGGCGCGCCGTGGCGTTTCGCGACGGACCGTTCGAAAACATCAAGGTGCCGCTGGTCTGGACCGCGGCGGTCGCTGTCGTGATCGCGGCGATCGGCTGCATCCTGCTGCTGATCAGCGACGCCCGCGCCCAGACCTCGCCGTATCAGCCTGTCCGCTCCGGCGTCGAATCGGTCGCGGGGCCCGTCGGCGGCGTCTTCGCCGCTCCGGTCCGCTGGTTCGGCGCCGCCACCGACTATGTCGGCGGCTATTTCTTCGCCGTCTCCGAGAACCGCCGTCTGAAGCGCGAACTGGCCGAGCTGGCGCCCTGGCGCGACCAGGCCATCGCCCTGAAGAACGTCAACGCCCGCTACGAGGCCATGCTGGGCATCCGGCCCGAGCCGCCCGTGGCCATGCAGACGGCCCGCTCCATCTCCGACACCCGGGGTCCGTTCTCGCGCGCCCGTCTGATCGACGCCGGCTCGGCCAAGGGCGTCAAGGTCGGCAATCCCGTGATCAACGAGCACGGCCTCGTGGGCCGGATCGTCGGAACCTCGCCCAATGTCAGCCGCATGGTGCTGCTGACCGATGTGGCCAGCCGCACGCCGGTTCTGGTCGACCGCACCGACGCCCGCGCCCTGCTGACCGGCGACGGCAGCGACAATCCGCGTCTCGAGTTCATCCGCGGCGTCGGCGCCGTCCAGGCCGGGGACCGCATCCTGTCCTCGGGGGACGGCGGCGGCTTCCCGCGCGGCGTGCCGATCGGCGTCGCCGCCAAGGGCATCGACGGATCCTGGCGGGTCAAGCTGTTCAGCGACCGGGGCGCCATCGACTATGTCCGCGTCATGCTGTTCGAGGACTTCGGCCAGCTGATCGGGTCCGACGACCTCAACGCGCCGCCGCTGGCCGCCCTGGGCACGCTGACTGAAGCCACGGCGGCCCAGACCGGGGCGATCGCCGACTCCGCCGCCCGCCGCGACGCCGCCCGCGCCAGCACCGAACAGTCCAACGCCGCTGCGGCCCGCGCCGACGCCGTGGAGGCCGCGCGGCCCCGTCCCGTCGTTCCCGCGCCCGCCGCCGCCCCTCCGGCTGCTGAACCCGCCCCGCCCGCCGGGGGGACCGAATGAGACGCCCCGTCGCGGTCCGGGTCGTCGGGCCGATGCAGTGGATCGTCTATCCGGCCCTGATCACGGTCGCAGCCACCATCGTCCTGGCCACGCCGGTCAAGGTGTTCGGCCTGAGCCTGCCCGAGCCGGTCATTCCCATGGTGCTGGCCTTCGCCTGGCCGCTGATCCGGCCGTCTGTGGTGGCGCCGCTGGTCCTGACCCTGCTGGGGCTGGGGCTGGACATCTTCACCTGGGGCCCGCTGGGCCTGTGGGCCCTGTCGCTGCTGGCCATCTATGCGATCGTCCTGGCCTCGCGCAGCTTCCTGATCGGCCAGGACACCGCCGTCCTGTTCGTCTGGTTCGCCGCCTGCTGCGGCCTGGCCTTCCTGCTGATCTACCTCGTGCGGATCTTTATCGACCACAACGCCGCCAGCCTGCTGGCCCTGATCGGCCAGGTGGTCCCGACCCTGCTGCTCTTCCCGTTCGCCAACCAGATGATCGAGCGGTTCGAGGACGGCGACGTGAGGTTCCGATGAGCTCGGAACCCTCCATCTTCTTCTCCGACGTCAACGAGCGCCAGGGCTCCTTCCTGCGCCGCACCTTCGTCTTCGGCGGCCTCACCGCGCTCGGCGGCATCGCCCTGACCGGCCGCCTGGCCCAGTTGCAGGTCATCCAGGCGGGCGAATACGCCACGCTGGCCTCGAACAACCAGTTCAACTTCCGCCTCGTGCCGCCGCCGCGGGGGCGTATCCTCGACCGGCACGGCGTGGTCATCGCCGGCAACCGCCCCAGCTTCCGCGTGCTGGTCGTGCGCGACGAGACCAAGGATCTGGATCAGACCCTGGACCTGCTGGGCCGCCTGCTGCCCGACACCATGGACCGGCGCCGTTCGATCATCCGCGACGTCAACGCCGCGCCGCGCTTCTCGCCCGTCCCGGTCAAGAGCGACCTGACCTGGGAGGAGTTCGCCAAGGTCAATCTCTACGCCAACGAGCTGCCGGGCGTCATGGCCGACATGAACGAGGCCCGCTACTACCCGTTCGGCGGCGCCTTCGCCCACGTCATCGGCTATGTCGCCAAGCCCAACGACCGCGACATCAAGGCGATCGAGGACAAGGGCGAGAAGGTCCCGGAGATCCTCTACAACCCCGGCTTCCGCATCGGCCGTCAGGGCGTCGAGAAATCCTTCGACGCCGATCTGCGCGGCGAGGCCGGCGGCAACCGCGTCGAGGTCGACGCGCGGGGCAGGGTGGTGGCCGAGGACATCGGCGGGTCGCGCCCGGCCGTGCCCGGCAAGGACGTGGTCCTGACGCTCGACGCCGACGTGCAGAACCGCGCGCTGGAAGTGATGGGCGAGGAGTCCGGCGGCTGCGTGGTCATGGACGTCCGCAACGGCGACATCCTGTGCATGGTCTCGGCGCCGTCGTTCGATCCCAATCTGTTTGTCGGCGGCGTGCCCTCGCGCATCTACCGCGCCCTGTCCGACTACGAGCGCAAGCCGCTGCTGGACAAGACGCTGAACGGCGTCTTCCACCCCGGCTCGACGTTCAAGATGACCACGGCCCTGGCCATCCTGGAGGCCGGCGTCGATCCGACCGAGCGGGTGACCTGCACCGGCGGCTATCGCTACGGCAACCGCGTGTTCCGCTGCTGGGAGCCGCGGGGCCATGGCGCGCAGGACATGCACAACGCCATCAAGAACTCGTGCGACGTCTATTTCTACCACATGTGCAATCGCGCCGGCGTCGACCTGATCCAGGAGACGGCGAAGAAGATCGGCTTCATGCAGACCTACGACATCGGGGTCGGCAACCAGAAGGCGGGCTCGGTGCCCAGCAAGGCGTGGAAGGCCAACTACAACCGCCGCAATCCCAATCCGGAATCGCGCGTCTGGTTTCCGGGCGAGACCCTGTCCGTCGCCATCGGCCAGGGCGATGTGAACGTCACGGCCCTGCAGCTGGCCGTGATGACCGCCCGCATCGCCAATGCGAAGAAGGCGATCAATCCGCGTCTGATCAAG
Source organism: Brevundimonas sp. (assembly GCF_036677305.1). Taxonomy (GTDB): domain Bacteria; phylum Pseudomonadota; class Alphaproteobacteria; order Caulobacterales; family Caulobacteraceae; genus Brevundimonas. Next base: position 2,312 of record NZ_JAKFEB010000188.1, on the reverse strand, counting down.
TCCGTCGGCGGGGTGGAACAGCCTTCGGGCGCCGCCGTGCCGGACCTGCAGTTCCCGCCCGAGCACGTCGAGATCGTGCGCCAGGGCATGGTCGCGGTGGCCAATGACCGGTCGGGCACCGCCTACCGCCAGTCCCAACTGGGGCTGGGCGACATCCAGATGGCCGGCAAGACCGGCACGGCCCAGGTCCGCAGCTATGGCTCCGGTCCGCGCAAGTCGAACATCTGGGCCCTGAAGGACCACAACCTGTTCGTCGCCTTCGCTCCGGTCGACGCCCCACGGTACGCGGTGGCGGTCATCATCGAGCACGGCGGCAAGGGCGGGGCCACGGCCGGCGCGCCGCGCGCGCGCGAGATCATGCGCACGACCCTGCTCAAGGATCCGGAGATGCTGGAGCGCATCCAGCGGCCGCCGCCGCCCGAGGCGCTCGCGCCCGAAACCGCAACGGACGAACTGGTCGGCGCGGCGCCCGAGGACCCGGTGGCGCATACGCCGGCCCCGGCCGCGACGCCCGCCGCTCCGGCGACCTCCGGCACCGGCCCGCGTCCCTATCTGCCAGAGGCTCCGCGATGACCGCCTCCGCCCTGACCCGCCCCGGCGAACGGGACCGCATCTCGACCAAGATCAGCGAACTGGACTGGCGTCTGATCGGCCTGCTGTGCCTCGTCGCCTCGGTCGGCGCCGCCATGCTCTATTCGATCGCGGGCGGACAGTGGCAGCCCTGGGCGGCCAAGCATGTCATCCGTTTCGCGGCCCTTCTGGTCGTCATGCTGGGACTGGCGCTGGTGCATCCGAAATGGTGGTTCCGCGCGGCCTATCCGCTGTACGGGCTCCTGCTGGTCCTGGTCCTGATGATCGAGTTCACCCCGCTGGGCTATACGGCCGGCGGTGCCCGGAACTGGTTGAATCTCGGTTTCATGCGCATCCAGCCGGCCGAGTTCATCAAGATCGGCCTCGTCCTGGCCCTGGCCCGCTGGTACCACAACCATACCGCCCAGGAGGCGCGCTGGTCGTGGAAGCTGCTCATTCCGGCCGGGATGATCGGCCTGCCGTTCATCCTCGTGGCCAAGCAGCCTGACCTCGGATCGGCCATGGTCATCGGCCTGACGGGCGCCGTGGTCATGTTCGTGGCCGGCCTCAGCTGGCGCGTCATAGCCGCCGGCGCCGTCGCCGCCGTCGCGATCATTCCGCCCTTCGTCATGTTCGGCATGCACGACTACCAGCGCAACCGCGTGCTGACCTTCCTCAGCCCGGAATCCGATCCGTCGGGCACGGGCTACAACATCATCCAGTCCAAGATCGCGCTCGGCTCGGGCGGTCTGCTGGGCAAGGGATACGGCCTCGGCAGCCAGAGCCAGCTGGAGTTCCTGCCCGAGCGGCACACCGACTTCATCTTCTCGACGGTGGCCGAGGAATTCGGCTTCGTCGGCTCCTTCACCGTCCTGGCCTGCTATGTGGCCATCATCCTGATCGCCCTGCGCATCGCCTCGCTGGCGCACAGTCATTTCGGCCGCATCGCCGCGGCGGGGATGACGGCCTTCTTCGCCCTGTTCGTGCTGATCAACGGCGCCATGGTCATGGGCATGGCGCCCGTGGTCGGGGTGCCGATGCCCCTGCTCTCCTATGGCGGCTCCTCGATGATGACCGTCATGTTCGGCTTCGGCCTCGTGCTGGCCACCCGCGTGCACCGCTATGCCGAACTGCCCAAGGGCCACGGGTTGTTCTGAATCGGCTCTGGTGCGTTAGGGTCGGATCATGAGCAAGCCCGCCCCCCAACCTGCACCCGATGCGCCCGTCGTCGCTCCCGCCTCGCTGTTTCAGTCGGACTGCGGCGACAAGCCCTGTCCCGAGCCTGTCCTGCCCACGGCCACGCCCGAGCAGCAGGCCGCCCTGACCGACGGCGTGCGGATGCGCGAAAACCCGGCCGAATGGGCCTTTGTCCGCCTGTCCAAGCTGATCGAGGATTTCGAGAAGGGCCTCGACAAGGACGAGGAGGTGGGCGCGCGCATCGTCGGCCTGCCGGGCGACGGCACCATGTCGATCGAGGACGTCGGCTTCTGGGGCCCCGACTTCATCATGTTCCTGGGCAAGAACGCGGACGGCAAGCCGGTGCGCCTGATCCAGCACTACGCCCAGATCAACGTCCTGCTGGACGTCCGCAAGAAGCCCGAGGAACGCGCCGCCCGACGCATCGGCTTCCAGCTGTCCGAAATGGTCGGTAAGACCAACCCGACGTAGGGAGGGGAGCCCCCCTTCCTGCCGTCATTCCGGGGCCGAGCGCAGCGAGGAACCCGGAACCCAGGCGACCGGGC
>NZ_JAKFEB010000187.1:0-2002 GCF_036677305.1 Brevundimonas sp. | reverse complement strand
GGCTATCGCGCCGCCTTCATCGCGGCCCGCGAGTACAAGGCCAAATGGGACAAGTGGCGCGAGGACGGCGAGGGCTCGCCGCCGACCCGCAATCTGCAGCTCGAGACCCTCGCCGGGGTGCTGGACGGGTCGGTGCTGGTGCAGAACCACTGCTACCGCGCCGACGAGATGGCGGTGATGATCGATATCGCCAAGGAGTTCGGCTACCGGATCACGGCCTTCCACCACGCCATCGAGGCCTACAAGGTCGCGCCGCTGCTGGCCCGCGAGGGCATCTGCGCCGACATGTGGACCGGCTGGTGGGGCTTCAAGATGGAGGCCCTGGACGCGGTCGAGGCCAATGCGGCCCTGGTCGACGCCCAGCCGAACAGCTGCGCGGTCATCCACTCGGACGACGCCGAACTGACCCAGCGCCTGAACCAGGAAGCCGCCGCCGGTCTGGCCGCCGGACGTCGTATCGGGATGAACATCTCCGAGGAGCGGGCGATCAGCTGGATCACGCTGAACCCGGCCCGTTCGCTGGGCATCGCCGACCAGACGGGGTCGCTGGAGGCCGGCAAGCGCGCCGACGTGGTGATCTGGAGCGCCAATCCGTTCAGCGTCTACGCCCGCGCCGACCAGGTCTTCATCGACGGCGGCCTGAGCTTCGACCGCATGGACCCGGCCTATCAGCCCGTCTCCGACTTCGAACTGGGCCAGCCCGGCTTCGGCCTGTCCGCCGCCAACGTCCCGCAGGGAGCCCGCTGATGCGCCTCAGGAACCTCATCCTCGGCGCCGCCTGCGCCGCCGCCCTGACCACCCCCGCCTTCGCCCAGTCCCTGACCGCCATCACCGGCGGGCGGGTGCTGACCGGCACCTCCGTCATCGAGAACGGCACGGTGGTGATCCAGAACGGCCGGGTCGTCTCGGTCGGGACCGGCGCCGCGCCGTCAGGCGCCCGCGTCATCGACGCCCGCGGCAAGGTCGTCGCTCCCGGCTTCGTGGCCGTGGACAGCGGTCTGGGCGCGTCGGAGATCTCGTCGGTGGGCGGGTCGGACGACCAGTCCAACGGCGCCAACTCCATCAGCGCCTCGTTCGACGTCAGCTACGGCCTCGATCCCTGGTCCTTCACCCTGCCGGTCGCGCGCCTGGGCGGGATCACCCGCGCCATCGTCGTGCCCAGCCACCCGGGAAGCTCGGGCGGGCACCAGCACCAGGACGACAGCGACTTCGCCGGCGTCGGCTCGGCGGGTCTGCAGGCCCCCAGCCTGTTCGCCGGTCAGGCGGCCGTCATCCATCTGGCGCAGGGAACGGACATTCTGGTGAAGCCGCGCGTGGCCATGGTCGCGCCGTTCGGCGAGGCCGGAGCCGGCGTCGCCGGCGGCGCGCGGGGGGCCGAGTTCACCCAGTTCAAGGAAACCCTCGCCGAGGTGCGCCTGTATGCGCGCAACAGGGCCGCCTACGACCGCGCCGGCCTGCGCGACCTCAGCCTGTCGCGAGCCGATCTGGAGGCCCTGATCCCGGTGGCCAACGGCACCATGCCCCTCATCGTCACCGTGCACCGCGCGGCGGACATCCAGCAGGTGCTGCGGCTGGCGCGCGAGGAGGGGGTGAAGGTCATCCTGGACGGCGCCGAAGAGGGCTGGCTGGTCGCCGACCAGATCGTGGCCGCGGGCGTGCCCGTGCTGCTGAACCCGATCTCCAACCTGCCGGGCAACCTCGAGACCCGCGCCGTGCGGATGGAGAACGCCGCGGCCCTGGACGCCGCGGGCGTGACCATCGCCATCAAGGGCAATGAGGGCTCGATCCACCGCGCCCGCGAGACCCGCTACAACGCCGGCAACGCCGTCTCGCACGGTCTGCCGTACGAGTCGGCGATCGAGGCGATCACGGTGAATCCGGCGAAGATCTTCGGCATGGCCGGGCAGATCGGCGAACTGCGCGCGGGCGCGGCGGCCGATGTGGTCGTCTGGTCCGGCGATCCGCTGGAGCCGCTGAGCAACGCCGAGATCATCTTCATCGG
>NZ_JAKFEB010000186.1:0-13339 GCF_036677305.1 Brevundimonas sp. | reverse complement strand
CCGCCGGCGTCCCCGCCCTGGAAATTCTTGGACACGAAATGCCCGCCCGGCCGCAGGGTGCGCAGGGCGAAGTCGGCGGCGATCTCGATCAGGGCGATGATCTTCAGGTGGTCCGTCTGGCGGTGACCGACGGTGTTGTGGGCCATGTCGGACAGGACCAGATCAGGCGGCCCGCCCAGCAGGTCGATCATCTGCTGGTCCACCCCCGGATGGGTGAAGTCGGCCTGGATCATGATGGCGCCGGGAACCGGTTCGACCGGCAGCAGATCGACGCCGACCACCGAGGTCGCCCCGCGCTTGACCGCCACCTGGGCCCAGCCGCCGGGCGCGGCGCCCAGGTCGATGACCCGGCTGCCGTGTTTGATCAGGTGGAAGCGGTCGTCGATCTCCAGCAGTTTGAAGGCCGCGCGGCTGCGCCAGCCCTCGGCGCGGGCCCGCTCGGACCATTTGTCCGAGAGCTGGCGCTTGATCCACTGCTGGCTGGACATCGACTTGGTGTCCGCCGTCTTCATCTTGGCGCCCAAACCGCGGCCGGCGGCGGTGCCGCCCGAGGGCGGGCGCACCATGCGGCGTCGTTCGGCGGGCTTTTCTTCGTCGGTCATCGCATCCACATAGCCCCCGACGGGATTGCGGGCTATGCACCCGCGATAATTCACAAGGAGCGCGCCCGATGGCCGACGAAACCCTCACCTTCACCCTCGACACCGGCGACGGCGTCGACCGCGACGTCGTTATCAAGCTGCGCCCCGACCTGGCCCCCGGCCATGTCGCCCGCATCACCGAGCTTTCGAAGGAAGGCTTCTATGACGGCGTCGTCTTCCACCGCGTCATCGCCGGCTTCATGGCCCAGGGCGGCGATCCGACCGGCACCGGCACCTCGGGCTCGAAGAAGCCCGACCTGAAGGCCGAGTTCTCGAAAGAGCGCCACGCCCGCGGCGTCTGCTCCATGGCCCGCACCTCGAACCCCAACAGCGCCAACAGCCAGTTCTTCATCTGCCTGGACGACGCCTCCTTCCTCGACGGCCAGTACACCGTCTGGGGCCAGGTCATCGAAGGCATGGACAACGTCGACGCCCTGCCCAAGGGCGAACCGCCCCGTTCGCCGGGCAAGATCGTCAAGGCTACGGTCGCCTGAGGGCGACGAGGGATCAGGTTCTAGGGGCTAGGGGTTAGGGGAATCGTTTGTCACCCCTTCGCCCCTAGAACCTAGAACCTAGAACCTAGGCCCTACTCGATCTCCACGACCTCGACCCGCGCCCCGTTCAGGACCAGGGCGATCTCGCCGCGCTTCAGCTTCAGCGCGTCCTCGCCGAACAGCTGGCGGCGCCAGCCCTTCAGGGCGTCGACGTCGGCCTCGTCGTCGAGGGCGATCTTCTCGAGGTCGGCGACATTGGCCAGCAGCTTGGTCGCCACCCCGGCGTTGTCGCTCTTGGCCTTCAGCAGCACCTTCAGCAGTTCGACCACCGACGGCGGGGCCGGCTGGTTGTGGGCGGGACGCTCCAGCTTGGGCGCGAACGCCTCCGGATCGGCCAGCACCCGCTTCAGCTCGGCCGACAGCTCGATGCCCAGACGCGAGGCGCCGAAGCCCTTGGGCACGGAACGCAGGCGGTTGAAGGCGTCGGGATCGGTCGGACCCTGGGCCGCGATCTCGTCGATGGCCTCGTCCTTGAGAATGCGGCCGCGGGGCTGGTCGCGCTCCTGCGCCGTGCGCTCGCGCCAGACGGCGGTGGCGACGAAGGCCGACAGGTATTTGGCCGAGAATTTCTTGGGCTTCAGGCGCTTCCACGCCTTTTCCGGGTCGGTGTCGTACAGGGCCGGATCGGTCAGATCCTCCATCTCGGCCATGACCCAGTCGAGACGGCCTTCCTTCTGCAGACGGTCGCGCAGCTTGGGATAGAGGGCCGCGAGGTGGGTCACGTCGCCCAGGGCGTAGACCAGCTGGGCGTCCGACAGCGGACGGCGCGCCCAGTCGGTGAAGCGGCTGCCCTTGTCGACTTCCTGACGCAGCATCTGGCGGACCAGGGCCTCATACGAGACCTGGTCGCCGAAGCCCGCGGCCATGGCGGCCACCTGGGTGTCGAACATCGGCTTGGGCATGGCGCCCAGTTTGACGAAGATTTCCGTGTCCTGACGCGCGGCGTGGAAGACCTTGATGATCTTCGGATCGCGCAGCAGCTCCAGGAAGGGCTCCAGGTCCAGACCCTCGGCCATCGGGTCGATGATGGCGGCGTCCGTGGCCGACGCCGCCTGGATCAGGCACAGGCGCGGCCAGTAGGTCGTCTCCCGCATGAACTCGGTGTCGACGGTGATGAAGGGCTGGTCGGCCAGGAGCTTGCAGAAATCGCGAAGCGCCTCGGTGGTGGTGATGGGCGTCATTCGGATGCTATAGCCCCGCGCGACAGGGTTGTGGCAAGAGCCGCCGCAGAAAACCTCCCACTGATTCAGGCCCGTGACCCATGAGCGACACCTCCGATTCCCGGAATGACGGCCTCAGGAACGGTCTGACCTATGCCGATGCGGGCGTGGACATCGACGCCGGCGAAATGCTGGTGGACGCCATCAAGCCCTTGGCGAAGTCGACCCGCCGTCCCGGCGCCGAGGCCTCGCTGGGCGGATTCGGCGCCCTGTTCGACCTCAAGGCCGCCGGATTCGAGGATCCGCTGATCGTCGCCACCACCGACGGCGTCGGCACCAAGCTGAAGATCGCCATCGAGACCGGCCGCCATGACGGCGTCGGGATCGATCTGGTGGCCATGTGCGTCAACGACCTGCTGGCCCAGGGCGCCGAGCCCCTGCTGTTCCTCGACTACTACGCCACCGGCAAGCTCGAGATCGACGCCGCCAAACGGGTCGTCGCCGGAATCGCCGAAGGCTGCCGTCAGGCCGGCTGCGCCCTCGTGGGCGGCGAAACGGCCGAAATGCCGGGCATGTACCAGGGCGGCGACTACGATCTGGCCGGCTTCTCGCTGGGCGCGGTCGAGCGCGGCCACGCCCTGCCGTATCTGGACCGTCAGGCGGCGGGCGACGTCATCATCGGCCTGGCCTCCTCGGGCCCGCACTCCAACGGCTATTCCCTGATCCGCAAGGTGGTCGAGAAGTCCGGCCTGTCGTGGGGCGACGACGCCCCCTTCGCCAAGGACCGGACGCTGGCGCAGGCCCTGATGGAGCCGACGCGGATCTATGTGAAGCCGGTGCTGCCGCTGATGAAGGACGGACTGGTCAAGGGCGCGGCCCACATCACCGGCGGCGGTCTGATCGAGAACCCGCCCCGCTGCATCGCCGAGGGCCTTCAGGCCAGCTTCGACTGGGACGCCTGGCCCATGCCGCACGTGTTCCAGTGGCTGGGCGAGGTCGGCGGCATTTCGGATCACGAACTGCGCCGCACCTTCAACTGCGGCGTCGGCTTCATCCTTGTGGTCTCGCCCGAGAACGTCGAACCGGTCCTGGCCGGCCTGCTCAACGCCGGCGAAGTCGCCTTCGTCTGCGGCCAGCTGGAAGCCGCCTGATATTTCCGTCATTCCGGGGCTGGGACCGGCGCAGCCGGAAACAGAACCCGGAACCCAGGCGACCGGACGCCGTCCCCGCCCCGCTTCAGACTGTTGAGCCCAGCCTCCTGGGTTCCGGGTTCCGCTACGCGGCCCCGGAATGACGAACGGGATGCAGGTCGATTAAGCCCTAGTCGGCGTCCAGGCTGCTGAAGGTCACCCGCACAATCGCGGCCGCGCCGGGATTCTGGCGCAGCGACACCGTCACCCCGCCCCGTGTCCAGATCGCGCGGCCGGCCGGCAGATCCGCCTCCGGCGTGAACCCCTGCTCGCGCAGCACGGGCTGAATGGACTGTCTCGCCCCGTCGAAGCCGCCGCGCCGCGCCTGGATGACGCAGACCCGGTTGAGATTATCGTCGGCGGCGCTGCCGGTGGTGGTCAGCCGCAACAGCCAGGCCTCGTCCTCCGTCTTGAAGTTCAGCGTGTCGCCGTCCGAAGCGGGCGCCGGGAGAAAACCCAGAGTCCCGACCGCCGTCGCGCCCCGGGAATCGCCGGTCACATACGGAAGGCACACGTCTGTCAGGACGCTGGCCGTCAGATCGGGCGGAGGCGGCGCGGCGGCCGCAAGGGCTGCGGCGAGAACGAGGGCGAGCATCTGGGGAACCTCCGGACAGTCCGCCACTGTTTCCCAGCCCCGCGCCGGGCGCAAGCGGGGCCGCCGCCGTTGACCCGGCAGGGCCCGCCCGGCAAGGTCCGCGCCTCCCTGCAAACGAGGTCGCCGATGCGTGTGTTTTCTGTCGCCCTGGCCGGACTGCTGCTTTCGGCGTCGGCGGCGTCCGCCCAGGCCCCGGTCGAGGAACAGGCGCTGCTGCATCAGCTCGCGGGCGACATCCAGCCCGGGCGGATGCGCGCGGACATCGAGGCCCTCGTCGGCTTCGGCACCCGCCACACCCTGTCCGAAACGCAGTCCGACACGCGCGGCATCGGCGCGGCGCGGCGCTGGGCCCAGCGACAGTTCGAGGCGATCAGCCGCGACTGCGGCGGCTGCCTGACCGTCGTCACCCCGTCCGACACCGTCACCGGCCCGCGCGTCCCCACGCCGACCGAGGTGGTCGACATCGTCGCCATCCAGCGAGGAACCGGCGATCCGAACCGCGTCATCATCATTTCGGGCCATATCGATTCGCGCGTCACCGACGTGATGAATTTCACCTCCGACGCGCCCGGAGCCAATGACGACGCCTCGGGCGTCGCGGCGGTGCTGGAAGCCGCGCGGGTCCTGTCGAAGCACAAATTCGACGCCACCCTGGTGTTCGCCGCCCTGTCCGGCGAGGAACAGGGGCTGCTGGGCGGCAAGATCCTGGCCGACTACGCCCAGGCCCAGGGCTGGCGCGTCGAGGCCAATCTGAACAACGACATCGTCGGCAATTCCGAAGGCCAGTCCGGCGTGCGCGACACCACCCGCGTCCGCGTCTTCTCGGAAGGCACCAAGACCGTCGAGACCGAGGCCCAGGAAGAGCGCCGGCGCTACAACGGCGGCGAGGTCGACTCCTCGTCGCGCAACCTCGCCCGCTTCGTCGACAGCCTGGCCGACCGCTACCTGGCCAATTTCGATGTCGAGATGATCTATCGCACCGACCGCTACGGGCGCGGCGGCGACCAGGTCGAGATGCTGCGCCACGGCTTCCCCGCCGTCCGCATCTCGGAAGGCGCCGAGCACTACGACCGCCAGCATCAGGACCTGCGCACCGAAAACGGCGTCGAATACGGCGACACCATCGAAGGCGTCGACTTCGACTATCTGGGTCAGGTCGCGCGCCTGAACATCGTCTCCATGGCGGCCCTGGCCAACGCCCCGGCCAGCCCGCTGGACGTGACCATCGCGGGGGCGGTCAGGCCGGACACCACCATCAGATGGCAGGCCGTTCCCGGCGCGGCGGGCTATCGCGTCTGGTGGCGATCCACCACCGCCCCGCAATGGACCCACAGCCGGTGGGCCGGGAATGCGACCGAACTGGTCCTGCGCAACATCGTCATCGACGACTTCTTCTTCGGCGTCTCGGCCGTCTCCGACGATGGCTATGAAAGCCCCGTCGTCTTCCCGGGGCCCGCCGGCTCCTTCGTTTCGGTCGGCGACCCGGCCCCCCGTCCCGCGAATTGATGGGCCCGGCGAACTGATGCCCGAGCCTCGCCCCGTCCGCGTCGCCGTCCTGATCTCGGGCGCGGGCTCCAACATGGCCGCCCTGATCGACGCCGGTCAGCGGGCGGGCGCCCCGTTCGAGGTCGTGCTGGTCCTGTCCAACAAGCCCGACGCGGGCGGTCTGGCGGTCGCCGAGGCCAAGGGGGTGGCGACCGTGACGGTGGATCACCGCAGCTTCGGCGCCGACCGCGAGGGGCACGAACAGGCCCTCGACGCCGCCCTGACCGCCCACCAGGTCGAGGCGGTCGCCCTGGCCGGCTATATGCGGCTGCTGACGCCCTGGCTGGTGAACCGCTGGGCCGGGCGGATGCTGAACATCCATCCCAGCCTGCTGCCCAAATACCCCGGCCTCGACACCCACGCCCGCGCCATCGCCGCCGGCGACGCCGAGGCCGGCTGTTCGGTGCATCTGGTGACCGAGGGCGTCGATGAAGGCCCCGTTCTGGGTCAGGCCGCCGTGCCGGTTCTGGCCGACGACACCCCGGCCTCGCTGGCCCAGCGCGTTCTGGCGGCCGAACACGTCCTCTACCCCCGCGCCCTCGCCGACTTCTGCGCCCGCCAGATTAGAAGTTTGTAATAACCGGTCTTTCCCGGCGACAGCGGCGATGACCTGAGTCAGGTTGCCGCCAATTTCAACGGGGGCTCTCATGCTCAGACTACGTCTCATGGCCTGCGCCGCCGGCGCCGCCCTTACGCTGGCCGCCGGGATCGCCCAGGCCCAGACCGCGCCGCCGATCGTGGAGATCCCCGCGACGACCCAGCCCGCCATCGGCGAGTTCGGCTTCGACATCGGCGGCATGGACACCACCGTCCGCCCCGGCGCCGACTTCAACCGCTACGCCAACGGCACATATCTGAAGAACACGCCGATCCCGGCCGACCGCACCTCGTACGGCGCCTTCCACATGCTGCACGACCGGTCGCAGGAGAACCTGCGCACCATCATCGAGGAAAGCGTCGCCAATCCGACCAGCAGCCCCGACGCCGCCCGCATCGGCGCCTTCTACGGCAGCTTCATGGACGAGGCGACGGTCGAGCGCCTCGGCGCCTCGCCCCTGCAGGCCGATCTGGCCGAGGTCCGCGCCGCCGACACCCGCGAAGAGATCGCCGGCCTGATGGGCCGCACCCAGGGCGGCTTCGGCTCCAGCCTGTTCGGCGCGCAGATCTTCGAGGACCTGAAGGACCCGAAGACGATCACGGTCTACATCGGCCAGGGCGGCCTCGGCATGCCCGACCGCGACTACTATCTGGAAGACAGCTTCGCGACCCAGAAGACGGCCTATCAGGCCTATGTCGCCAAGGCGCTGGAACTGGCCGGCTGGCCTGACCACGAGCAGGCCGCCGCCGACGTGGTCGCCTTCGAGACCCGGATCGCCGAACAGCACTGGACCCAGGTCCAGAACCGCCAGATCGACAAGATCTACAACCCCGCCACCGTCGCCGAACTGGCCGCGGCGGCCCCCGGCTTCGACTGGGCGTCCTGGGCCCAGGGCGCCGGCATCGGCCATGTTCCGACCCTGATCGCCGCCAACAACACCGCCTTCCCCGGCATGGCGCGCGTCTTCGCCGAAACGCCGATCGCGACCCTGCAGTCCTGGCAGGCCTTCCACGTCGTCGACCAGGCCTCGCCCTGGCTGTCGAGCGCCTTCGTCGAGAACAATTTCAACTTCTACGGCAAGACCCTGGGCGGCCAGCCCGAGAACCGTCCCCGCTGGAAGCGCGGCGTCGCCCAGGTCGACGGTTCGCTGGGCGAGGTGCTGGGCCGCGAGTTCGTGGCGCGTCACTTCCCCGCCGAGTCCAAGGCCCAGATGGAAGAGCTGGTCTCGAACCTGCGCCGCGCCATGACCGCCCGCATCGAGGGCCTCGACTGGATGAGCCCGGAAACCAGGCAGCAGGCCCTCTACAAGATGAGCCGCTTCGGGGTGAAGATCGGCTATCCCGACGAATGGCGCGAGTATGACGGCCTGCGCCTCGAGCCGGGCGACCTGTACGGCAACGTCGAACGCTCGGCGGCCTTCGAATGGGCCTTCAACGTCAACAAGCTGGGCAAGCCGGTGAACCCGCTGGAGTGGGGCATGACCCCGCAGACGGTGAACGCCTACTACAACCCCGTCCGGAACGAGATCGTCTTCCCGGCCGCCATCCTGCAGGCGCCCTTCTTCGACCCGAACGCCGATCCGGCGGTCAACTACGGCGGCATCGGCGCCGTCATCGGCCACGAGATCACCCACGGCTTCGACGACCAGGGCCGCAAGACCGACGGCGACGGCGTGCTGCGCGACTGGTGGACCGCCGAGGACGCCGCCAAATTCGAGGCCCGCGCCGCCGTTCTGGGCGCGCAATACTCGGCCCTGAGCCCGCTGGAAGGGGCGAACGTCAACGGCGACCTGACCATGGGCGAGAACATCGCCGACCTGGGCGGCCTGCTGCTGGCGCTCGACGCCTACCACATGTCGCTGAACGGGGCGGAAGCGCCGGTCATCAACGGCCTGACCGGCGACCAGCGCGTCTTCCTCGGCTGGGCCCAGGTGTGGCGCAACAACACCCGCGACGAGGCCCTGCGCCAGCAGGTCACCGTCGATCCGCACTCCCCGGCCCAGTACCGGGCCGCGGTGTCGCCGCGGAACATCGACGCCTGGTATGCGGCGTTCGGCGTTCAGCCGGGCGATGAGCAATATCTCGCCCCCGAGGCCCGCGCCCGCATCTGGTAGGCGGACCCCGCTCCGAAACGACAACGGCCCCGGCGATCGCTCGCCGGGGCCGTCTTCGTTCAACCGCCTTGCGCCCTCGCCTCCGCGCCCGCCACCAGAACCGTCAGTCCGGCGACGATCCCGAAGGCCGTCCAGAGCGCCAGCACGCCGAAGTGCAGGAAACTGATCGCCCCGATCGCCCCGCCGACGGACAGGCCGACCCACAGCATCAGGAAGGGCGCCCAGTCCCAGCGCGGCCCGCCGTGCAGGGCCGTGGTGAGGCGCTGCCCCATCCGCACGAGGGTCCCGGTCATATAGGTCAGGCCGACCCCGACATCCCCCTCTCGCTGGAAGACCGCGTTCTCCACGCCCATGGCCAGAACCACAGCCGCCATCCCGGCCTCGCGCCAGCCGGCGGTGCACAGCCCCGCGCCGATCAGAAGCAGGACGGCCTCGGCGGCGAGAACCGCGGATCGCCGCCCTTCTCCAAAGCGCCGGGCCACCGTCGCGCCGATCACCACCCCGGTCACGAACAGGACGATCAGGCCCAGCGCGATGGCCGCCTGCATCCATTCCCCCAGGGCCAGGCCAACGCCCAGCCGGGTCGAGTTGCCGCTCATGAAGGAGACGAAAAAGCCGCCCAGGGTCATGAACCCCACCGCGTCGACATAGCCGGCCAGAGCCGACAGGGCCGCGGCCAGCATGACGCCCCTGCGACCGTAGTCCTTCATGGCGAATCCCCGTGAAGGCGGCAGGCTGACACGAAAACGGCCGGGTCGTCACCGACCCGGCCGCGTTCAGTGTGTCCGGTGTGAACCGATCAGCCGACGATCTGGTCGTCCGTGAAGAACTGGGCGATCTCGATGCCCGCGTTCTCGATCGAGTCCGAACCGTGGACCGAGTTCTCGCCGATCGACAGGGCGAACTGCTTGCGGATCGTGCCGTCAGCGGCGTCCTTCGGGTTGGTGGCGCCCATGACTTCGCGATAGGCGGCGACGGCGTTCGGGCCTTCCAGAACCTGGACGACGACCGGCTCGGCCGTCATCTGGCCGACCAGCTCGCCGTAGAACGGGCGCTCGGCGTGGACTTCGTAGAATTTCTTGGCTTGCGCGTCGGTCAGCTTGACGCGGCGCTGGGCCACGATGCGCAGGCCGGCGGCCTCGATCACGGCGTTGATGGCGCCCGTCAGGTTGCGGCGCGTGGCGTCGGGCTTGATGATCGAGAAGGTGCGTTCGGTCATGGAGGTGACTTCTTGTTGGGAGATTGAGGGTCGCGGGCTTATAGCGGCGCCCTCCCCGGTTTCCAACCGCCACACAATTTTGCCTCTTTCGCCCGCCGCAAGGCGGTCCGATGCGTCAGGGGCGGCCCGAGATTTCGACCGACCATGCTCCAGATCACCGACCTGACCTTCAACGCCTGGGGCCGCAAATTCCTCGAGGACGCCTCCGTCTCCCTGCCGCCCGGCGCCAAGGTCGGGCTGGTCGGCCGCAACGGCATCGGCAAGTCGACCCTGTTCAAGCTGATCCTCGGCGAACTGGCCGCCGGCGGCGATGAGATCAGCCTGCCCAAGACCGCCCGCATCGGCTCGGTCGATCAGGAACACCCGGCCACGCCCGTCAGCGTGCTTGAGACCATCCTCGAGGCCGACGAGGAGCGCCACAGCCTGCTGGGCCGTCTGGAAACCGCCGAGCCGGAAGAGATGGGCGAGATCTGGACCCGGCTGATCGAGATCGACGCCGACGCCGCCCCCGCCCGCGCCGCCGAAATCCTCGTCGGCCTCGGCTTCAGCCAGGAGAACCAGCAGCGGCCGATGTCGGAATACTCCGGCGGCTGGCGCATGCGCGTGGCCCTGGCCGCGGCCCTGTTCGCCGAGCCGGACATGCTGCTGCTCGACGAACCGACCAACTACCTCGATCTGGAAGGCGCCCTGTGGCTCGAGGCCCGCCTCAAGAAATACCCGCACACGGCCCTGATCATCTCCCACGACCGCGAGATGCTGAACGAGGTCTGCACCCACATCCTGCACCTCGCGAACCGGACGCTCGAGCTCTACACGGGCAACTACGACCAGTTCGAAAAGGCCCGCGCCGAAAAGGCCCGACTGCAGATGTCGGCCAAGGCCAAGCAGGACGCCGAACGCGCCCACCTCCAGGCCTTCGTCGACCGCTTCAAGGCCAAGGCCTCCAAGGCCGCCCAGGCCCAGTCGCGCATGAAGCGGCTGGCCAAGATGCAGCCCGTGGCCACGACCATCGAGGAACGCGTCGCCCCCTTCATCCTGCCGTCCCCGCCGCGCCCGCTGGCGCCGCCGCTGATCCGGCTGGAGCGGGCCAACGTCGGCTACGAGCCGGGCCGCCCGATCCTGCGCAATCTCAACCTGCGCATGGATCTGGACGACCGCATCGGCCTGCTGGGCGTCAACGGCGCCGGCAAGTCGACCTTCGCCAAAATGATCGCCGGGGCGCTGGACGTCTCCGAAGGCGAGCTGCACCGCGACCGCAAGATGCGGGTGGGCTGGTTCCACCAGCACCAGATCGAGGCCATGGACCCCACGGACACGCCGCTGGAGATCATCCGCCGCGCCATGCCCGACGCCCCCGAGAGCGCCCGTCGCTCGAAACTGGCGCAATGGGGTCTGGGCTATGAGAAGCAGGAAACCACCGTCGCCAGCCTGTCCGGCGGCGAACGCGCCCGCCTGCTGCTCAACCAGGTGGCGATGGACGCGCCGCACATCCTGATCCTCGACGAACCGACCAACCACCTCGACATCGACAGCCGCCGCGCCCTGCTCGACGCCCTGAACGAATATTCGGGCGCCGTCATCCTGATCACCCACGACCGGTCGCTGATGGAGATGGTCGCCGACCGCCTGTGGCTGGCCGCCGACGGCACGGTGAAGCCCTTCGAGGGCGACATGGACGACTATGCGAAATTCGTCCTCGACCGGGCGAAGATGGCCGCGGTCAAGCCGAGCCAGATCAAGGAAGAGACGGCGGCGGCCGCCGCGCCTGCGCAGAACAACAAGGGCAAGAAGAACGAAAAGAAATCAGGCCCTTCGCCCTCGACTCTGCGTCACGCGGTGAAGAAGGCCGAGGAACGGATGAGCCAGCTGACCGCCGAGATCGCCCGCATCGACGACGACATGGCCAACGCCTCGGTCAACAACCCCAAGGCCCTCGAAGGCCTGACCCGCGCGCGGGCGAAGACCCAGTCTGACCTCGACGCCGCCGAAGCCGCCTGGGTCGCGGCGGAAGAGGCGCTGGCGGAAGTGAGCTGACCATCCCGTCTCCTCCCCATCTCCGATGGGGAGGTGGCGCGGCGCATCTTCGCGCCGTGACGGAGGGGAGCCGCGCCGCCTTACCCCTCCACCCCTTCGGGGTCCCCCTCCCCATCGCTTCGCGACAGGGAGGAGACAATGCGAGCATTTCGCCGCCAGCCATACGGATTACAAACGCCAACCCGTTGATCCGTCACCCTGTCTCCTCCCAGGCAGCGTCATTCGGTAGCCGCAGGAAGCCTTCGTGCGATGCTTTCCCGTCCATCCCGGGGAGCGCCCGATCCAAAAATGTCCGTCGCCGCGCCGCGGACATCGAAGCGACTCCAAAAGTCGTTGTTTTCAGAGGTAAAAATGACCGAATTGTCCGAAATGTCCGAAAATGTCCCACGTTTTTCGCGCGGACACTTCAGCCCCGAACCGGGACCCGCTCCCCGCGCCGCGCGCTACCGGAGGCGAGTTGATCGGCGTTTCCCTACTTACGGATGACGGAAAGCGGCATACTTCCGAATCCATGCTCATCCGCCGCCTCCCCCCTGAAACGGTCAACCGCATCGCCGCCGGCGAGGTCGTCGAACGCCCGGCCAGCGCCATCAAGGAGCTGGTCGAGAACGCGCTCGACGCCGGGGCCACCCGCATCGAAATCCAGGCCGACGGCGGCGGCCTGAGCCGCATCCTCATCGCCGACGACGGACACGGCATGGCGGCGGACCAGCTGGCCCTCGCGGTCGAGCGCCACGCCACCTCCAAGCTGGAGCCGGACGATGCGGGCGACGTCGACCTGCTGCGCATCCACACCCTCGGCTTCCGCGGCGAGGCCCTGCCGTCGATCGGCTCGGTGGCCCGGCTGACCATCACCAGCCGCCCCCGCGACGGCGGCGACGCCCACGCCATCACGGTGGAAGGCGGCGACCAGCGCCCCGTCTCCCCCGCCGGCTTCCCGGGGCCCCACGGCGCCCGCGTCGAGGTCCGCGACCTCTTCTACGCCACCCCCGCCCGCCTGAAATTCATGAAGTCCGAGCGGTCCGAGGCCATGGCCATCTCGGAGGAGATCAAGCGTCAGGCCATGGCCCATGAGGGCGTCGCCTTCACCCTCGACCTCGACGGCAAGACCACATTGCGCCTGCCCGCCGAACATCCCGGCGACGCCGGCCGGCTGAAGCGGCTCGCCGCCCTGTTGGGCCGCGACTTCGAGGCCAACGCCCTGCTGATCGACCAGTCGCGCGACAACGTCCGCCTCACCGGCTACGCGGGCCTGCCGACCTATTCGCGCGGCAATGCCGGCCATCAGTATCTGTTCGTCAACGGCCGCCCCGTGAAGGACCGGCTGCTGCAAGGCGCCCTGCGCGGCGCCTATGCCGACTTCCTCGCCCGCGACCGGCATCCGGCGGCGGTCCTCTTCCTCGAGATCGACCCGCTCTACGTCGATGTGAACGTCCACCCGGCCAAGGCCGAGGTCCGCTTCCGCGATCCGGCGCTGGTGCGTGGCCTGATCGTCGGCGCCCTGCGCCACGCCCTGGCCGGCGCCGGTCACCGCGCCTCGACCACCGTCGCCGCCGACGCCTTGGCCGGCTTCCGCCCCCACACGGGCGCCGCCTTCAGCCCCTCGACGCCCTCCGCCCAGGGCTGGAGCGGCTGGCAAGGCTGGGCCGCGCCCGCTTCCGCGACCGCGCAGATCATTCCCGGCCTGAAC
>NZ_JAKFEB010000185.1:0-18016 GCF_036677305.1 Brevundimonas sp. | reverse complement strand
GGACGCGACTGCGCGATCTGCACGCCAAGCATCATCCGCGCGGCTGAGCCGGCGGCGGCCGGGATCTGGAAGCGGATGCGACGCCGGGATGGCTCGCGTCAGGCGTTGGGAACGCCCAGGTACGCGAGGGCCACGATCAGCAACACCCCCGCCAGCATGCGGCCATAGGCGATGAAGAGAGTGCGTTTGGCCATGGGGGCGTTCGATGTTGCCTGGGCTGTCTGCTCGGCCCGGAGACGGGACGTTTGCGGGTGCCTGGGTCGATGAAAGGATTCTGGGCGGCGATGAATGAACGAACAAGGCGATTCCGGGGTCCCCTTGTGCACGACGTCACAGCGCGTAGCGGGTTTCCTTCCCCTTACAATGAACGCTGATCAACAGGTCCTCCTCCATGCAGAAGCTACTGGTTCCGATGCTCCTTGCCGTCATGGCGCTCGCGGGTTGCGCTCCGCCGCTGGAAGAGGAGGCAAACACCTCCGCCTCGGCGGGCACGGGTACGGGCACCACGACGGCGCCGGTGCAGCCGGCCGACCCGAACGACATGGAAGCGCTGCGCCAGCTCATCTCGGCACGCCTGAAGGGCACGCAAGTGGACGCCGTGCGTCCCACGCCGTTGCCTGGAATCTACGAGGTCCAGTCTGGGCTGAACTTCGGTTACGTGACGCTCGACGGGCGTTACCTGATCGAGGGTGATCTGAACGACATGACTTAGAAGTCCATGTCGCCCATGCCGCCCATGCCGCCGCCCATGCCGCCGCCGGCGCCGCCGGCCGAGGCCTTCTTCGGCGCGTCGGCCACGGCCGCTTCGGTGGTGATCAGGATGCCGGCCACCGAGGCGGCGTCCTGCAGAGCCGTGCGCACGACCTTGGCGGGGTCGATGACGCCGGCCTGGATCATGTCGACATACTCTTCCGTCTGGGCGTTGAAGCCGTAGGTGGCCGAGGCGTTTTCAAGCACCTTGCCGACGACGATGCTGCCTTCGACGCCCGCGTTCTCGACGATCTGACGGATCGGGGCCTGGATGGCGCGGCGGATGATGGCGATGCCGGCCGTCTGGTCGGCGTTGTCGCCCTTCAGGCCTTCCAGGGCCTTGGTCGCCTTCAGCAGGGCGATGCCGCCGCCGGGGACGATGCCTTCCTCGACCGCCGCGCGCGTGGCGTTCAGGGCGTCGTCGACGCGGTCCTTCTTCTCCTTGACCTCGACCTCGGTCGAGCCGCCGACGCGGATGACCGCGACGCCGCCGGCCAGCTTGGCCAGACGTTCCTGCAGCTTCTCCTTGTCGTAGTCCGAGGTGGTCGCCTCGATCTGGGTCTTGATCTGGCCGATGCGGGCCTCGATCGCGTCCTTCTCGCCGACGCCGTCCACGATGGTGGTGTCGTCCTTGGTGATGGTGACCTTCTTGGCCTTGCCCAGCATGTCCAGGGTGACGTTTTCCAGCTTGATGCCGAGGTCTTCCGAGATGACCTGGCCGCCGGTCAGGACGGCGATGTCCTCCAGCATGGCCTTGCGGCGGTCGCCGAAGCCCGGAGCCTTGACGGCGGCGACGCGCAGGCCGCCGCGCAGCTTGTTGACCACCAGGGTGGCCAGGGCCTCGCCCTCGATGTCCTCGGCGATGATCAGCAGCGGGCGGCCCGACTGGACCACGGCTTCCAGGATCGGCAGCATCGACTGCAGCGACGAGAGTTTCTTCTCGTGCAGCATGATGAGCGGCTCCTCGAGCTGGACCTCCATCTTGTCGGCGTTGGTGATGAAGTAGGGCGACAGGTAGCCGCGGTCGAACTGC
Source organism: Brevundimonas sp. (assembly GCF_036677305.1). Lineage (GTDB taxonomy): Bacteria > Pseudomonadota > Alphaproteobacteria > Caulobacterales > Caulobacteraceae > Brevundimonas. The sequence goes on along the minus strand of NZ_JAKFEB010000185.1, from coordinate 16,233 downwards.
ATGCCCTCGACGACGTCGAGTTCGGTCTCGGCGGTCTTGGCTTCCTCGACGGTGATGACGCCCTCGTTGCCGACCTTTTCCATGGCCTTGGCGATCATGTCGCCGACTTCCTGGTCGCCGTTGGCGGAGATGGTGCCGACCTGGGCGATCTCGGAGTTGGCGCTGACCTTGCGGCTCGAGGCCTTGATGTCGGCCAGGACGGCGGTCACGGCCTTGTCGATGCCGCGCTTCAGATCCATCGGGTTCATGCCGGCGGCCACGGCCTTGAGGCCTTCCTGGACGATCGACTGGGCCAGGACGGTGGCGGTGGTGGTGCCGTCGCCGGCCTTGTCATTGGTCTTGGAGGCGACCTCGCGGATCATCTGGGCGCCCATGTTCTCGAAGGCGTCTTCCAGCTCGATTTCCTTGGCCACCGAGACGCCGTCCTTGGTCGAGCGCGGGGCGCCGAAGGACTTCTGGATCACGACGTTGCGGCCCTTGGGCCCCAGGGTCACCTTGACCGCATTGGCCAGGACGTTGACGCCGCGCAGCATCTTTTCGCGCGCATCGGTGGAGAACATGACTTGTTTGGCGGCCATCTGGCAGCTCCTGATTCTGATTTAACTAGGTAGAATGGCGAGAAAATACCGGTGCTTACGAGAGCACGCCCAGTACATCCGCCTCCTTCATGATGATGAGATCAGCGCCGTCGATCTTCACTTCCGTGCCCGACCATTTGCCGAACAGGATGCGGTCGCCGGCCTTCAGGTCCATCGGCACGTGCTTGCCGTCTTCGTCACGGGCGCCGGGGCCCACGGCGACGACTTCGCCCTCCTGGGGCTTTTCCTTGGCCGAGTCAGGGATGATGATCCCGCCCTTGGTCTTCGATTCCTCTTCCACGCGCTTCACGAGCACGCGGTCGCCGAGCGGACGAAACGCCATCTGATTGTCTCCAAACTTCTTCGATTGATCCCGAACGCGGGTGCTTTTGGCAGCCGTCGCGCCCGAGTGCTAACGCGAGCGGCAAGTAGGGTTGCGGACGGTCGCCGTCAAGCGGAGCGGAGCCGGAATTCGGGCGACCGCGTGGCCCGGACCTGACTGGAACCTGAACAGCCCGCTCCGGCTGCGTACAGGCGCGCGCGCATAGATTGCCCCCAATGCCGATCGATCGGCGAGCAGCAAGGAGCAATCCGATGCGTAATTTCCTCAATCTGAAGACCGTCGGCGCCGGCGCAGCGGCCGCACTCGCGATGGGCCTCGCCTCGGCAGGCCCCGCCGCCGCCCAGTCCTATGGCGACCCCTTGATCGACGCCGCCGTGCGCGCGGTTCTCGGCGTGTCGACCCAGGACAACCGCTACTACGGCCAGCAGGGAACCTATCGCGGTCCCGACTGCCAGTATTATCGCGACGGCCGCTGCTACCGGAACCTGGGTCACTGGGAACGCGAGCACGGCATCAACAGCCGGGACCGTTCCTACGGCTACAACAACGGCTATGGCGCCTATGTGGAGGGCCGGACCTATTCGGGCCGGGGCTACTACCGCGACGGCCGCTTCTGGCGGAACCACGGCGAGTGGCGCAGCTGGCAGAACCACCGCGCGCGCGACTACCGCTACGACCGCCGCTGGTGATCAAGGGTTTCGACCGGCCGCGTGAGTAGGGTCGGACGAGGTCGGGAAGGGCGGGCGCTCCGGCGCCCGCCCTTTTTTCGTGTCAGACCATCAGCCGTTTCATCAGCTCGGCGGTGGAGGGGTCCAGGCCGGCGGACGGTTCGCCGTCGGCGACATCCTTCAGAATCGCCTTCGCCAGCACCTTGCCCAGCTCCACGCCCCACTGGTCGAAGCTGTTGATGTCCCAGATCACGCCCTCGACGAAGGTCTTGTGCTCGTACAGGGCCAGAAGCGCCCCGACCGCCTCTGGCGTCAGGGCGTCCATCAGTATGGTGGTCGAGGGCCGGTCGCCGGGGAACGTCCTGTGCGGCGCCAGCCGGTCGGCCTCCCCGGCGCCGGCGCCGGACGCCAGCAGTTCGGCCCGCGCCTCTGCCTCGGTCTTGCCGACCATCAGGGCCTGGGCCTGGGCCAGGGCGTTGGACCACAGGGGCGCGTCGCCCTCGCGTGCGTCCATGGCGCCGTCCGAGGTGTGGCCCACGACCACGAACTCGGCGGGAATGACCTGCGGCCCCTGGTGAATCTGCTGGAAGAAGGCGTGCTGGCCGTTGGTGCCGGGCTCGCCGAACACCACGGGACCCGTCGCCGTATCGACGGCCGAGCCGTCGCGCTTCACCCGCTTGCCGTTCGACTCCATCTCCAGCTGCTGCAGGAAGGCGGGCAGCCGGCGCAGGCCGTGGGCGTAGGGGGCGACCGTCCGCGCCGTCCGCCCCATGCCCTCGACGTTATAGACCTGGGCCATGGCCAGCAGGATCGGCGCGTTCATCTCCAGCGCCGCCTCCCGGAAATGCTCGTCCATCGCCCGGGCCCCGTCCAGCACGCGCTCGAACACGTCCCAACCCAGGGCCACGGCGACCGACAGACTGACCGCCGACCACAGCGAATAGCGGCCGCCCACCCAGTCGCGGAAGCCGAAGGTGCGGCCGCAGCCCCAGGCCTCGGCCTTGTCCGGCGCCGCCGTGACCCCGATCAGGTGTTTGACCATGCGTCGCGGCGACAGGCTTTCGGCCAGCCAGGCCTTGGCCAGATCGGCGTTGGCCAGCGTCTCCTGCGTCGTGAAGGTCTTGGACACGACCACGACCAGGGTCGTCTCCGGATCCAGCCCGGCCAGGGCCTCGCCCATGTCGCGCGGATCGATGTTGGCGACGAACCTCACCTCGATGGCGGGCTCCAGCGGCCGCAGGGCGTCCCACAGCAGACGGGGCCCGAGATCGGACCCGCCGATGCCGATGTGGACGATGGCCGTGAACGGCTGTTTGGTCCCGCCGGTCTCGGCGCCCGAGCGGATGTCGCCGGCGAACTCGGCCATGGCGCCGCGGACGGCGTCGACCTCGGCCGAGACCGCCTCGCCCAAGGCCTTGAACTCGGCGCCCTCGCTCGCGCGGAGCGCGGGATGCAGCACGGCGCGGCCCTCGGTGTTGTTGACCGCCTCGCCGCGGAACAGGGCGTCGCGGCGCCCCTCGACGTCGCAGGTGCGCGCCAGATCCAGGGCGGCCTCGAACCCCTCGGCGCTCCAGGACTGTTTCGACAGGTCGAGATACAGGCCCGCCGCCTCGACTCCCATCCGCTCCATCCGGCCGGGGTCGGTGGCGAACCGGTGCGCGATACGCCCGCCCGCGTCCTTGCGCGCCACGGCGCGGAGCATGTTCAAAGCCTGGGTGCGGGCGGTCATGGGCGGGACTCGCAGAGCGGGGGGGTAAGCCCCCGTTTACGGGTGTGGCGTAAGCCGGTTCAACGCTGAATCCGTGATTCGGCCCATATAAATGAGGTTCGCCATGTCCTGCGGCGTCGCCCTGGCGGTTTCCCTGCTTCTCTCCGATCCGAATGTGGCCCTGGCCGCGGCCCAGCCGCCGGCTCCGGTCGCGGCGCCCGCCCCGGTCGCCGGAGAGCCCCTGTTCGCCGACATCGTGTCCCGTTCAGGCGCGCTGAAGAGCGTGGTCCAGGGCTGGATCGACGCCGGCGTGATGAACCAGTCCGACTTCGCCGCAAGCCCCGCCTTCACCGGCTTCAAGGCCCAGGCCGAAGCGCTGGCCGCCAGCGACATGCAGGGTCACCTGATCCTCAAGGAACGCGGTACGGACGGCGATCTGAAATGCATCCTGCGCGGCATCTCGGAAGACATGCCGAAGAGGATCGCGGCCGTCGAGGCCGCCGCCACGCCCGCCGAGCGACGCGTGGCGCTGGACGAGCTGGCCTATCTGCTGAACGACAACGTCGAGGTCATCACGGCCCCGCCGCAGCCCGAGGTCTAGGGCCCGTTCAGGTCCCCACCGTCTCCGGATACTTCACCGAACAGCCGTAGGGCGTCGCGAAGGCCGCCTGGACCGGCCGGCCCGCCTTCATGTCCGCCAGGGCCGCGCGGACGAAATTGTTCGCCCCTTCCAGATCCTCGGGCTTGTTGGTCGGCCGGTCGTCGATGCCGCCCACGAATCTCAGCGTCCCGTCGGCGTCGATCACCCGCATGTCCGGCGTGGTCTTCGCGTCGTACAGCTTGCCGACCTGACCGGTCGGATCGAGCAGCAAATAGGTCGCCGCGCCATTGGTCCGGATGCGCCACTCCCGCGCCGCCTGACCCTCGACATGGCCCTGCGTCCCGGGCGCGGACGAGATGATCGTAAGCCACACCACGCCGTCGCCGGTCGCCTCCCGCTGCAGGGCCTGCATCGCGCCTGTGTAGTGCTTCTTCACATAGGGGCAGCCCTCGTTGGTCCACTCCAGCACCACGGTCTTGCCGCGGAAGTCGGCCAGCGACCGCTGCGTCCCCCCGGAATCGACAAGCGTGAAGGCGGGAGCGGCCTGTCCGGCCGACGGCGGCCCGGTTACGGGCTGCGCGGCCGGCGCCGCCGGCGCTTCCGTCTTCGTCTCTGTGGATTGAGGTTGGCATCCGGCCAGCAACAGGGCGGCCAGGGATGCGGCTGCGATCAGGCGGACCATGGGTCGACTCCTTCGCGGGCGGCGCCAGCCGGCGCCGGACGGCCCGAAACTAGGCCGCCCTCGCCGGGGCGTCGACCGGAAGAATGTCGCGGTCGGCCTATTCCTCGCGGACGCGCTTCTTGCGGAACGAGGGGTTCAGCACGGCCTTGCGCAGGCGGATCGACTTGGGCGTCACCTCCACCAGTTCGTCTTCCTCGATGTAGGCGATGGCCTGTTCCAGCGAGGGGCGGCGCGGCGGGGTCAGGCGAACGGCCTCATCCTTGCCGGCGGCGCGGATGTTGTTCAGCTGCTTGGCCTTCATCGGGTTGACGTCGAGGTCGTCCCAACGGGCGTTCTCGCCGATGATCATGCCCTGGTAGGTCTTCTCGCCGCCGCCGACGAACATGACGCCGCGGTCCTCGAGGTTCCACAGGGCGAAGGCGGCGGTCTCGCCGTCGCCGTTCGAGACCAGCACGCCCTTCAGACGGCCCTCGATGGCGCCCTTGTGCGGCTCATAGTGGCTGAACACGCGGTTCAGCACGCCCGAACCGCGCGTGTCGGTCAGGAACTCGCCCTGGTAGCCGATCAGCGAGCGCGACGGCGACTTCAGCGTCAGGCGGGTCTTGCCGGCGCCCGACGGGCCCATGTCCTTCAGCTCGGCCTTGCGGGCCGACAGCTTCTCGATGACCACGCCGGTGTATTCGTCGTCGACGTCGATGACGACGTCCTCGATCGGCTCCAGCCGTTCGCCGTTCTCGCCGGTCTGATAGACCACGCGCGGACGCGAGATCGACAGCTCGAAGCCCTCGCGGCGCATGTTCTCGATCAGCACGCCCAGTTGCAGTTCGCCGCGGCCGGCGACCTCGAAGGCGTCCTTGCCGCCGGTCTCGGTGACGCGGATGGCCACATTGGCCTCCGCTTCCTTCAGCAGGCGGTCACGGATCACGCGCGACTGGACCTTGTCGCCTTCGCGGCCGGCCAGCGGGCTGTCGTTGACCGAGACGGTCATGGAGATGGTCGGCGGGTCGATCGGCTGGGCGGGCAGGGCGTCGGTGACTTCCAGCGCGCAAAGGGTGTCGGCCACGGTCGCCTTGGACATGCCGGCGATGGCGACGATGTCGCCCGCTTCCGCGCTGTCCACCGGCTGACGCTTCAGGCCGCGGAAGGCCAGCACCTTGGTGATGCGGCCCTGTTCAAGGATCTTGCCGTCGCGCGACAGGGCCTTGATGGCCATGCCGGGAACGGCCTTGCCGCTTTCGATGCGGCCGGTCAGCAGACGGCCCAGGAAGGGGTCGCTCTCGATCAGCACGTTCAGGATCTGGAACGGCTTCTCGGCGGCCTCGACCTGTTTGGGGGCCGGCACGTGGTCGACGATCAGGTCGAACAGCGGGCCCAGGTTGTCGGACGGCTGGTTCAGGTCCAGCGTGGCCCAGCCGGCGCGGCCCGAGGCGTAGATGTGCGGGAAGTCCAGCTGCTCGTCCGTCGCGCCGATGGCGGCGAACAGGTCGAAGGCGGCGTTGTGGACCTTGTCGGGATCAGCGTGGGCGCGGTCGACCTTGTTGATGCACAGGATCGGACGCAGGCCCATCTTCAGCGCCTTGGTCAGCACGAATTTCGTCTGCGGCATGACGCCTTCCTCGGCGTCGACCAGCAGGACGCAGCCGTCCACCATGCCCAGGATGCGCTCCACCTCGCCGCCGAAGTCGGCGTGGCCGGGGGTGTCGATGATGTTGATGCGGGTCTCGCCCGCCTTGCCGTTCCAGAGCACGCTCGTGCATTTGGCCAGGATGGTGATGCCGCGCTCGCGCTCCTGATCGTTGGAGTCCATGGCGCGCTCGGTCGTCGCCTCATTGGCTCGGAACACGCCCGACTGGGCCAGAAGCTGGTCAACCAGCGTGGTCTTGCCGTGGTCGACGTGGGCGATGATGGCGACGTTACGCAGGTTCATTTCGGGCTCGGGCGGTCTGTGTTCGGCCACGGAACGTCCGGGACCGCTGCAAGGGGCATGATTGCGGGAAGGCGCGCGCCTCTTACAGTGAGGGACGCGGAAACGCCAGTGCGTGACGAACACGCACCGGCGTAACGCCGGCTCTATCGCTCAGGAAAACGGCGGCGCGAAGGCGATCAGGGCCGGCCGCGAACGCACGGGGAAGGTCGGTGCGCGCCGCCGCGACACCCGCTACAACCGGCGCCGATGGAGATTCACACCCCTGTTCCGCCGGCCGGCGGGCCTGCGATCGTCACCACCCTGCGCAACGCGGGGGCCTTCCTCGACGACTTCATCGCCTGGCATCAGGCCGTGGGTTTCAGCCGCCTTTATCTGGTCTTCGACGATCCGGCGGACCCGGATTTCGCCAGGGTCGCCGGACGACCCGGCGTCGAGGCGGTCGCCGGCGACGACGCCTGGCGGGCCGGATGGCGCGGGTCGCCCCTGTTCGCGGACATGGCGGCCTCGATCGACCAGGAGGTCATGGCCCGCCAGTTGCTCAATGCGAGCATGATCGCGGACCGGGCGCGGCGCGACGGCCTCGACTGGTTGCTGCACATCGACGTGGACGAACTTTTCTACCCCGCGGGCGGGGACGCGCGGGCCCTGTTCGACGCCTTGCGGAACGCGCCGGTCGACGTCGTCGCCTTCCCCAATCTGGAGGCCGTTCCCGAGCATGAGGTCGTGGATCGTCCCTTTGCGGACGTCACCCTGTTCAAGGCGCCGGTCGCCCACATGCGCCGGATCGTTTCCGGCGATCCCGCCTGGCCGACGCCCTGCGCCGCTCTCCCCGGTTCGGGGCCGGCTTCTTCAACCTCTATTCCAACGGCAAGTCCGCCGTTCGCCTCGCCTCTGCAGGGCTTCAGCCGTTCGGCGTGCATGATTTCGACAGGCCGGACGGAGGCGCCCGCCGCCTGCCGTCGACGGACGCGGTGGTCCTGCACCACGCCTGCTGCGGGCTCGAGACGTTCAAGGCCAAATATCGTCTGCTGGGCGGCTTCGCCGACCGCTGGTGGAACCGCTACGACATCACCGCCGCCATCGGCCCCTTCCACCTGCAGGCGCGCGACGTGGTCATGAGCGGGGACGACCGGGCGATCGCCGGCTTCTACCGGGCGCGGGTCGCCATGACCGATCCCGCCGAGGTCGCCTTCTGGGAGCGACCGGGCCTGCTGCGACGCCTGCCCGGTCCCTCCCGATTGCTGAGGCCGTCCTAGACCTTGGCCGACCGTCCGCGGATCCAGCCGTAGAGGACGAAGACCAGAACGACGAAGACCGCGATCCCCGCCAGCATGGCCGGCCATGTCGAGCCCTCGGGCAGCATGGCGAACGGCGCATCGTTGCCGGTCGAGACGATGACGCCGGCCGTCATGACCAGGAACAGGCTCTCGCCCACGATCAGGCCCGAGGCCAGCAGCACGCCCATCCGGCGGCCGACGTCGGCGAACCGGGTGGTCTTGATCGCCTTGTCGTAGAACCAGCCGCAGACGGCGCCGACGACCAGCATCGTGGTCACGGCGGCGGGCAGGTAGAAGCCGATGCCGACGGCCAGCGGCGGCAGTTTCATCCGGCTCTGGGTGGCGCCCCGCAGGGCGGCGTCCAGGACGATGATCACCACGCCGATAGCCGCGCCCAGGCCGATCAGGTCCCAGCGCAGGCCGCCCTCGATCACCCCCTTGGCCAGGGCCGAGATCAGCGTCGCCTGGGGCGCCGCCAGCGGTTCGTCGGCGATCCCCCTGGGTCCGCCCTCGAAGCCGAAGGCCTGGTTCAGCAGGTTGAGGATCAGCGGGATGACGATGGCGCCGGCGACGACGCCGACGATCAGCGCCGTCTGCTGCCGCCAGGGCGTGGCCTGGACCAGCTGGCCGGTCTTGAGGTCCTGCAGGTTGTCGTTGGCGATAACGGCGACGGCGAAGACCACCGCCGTCACGATCAGGGCGAAGGCCACCACCGACGGATCGGCCGGCAGGCCCGCCAGCGCCAGCACGCCCAGCATCAGCACCGAGGCGATGACGATGGCCAGGATGCCCACGCCCGACACCGGGCTGTTCGACGAACCGATCAGCCCGGCCATGTAGCCGCAGATGGCCGCTACGGCGAAGCCGATGAAGACCACATAGATCAGTCCGCCGCCCACCAGCAGGGCGGTCGAGCTCGCCAGGGTCGGATTGCCGTTGGCGAACCAGGCCAGGATGAAGCCGATGCCGATCAGGCAGGCGACCGACAGGCCGGCGACGATGTTGATCGGAATGTCCTGCTCGGTGCGGTCCAGCACCTCGCCGCCCTGGCGGCGGCGGTTGGCCGCCAGCGCCGAGGTCAGCCCCCCGACCAGAGGGCCGGCCAGCTTGATCAGGGTCCAGATGGCGGCCACGCCGATGACGCCGGCCCCCATGAAGCGCACTTCGCGGCGCCAGACGGTGCTGGCCAGTTCCTCGGCCCCCACGCCCGCGGGCAGGGTGGTGGCGATCGAGGGAATGCCGTGCGCCGTCAGCCAGGCGATGGTCTCGGGGCTGGTCAGGATCGGCACGGCGATGCACCAGGCCAGGATCAGGCCGAACAGCTGGGCCAGGCCCACGCTGAGGCCGATCAGATGGCCGGCGCCCAGCAGGGCGAACTGCATGCCGAAGCCGATGCCGGTGGCTCCGCCGCCCAGCGCCGCCGGAAGCTTGACGAACCGCGCCGCCTCGCCCGCGAACACGCGGCCCGCGACCAGCAGGGCATAGCCCGCCGAGACGATCGCCCCGGTGATCACGACCCACAGGCCGATGGCGTTCTCGCGCACCGCGCTCTCGGTCTGTTCGGCCCCGCGCGAGCCGACGGTCAGCACCTCGGCCGCCGCGACGCCTTCGGGGTAGGGCAGGCCCGCCTCGACGACGAGCGCGCGCCGCAGCGGAATGGAGAAGGTCACCCCCAGAATGCCGCCGAAGACGCAGATCAGCACCGACTCCCAGAACGGGAACTCCAGCCACCAGCCGACCATGACCAGACCGGGCAGGACGAAGATGATCGAGCTCATGGCCCCGCCGACCGAGGCCACGGTCTGGACCGTCATGTTTTCCCAGATGGTCGAGTCCTTGAACATCCGCAGGATGGCCATGGAGATGACCGCCGCCGGAATGGCCGAGGCGAAGGTCAGCCCGACCTTCAGACCCAGATAGGTGTTCGCGGCGGTGAAGATCACCGCCAGGATGCAACCCAGAAACAGGGCGCGCAGCGTCAGTTCGATACGCTTGACGCCGCTGACGGGCGCGCTCGCGGGTGTGTCGGTCATTGGGGTTCCTCTCCCTCGTTGCCCGGACCTAAGCCGGAAACGTCCCGGTCGTCGAGGGGGCCGGATCAGAACGGGACGGCGGAGCGCGTCATTGACTCGCGCGGCCCGGCGATCGAGCCTCCCTCCCAAAGGGAGAGACGACGATGCGGAAATGGATCACGGCCGCGGTGCTGGGCCTGTTGTGCGTCGGCGGCGCGGCCAATGCCCGGGGAGAGGGCGAGGCCGGCGTCATCCAGGGCCGCCAGGCGGCGATGCTGCTGTCGGGCGTGGCCATGGGCTCGATCAAGGCGTCGATCGACGCCGGGCAGGCGCCGGCCACCCAGCGCTTCAACAGCCGCGCCCTGGCGCGCTGGGCCCACGCCGTCCCGGGCATGTTCCCCGCCGGCAGCGGCCCGGAAGCCGGCGTTCCGACAAAGGCCCGGCCCGAGGTCTGGAGCGACCGCGCCGGTTTCGAGGCGAAGGCCGCCGACTACGCCGCCGCGGCCGACCGTCTGGCCGAGCTGGCGGCCGGCGAGGACGCCGCCGCCTTCGCCGCCGAGTGGGCCGCGGTGCGTCAGAGCTGCAACGCCTGCCACACGGTCTACAAGCTCGACTGAGCTCTCACCGGGCGCTCACTGGGCCGTCATGCCGCCGTCGATCTTGAACTCCGTCCCGGTGACGAATTTCGACTCGTCCGAGGCGAGGTAGAGGACGCAGTACGCCACGTCGTCAGGCTCGCCGATCCGCTTCAGCGGGATGCCGCGGCTCAGCCGCTCGTGCGCCTTGGCCTCGTCGCCGCCGGCCATGGCGATGAACGGGTCCAGGATCGGCGTCTTGATGAAGACCGGATGCACCGAGTTGCAGCGCACGTTCCAGTCCTGCTTCGCAGCCTCCAGCGCGATGGTCTTGGTGTACATCCATACGGCCGCCTTGGTGGCGTTGTAGGCGCCCATACCCGGCGCCGCCGCCAGCCCGGCGATCGACGAGATGTTGATGATCGACGCCGGAGCCGCATCGCGCAGATGCGGCATGGCGTGTTTGCAGCCCAGCATCACGGACTTGAGATTGATGTCGTACTGGCGCTGCCAGTTCTCGACCGTGTCCCCCTCGACGAAGGACAGTGGCCCGCCCACGCCGGCGTTGTTGACGAGAATGGACAGACCGCCCAGCGCGCCGACGGCCGCCTCGATCACCGAGACCCATTGCGCCTCGTCCGCCACGTCATGGGCGAAGGCGAAGGCGGCGCCGGGATGGTCGCCGTTGATGGCCGCCGCCAGAGCCTGCGCGCGCGGTCCGTCGATGTCTGTGACCGCGACCTTCGCCCCTTCGCGCGCCAGCATCCAGGCCATGGCCGCGCCCAGTCCGCCCGCCGCGCCGGTGATCAGCGCCTTCTTGCCCTCGACACGTCCCATCACTGTCCCCCCATCGCGACGGCCGTCTCGTCTATGAACCGCGCCATGTCGACGTCCCGCGCGGTCACGCCGCCCGCGTCATGGGTCGTCAGCAGGATTTCCACCCGGTTGTAGACATTCGACCATTCCGGATGATGGTCGACCTTGTCCGCCTTCAGGGCCACGCGGGTCATGAAGCCGAAGGCGGCGTTGAAGTCGGCGAACGCCAGCTTGCGCGCGATCGCGGGCCGGTCGCCGGCGTCCTCTCGCCACAGGGGCAGGCCCTTGAGGGCTTCCGCAACGTCAATCCGGTCGGTCATCTCATCCTCCGCGTCCCCTCCGCCCTATCCCGCCCGACGGACTGTCACAAGTCGGCGGAACACACGGCGAAGCTTCGACGTTAACGAGCGTCGCTATTCAGGGAACGGAAGCCCGCCATGGACAATATGTGGATCGCCGCGCTGGATCCCGCGGACCGCAAACGGATCGAGCCGCATCTGCACGAACGGCCGTTCGCCCAGGGCCAGATGCTGTACGACGCCGGCGAGGCGGTCGAGGAAGTCTGGTTCCCCATGAGCGGCGTCGTCTCGCTGATGACCATTCTCGACGACGACCGCATGATCGAGACCGCCGCCATCGGCCGCGAGGGGCTGGTCGGCGTGACGTGCGGTCCCCTGAACGCCCGCGCCGCCAGCCGGGCCATCGCCCAGGTCGAGGGCGTCTCGGCCTGCTGCCCGTCCGACGTCTTCGCCGACGCCCTGGGTCAGAGCGAGTCCATGCGCACGGCCCTGGCCAAATTCACCGAGAGCCTGTTCGCCCAGGTGCAGCAGGCCGCCGCCTGCAACGCCCAGCACCGGCTGGATGAACGGCTGGCCCGCTGGCTGCTGACCATCCACGATCGCGCCGACAACGACCGCTTCCGACTGACCCAGGCCGATATCGCGGGCATGCTGGGCGTGCGTCGAGCGACCGTGTCCGAGGTCGGAGCCGAACTGGAGGACAAGGGATTGATCCGCCGGGGTCGCGGCTGGATCGAGATCACCGATCGCCCCGCCCTCGAGAAGGCCGCCTGCGGTTGCTACGGCGCCATGCGCGGTTTGATGAGGGACCTTGGCGTGCCGCGGCCCAACACCGGAACGAACACCTGAGCGCCGCGACCACGCGGCCCGGTGACGGCGGGGCGGCGACGCGCTAGACCGCCAGAATGACCGATACGGCCCAGCCCTCAGGCAAGACCTCGTCCTTCGGCTTTCGCGACGTCGACGCGAAGGAGAAGGTTCAGATGGTGCGCGGCGTGTTCGACAGCGTGGCGTCGAACTACGACCTGATGAACGACCTGATGAGCGCGGGCGTGCACCGCCTCTGGAAGGACGCGGCGGCGGCGAAGCTGAACCCGCGTCCGGGCGAGACCATCCTCGACGTCGCGGGCGGCACGGGCGACATGGCCCGGCGCTATGCGAAGATGGCGCGGGCGGCGCAGGAACGGCGCGGGGGCCAGGACGCCTCGGTCATCGTGCTGGACTACAACGCAGAAATGATCATGGCCGGCGTCGAAAAGGGCGGCGAGCCGGAGATGAGCTGGAGCGTCGGCGACGCCATGGCCCTGCCCCTGCCGGACGCCTCGGTCGACGCCTATTCGATCAGCTTCGGCATCCGCAATGTGGCCGATATTCCGGTCGCCCTCGCCGAGGCCCGGCGCGTGCTGAAGCCGGGCGGCCGCTTCCTGTGCCTCGAATTCTCGCGCCCGACCGCCTCGGCCGTCCGCAAGGCCTATGACGCCTGGTCCTTCCACGCCATTCCGCGCATCGGCGGCTGGGTCGCGGGCGACCGCGACAGCTACCAGTATCTGGTCGAGAGCATTCGCCGCTTCCCCGACCAGTCGACCTTCAAATCCATGATCGAGGCCGCCGGCTTCAGCCGCGTGACGGTGACCAACCTGTCGGGCGGCGTGGCCGCCATCCATCACGGGTGGGCGATCTGACCAGCCGGATCGATCCCGCGACGCCGCCGCCCCCGCCGGCGACCGTGCCTGTGCGCCGTCCGGTCGAGGCCTGGCTGCGCCTGATGGGCTGGGGCTGGGTCCTCGTCCGCTACGACGCCCTGGCGCCGCGCGAGATCACGCCGCTGTTGCCGGTCTGGATCCGCTGGCTGGCCCATCTTCTGCACGCCTTCGCCGGCAAGGAAGGCCGCGAGGGCCGTCCGGGCCAGCGGCTGGGCAAGGCCTTCGAACACCTGGGCCCGGTGGCCATCAAACTGGGTCAGGTCCTGGCCACCCGCGCCGACATCTTCGGCGTCGAATTCGCCCGCGATCTGGGCCGGCTGAAGGACGCGCTGGAGCCCTTCCCCGTCGAACAGGCGCGCCGCGAGGTCGAGCGTTCGCTGGGCCGCCCGGTCGAGAGCCTGTTCACCGATTTCGGCCCGCCCGTCGCCGCCGCCTCCCTGGCGCAGGCGCATCCGGCCTGGCTGGCCGACGGCCGCAAGGTGGCGGTCAAGGTGCTGCGGCCGGGCGTCGAGCGCCGCGTGGCGCAGGGGCTGGACTCGATGCGGCTGGCGGCCCGGCTGGCCGTCCGCTTCGTGGCCCCGGCCCGCCGGCTGGAACCCTCGGCCTTCGTCGAGACCATCGCGCGGGCGCTTCAGCTTGAACTGGACATGCGGCTGGAGGCGGCCGCGGCCTCCGAACTCAAGGACATCCTCGACAAGGTGCGCGAGGGCGGCGGCGGCCACATGTCCGCCCCGGCGGTGGTCTGGGACGGGGTCGGCAAGCGCGTGCTGACGCTGGAATGGGCCACGGGCGTGGCGATGACCGACCCGGCGGCGGTGGATCAGCCCGGGCTGGACCGCAACGGCCTGGCCGACAATCTGGTGCGCGCCTTCCTGACCCAGGCGCTCGACTACGGGACCTTCCACGCCGACCTGCACGAGGGGAACCTGTTCTGCCACGCCCCGGCCGAGCTGACCGCCATCGATTTCGGCATCGTCGGCCGTCTGGGCCATGGCGAGCGCCGCTATCTGGCGGAAATCCTCTGGGGCTTCCTGAGCCGCGACTACGACCGCATCAGCCGGGTGCATTTCGAGGCCGGCTACGTGCCGCCCGAACATTCGGTCGAGGCCTTCGCCCAGGCCCTGCGCGCCGTCGGCGAACCCGTGATCGGCAAACAGGCGTCGCAGGTGTCGATGGGCCGTCTGCTGGGCCAGTTGTTCGAGATCACCGCCCTGTTCGACATGCATCTGCGGCCCGAGCTGATCCTGCTGCAGAAGACCATGGTGTCGGTCGAGGGCGTCGCCCGGCGCCTGAATCCCGATCACGACCTGTGGGAGGCGGCCCGACCGGTGGTCGAACGCTGGATCCGCCGCGAACTGGGCCCCCACGCCCAGGTCCGCGACGCGCTGGAAGAATTTCGCGACACCCTGAAGGCCCTGTCGCGTCTGGCGCAGAACCCGCCCCAGCCCCGGACCGTTGTCATACGCGAGACCCGGACCCCGGCGTGGATGATCGTCAGCGTCACCCTCGCCGCCGCGGCCTCGGCGGCCGCCCTTGTTCTGTCGCTTTGGCCCGCCATCGTCTGAGTTCAGTTCTGGAGACGACCCCATGAAGCCGCTTCTGTTCGCCGCCGCCTTCCTGCTCGTCCCCGCCGCGGCCCAGGCCCAGGTCGCCGCGGCCACCGTGCCCAACAGTTTTGACCAGCCCGCCGCGCGGACGCAGCAGCCCGTCCCGGCCATTCCCGCGGCGGCGCCGGCGATGTCGACCACGCCCGCCAACGCCAGATCCGAGGAAGTCCTGCGCGAGATCATCGCCGGGGGCCAGGCGGGAACCCTGCCCTACGCCCTGATGACTGACGACCTCGCCGGCAAGGTCCGCGCCCAGGAAGCCACCGTCCTGCCGCTTCTGCGGGGCTTCGGCGCGATCCAGGCGCTCGATTTCGTGGGCGCCCAGGAAGGCGCCGATCTGTTCGCGGTGACCTTCGCGACCGCCGCGACCCAGTGGATCATCGGTTTCGACGAGAGCGGCAAGGTCGCCGCCCTGCTGTTCCGTCCGGCGGAATAGACCTCAGTCGTCCGAGCCCGGCCGTCCGCGCCCGCTCTTGATCGTCGACCGTTTGGCCTTGCCTTCCAGCCGCCGCTCCTTCGAGGCGCGGGTCGGCCTGGTCGGCACGCGATAGACCGGCGCGACCGAGGCCTTGTCGACCAGCTCCTGCAGCCGCTCCATGGCGTCGGCCCGGTTCCGCTCCTGGGTGCGATACCGCACGGCGGTGATCAGGATCACCCCGTCCAGCGTCAGCCGGCTGCCCGCCAGCTTCATCAGCCGCGCCCGCACCGGCTCCGTCAGCGACGGCGAATTGCGCGCGTCGAACCGCATCTGCACCGCGGTCGAGACCTTGTTGACGTTCTGCCCGCCCGGCCCGCCCGCGCGGAAGAAGCGGAACTCCAGCTCGTTCTCGGGGATGACCGTCACCGGACCACCCGTTTGGCCCGCACCACGGCCTGGTCCAGCGCCTGCAGGAAGGCCGAGCGGTCCTTCGGCCCGAACGGCGGCGGGCCCGAGGTCGCCACGCCCATCGACCGCAGATGCTCGCCCACCATCCGTCCCGCCAGCGCCGAGCCGATCGAGTCCGGCGTGAACGGCTGGCCGTTCGCCTTCAGCGCCAGCGCCCCCGCCTTCAGGCAGCGGTCGGCCAGCGGAATGTCGGCGGTGATGACGATGTCGCCCGGCCCGGCGCGCTCGGCGATCCAGTCGTCCGCAATGTCCGGACCCGCATCGACCACGACCTGCTCGATCCACTTTTCGCGCGGGGTGTTGATCCATGTGTTCGACACCACGAACACATGCAGGCCGTAGCGCGCCGCCACGCGATAGACCTCGTCCTTCACCGGACAGGCGTCGGCGTCGATGAAGATGCGGGGGAGACTCATGGGCGGCACACTATCTCTCCCTCCCCTTCATGGGGAGGGATGTCGGCGCGCAGCGACGACAGGGTGGGGTACATCAGTCATTCCCCACCCGGTCGCTCCGCGACCACCCTCCCCACTTCGGGGGAGGGAGAACGC
>NZ_JAKFEB010000184.1:0-13322 GCF_036677305.1 Brevundimonas sp. | reverse complement strand
GCCCAGTCGTGCGGGTGGACGGCGTTCAGGGCCGCGACCACGTCGTCGAAGGTGTAGGGCCGGGCCTCCCAGACGCCGTCCTCGACGCCGAAGAACCCCCTGGCGAAGTCGTCGAGGGATTTGCGGTCGCTGGTCTGCTCGCGGATCAGGGTGTCGGCGTCGAGCCAGATCAGCTGGGCCTCGCGGTAGTAGTCGCCGGTGCCGCGCATCCACGAACCCCAGGGATTGGTCGTGCGATAGCCGAGCAGGTTGTGGTTGGTGGTGTCCTGCAGCGAGCGCCACTCGCGGCCGGGCTGCTGGTCATAGAAGCCGGCGACCTCGGCGAGGTTGGCGAGGGCCTCCTCCTTCGTCACCAGACCCGAGCGGGCGCCGAGGACGTCGCCCCAGTATTCCGTCTGGCCCTCATAGACCCACATCAGGCTGTTCTGCGTGGGCAGGTTGAGGTTCTGGACGTATTCGTCTGACGGACGACGGAATTTTCCGTTCCAGCTGTGGGTGAACTCGTGCGGCAGCAGGGTCCGGGCGCCGAAGTCGGGGTTGGGGCCGGTGAAGAAGGTCGGGCTGGCCGTGTTCTCGGACGAGCGGTGATGCTCGAGGCCGATGCCGCCCATCTTCGAGGTCAGGCCCAGCAGGAATTCATAGCGGTCGAAATGGCGGGCGCCGAACAGGCGGTCGGCCTGGTCGACGAGGGCGCGGTACTGTTCGATCCGCTCGTCGGAGGCGGCCAGGGAGGCGGCGGTGTCGCCGACGAGGTTCAGGTGCACGGGCGACCGGCCGCCCGGGTCGAGGTCGATGCGGCGGTAGTGTTTGCCCGCGAACATCGGGCTGTCGGCCAGATGTTCGAGCGAGATGGGGGCGAAGGTGGCGATGTCGCCCTCGCGCCCCGTGGTGGTCAGGGCGACGCCGTAGTTCCAACCGGCGGGCAGTTTAACCGAGGGGGCGAACATGATGCGGTCGTGGTTATAGCCCGCCGGATAGAGCAGGGCCTTCTCCCACTGGAGATTGACCATTTCGGGGGTCATGACCACGCGCCAGACGGCGTTGTCGGGCTGGGTCAGCCATTCGAAGGCGACCTGGATTTCGGTCACGCCCGCCGGAATGTCGAGGTGGAAGGCGTGGGGATCGACGGTGTCGCGCACCCACTCGATGCGGCGTCCGTTTCCGGTGACGGTGACGCCCGAGACCAGCTGGATCGGGCCGGTGTCGGCGTGGTTGCCGGGGATGAATTTCGGATACTGCAGGACCAGATGACCCGCCGAGACCGGGACGGTCTGGCGCACGCGGATGACCTTGTGGTCGAGGTCGGTCAGGTCGGCCTGGATGCCGATGACGCCGGGATAGTCGCGGTCCTGCGGCGCCGGGATCGGCGGCAGGGCGTGCGGCAGGCTGGTCGGGACGGGCAGGGGCGTGGCGGCCTGGGAGGCCGGGACCTGCGCGAGGGCGGGCAGGGCAGCCGAGGTCAGCAGCAGGGCGAGGGCGGCGGTGCGGATCATCTTCGTGTCCCTCAGATCAACGGCGGCGGGGGGCGAGGATGTCGCCGAGACGGTCGGGGGTTCCGGCGATCCGCTCGAGGTGCGGGTAGCGCAGGCCGCCGTGGTAATCGAAGGCGATGGTGCGGAAGCGGTCGCCCTTTCTGAGCATCATCTCGATGGGCGTCGTGTTGCCCTTCGAGGCGGTGATGGCTTCCGAGATGGCGTCCGCGCTGGCGGCGCGGCCGTTGACGGCCACGACTTCCCAGCCCGAGGTCAGGCCGGCCTCGAAGGCGGGCGAGCCCCAGCGGACGGCGGTGACGCGGTTGGCCGGGTTCAG
Source organism: Brevundimonas sp. (assembly GCF_036677305.1). GTDB lineage: Bacteria > Pseudomonadota > Alphaproteobacteria > Caulobacterales > Caulobacteraceae > Brevundimonas. The sequence continues at coordinate 11,513 of NZ_JAKFEB010000184.1, read as the reverse complement.
GCTGAGGCCCAGCGAGTAGGCGAAGTCGACGCGGCTGTATTCCTTGTTGAGGGCCTTCGAATAGTCGTTCGGAGTCTCGCGCCAGACGAGGCGATAGCCGCCGCGCTCGATGCCGCCGTTGGGCGTCTGGGCGCCGGCGCCGACGGCGTCGAGCCGGGTGCGCAGGAAGGCCGCCCAGTCGTTGGCCTGGACGCCGTTCAGGGTCGAGGCGACATCGGCGAAGGTGTAGGGCGCGGGGTCCCAATTGCCGTCCTGGACGCCGAAGAAAGCCCTGGCGAAGTCGTCCAGCGACTTGCGGCCGTTGGTTTGCTCGCGGATCAGGGTGTCGGCGTCGAGCCAGATCATGGCGCCTTCGCGATAGTAGTCCTCGCTGCGCTGGAAGCTGCCCCACGGCTGGGGCCGGCGCTGGGCGATGATCGGGTCGTTGGTGGTGTCCTGCATGGCCCGCCAGGTCCGGCCGGGGTTGTCTTCGGCATAGGTCGCGGCGGTGTTGGCGAAGACGTCCAGCGCCTGCTGTTTCGTCATCAGGCCGGCGCGGGCGGTCAGGATCAGGCCCCAGTACTGGGTCTGGCCCTCATAGACCCAGAGCAGGGAGTTCTGCAGCGGCTCGTTCAGGGTCGGCGTCAGCTGGTCGGCGGGCCGGCGCCATTTGCCGTTCCAGGAGTGGGTGTATTCGTGGCCCAGCAGGTCGCGGTCGCCGATGGTGTCGTTGCGGGCCGTGAAATACCGGGTGTCGACGCTGTTCTCGGACGAGCGGTGATGCTCGAGGCCGATGCCGCCGAGGTCCTCGGTGACGGCCAGCAGGAAATCGTAGTGGTTGAAGTGGCGCGCGCCGTACAGGCGGTCGGCCTGACGCACCAGTTCTCGGTGCAGGGCGATGTGTTCTTCGGTGGCGGCCAGCATGTCGGCGTCGTCGGCGACGATGTTCAGCCGCACGGGCGAGCGGCCGCCCGGATCGAGATCGATCTGGCGGTAGTGGGCGCCGGCGAAGACCGGGCTGTCGGCGAAATGCTCGAGGGTGATGGGGGCGAAGGTCGCGACGCCGTTCTGGAAGGCGCGGGTGTCCAGCGCCGTGCCGTACTGCCAGCCCGCCGGGAGGCGCAGGGTCGGCTCGACGGTGATCTGGCGGGAATAGTAGCCCGCCGGATAGAGGACGGCCTTCTCCCACTGGATGTTCAGCATCTCGTCGGTGAAGACGATGCGGCCCTGGGAGCCGTCGATCGGGGTCAGCCATTTGAACGCGACGTCGACGGCGCTGACGCCGGCCGGGACCTCGACCTGGTAGGCGTTTGTGTCGGCGGTGTTGCGGACCCAGCGGAGTTCCTGGCCGCCGGCGGTGATGTGAAGGTCGCCGATGTCGTCCACCGGGCCGACGGGGCCGTGGTTGCCGGGGATCCACTGCGGATAGAGCAGGATCAGCGGGCCGGGGCCGGCGACCGGAATGGTCTGTCTGACCGAGACGATGCGGCGGTCGACGTCGGTGGCGTCCATCTCCAGCTTGATGACGCCGGGGTAGGCCACGTCGCGCGGGGCGGGGACGGGGGCGAGAACGCGGTCGAGGGCGGGCGTTCCGACCTGGGCCAGGCCGGGCGCGGCCCCGAACAGCAGGGCGGCGGCGCAGGCGGAGGCGAGCAGGCGGGCAGGACGCATCATCGGGACACTCGGAGGCCTAGGGGAGGCGCAGATCACGCCGGGCGCGCGAGGGGGTCAAGCGCGACCCCGCCCGCGCGGGATTAAAACGTCGTCATGTTCCGGGTTCCGTCGGTTGCACCCGATCCATCCGGCAGGACTCTCAATTGCTTTCGTCATCCTCCGGCAAGCCGCGCAGCGGCGCAGACCGGGGGACCCAGCGGCGCCGCGAAGGCGGCGAAACACCGCTGCATCAAGCATTGGCGCTTCCGACAGGTTCGCGCTCTCGCGCGCCGCTGGGTCCCCCGGTCTCGCTGCGCTCGCCGGAGGATGACGAAAGGGCAGGGAGGGTCAGGCCGCCGGCTTCACTTCCAGCAGTTCCACCGTGAACAGCAGGGTCGAATTGGGGGGCAGTTCGTCGCCGCCGACCCAGCGTTCGCCGTAGCCGAGGGCGGCGGGGATGACGAATTCGAACTTTTCGCCCTCGCGCATCAGGGCGACGCCCTCGGTCCAGCCCTTGATGACGCGGTTGAGGGGGAATTCGGCGGGTTCGTTGCGGCTGTACGAGCTGTCGAACTCGCGGCCGTCGACGAAGGTCCCGCGGTAGTGGACCTTGACCGTGTCCGTGCCCGAAGGCTGGCGGCCTTCGGGCCGGGCGGGGCCGACGCGGCGGTACTGGAGGCCCGATTCGGTGGTGGTCCAGCCGCGCCGGGCGCCGTTGACGACCAGATATTGCGCATTGCCGGCGGCCCAGCCCTCGGCGGTGCCGGTTCCCGGCGTGGCGGCGGGCGGCGGCGGCGGCGCGCTGGCGCAGGCGGCGAGGGTCAGGGCGGCGGCGGTCGCGAGGATCAGCTGTTTCATGGCGGGGACGCTAGCAGCACGGCGACGCTCGGGGAAAGAGGGGCGGCGGTTGGGTGGATGTCCGCCGCAGCGCCGGCTTCCACTCCGTCCTTCCGGGGCTGAGACCGGCGCAGCCGGGAACAGAACCCGGAACCCAGGCGACCGGGCGCCATCGCCGGCTGGGCTTCAAGCGGCCGGGTCCGCTCTCCTGGGTCCGGGTTCCGCTGCGCGGCCCCGGAATGACGGGATTGGAAGGGGTTGACGGATTCGCCGGGGGTCAGTGGACGCGGACGATCCGGCAGGGTGCAGAACTTTTTCGTCCCAGCCTTTATTTCGTCGAAGAAGCGAGTATATGTGCCGGTCCCGCACACACCCCCCGTATGCGCGCGAAAGCGCCGAGGCCCGGTCCGTCGCCCTCCGACCGAGCGAAGGCGTGCTCCTCCCCAAGGGAGCTCTACATTTCAGGCGTCCTGGCTGAACAAGCCGAGGGTGGACGCCGAAACCGATGGTCACGGTTCGCCGACAGGCGGAGCCGTGGCTGCTGCATTGAACGCGGACTGCCCGGTCCGCGCATTGGGAAGACAGAATGGCCAAGTCCAAAGCCGAAGTCGCCGTCGCCAACGGCCAGTTCGCACACGCCACCACCTTCACCGGCAAGAAGCGCATCCGCCACTCGTTCGGCCGGATCCCCGAAGCGGTGCAGATGCCGAACCTGATCGAGGTTCAGCGCGCCTCCTACGAGCAGTTCCTGCAGCGCGAAGTTCGCTCGGGACCGCGCAAGGACCAGGGCATCGAGGCGGTCTTCAAGTCGGTCTTCCCGATCAAGGACTTCAACGAACGCGCCATCCTGGAATACGTCTCCTACGAGTTCGAGGACCCGAAGTACGACGTCGAGGAATGCATCCAGCGCGACATGACCTATGCCGCGCCGCTGAAGGTCAAGCTGCGCCTGATCGTGTTCGAGGCGGATGAAGAGACCGGCGCGCGCTCGGTCAAGGACATCAAGGAGCAGGACGTCTACATGGGCGACATCCCGCTCATGACCGACAAGGGCACCTTCGTCGTCAACGGGACCGAGCGGGTGATCGTGTCCCAGATGCACCGTTCGCCGGGCGTCTTCTTCGACCACGACAAGGGCAAGACGCACAGCTCGGGCAAGCTGCTGTTCGCCGCCCGCGTGATTCCGTACCGCGGCTCGTGGCTCGACTTCGAGTTCGACGCCAAGGACATCGTCTACGTCCGTATCGACCGCCGCCGGAAGCTGCCGGCCTCGACCTTCCTGATGGGTCTGGGCATGGACGGCGAGGAGATCCTGAAGACCTTCTACGAGACCGTGCCCTACGAGAAGCGCGGCGAAGGCTGGGTCACGCCCTACAAGCCGGAACGCTGGCGCGGGGTGAAGCCCGAGTTCGACCTGGTCGACGCCGACACCGGTGAAGTGATCGCCGCCGCCGGCACCAAGATCAGCGCCCGTCAGGCCAAGAAGCTGGGCGACACGACCACGTCGCTGTCGCTGGCCGCCGACGCCCTGCTGACGAAGTATCTGGCCGCGGACGCCGTGAACTACGAGACCGGCGAGATCTACGCCGAGGCCGGCGACGAGCTGGACGCCCCGACCATCGAACTGCTGGAAAGCTTCGGCTTCACCACCATCGAGGTGCTGGACATCGACCACGTCACGGTCGGCGCCTACATGCGCAACACCCTGCGCATCGACAAGAACACCGGCCGCGAGGACGCGCTGTTCGACGTCTACCGCGTGATGCGTCCGGGCGAGCCGCCGACCCCGGAAGCCGCCGAAGCCATGTTCAACTCGCTGTTCTTCGACAGCGAGCGCTACGACCTGTCGGCCGTGGGCCGGGTCAAGATGAACATGCGTCTGGAGACCCCCGAGGTGTCCGACGAAATCCGCGTCCTCCAGAAGGAAGACGTGCTGAAGGTGCTGCAGATCCTCGTCGGCCTGAAGGACGGCCAGGGCGAGATCGACGACATCGACAACCTGGGCAACCGCCGGGTCCGTTCGGTCGGCGAACTGCTGGAAAACCAGTACCGCGTCGGCCTGCTGCGGATGGAGCGCGCCATCAAGGAGCGCATGTCCTCGGTCGATATCGACACGGTGATGCCGCACGACCTGATCAACGCCAAGCCGGCCGCTGCGGCCGTGCGCGAGTTCTTCGGTTCGTCGCAGCTGTCGCAGTTCATGGACCAGACGAACCCGCTGTCGGAAATCACCCACAAGCGCCGCCTTTCGGCGCTTGGCCCGGGCGGTCTGACGCGTGAGCGCGCCGGCTTCGAAGTCCGCGACGTGCACCCGACCCACTACGGCCGCATCTGCCCGATCGAAACCCCGGAAGGCCCGAACATCGGCCTGATCAACTCGCTGGCCACGCATGCGCGGGTCAACAAGTACGGCTTCATCGAGAGCCCCTACCGCCGGGTCAAGGACGGCAAGGCCACGGACGAAGTGGTCTACATCTCGGCCATGGAAGAGGCGAAATACACGATCGCCCAGGCCAACATCGAGCTGAAGAACGGCGAGATCGTCGAGGACCTGGTCCCCGGGCGGATCAACGGCGACTCCCAGCTGCTGATCAAGGCCGACGTGGACATGATGGACGTGTCGCCGAAACAGGTCGTTTCGGTCGCCGCCGCCCTGATCCCGTTCCTGGAAAACGACGACGCCAACCGGGCCCTGATGGGCGCGAACATGCAGCGTCAGGCCGTGCCGCTGGTGCAGTCCGACGCACCGCTGGTCGGCACCGGCATGGAAGCGGTCGTGGCCGTGGACTCCGGCGCCGTCGTGGTCGCCAAGCGTGACGGCGTCGTCGAACAGATCGACGGCACCCGCATCGTCGTGCGCGCCACCAACGAACTCGACGCCGGCCGTTCGGGCGTCGACATCTACCGCCTGTCGAAGTTCCAGCGTTCCAACCAGTCGACCTGCATCAACCAGCGCCCGATCGTGCGCGTGGGCGATGAGGTGAAGGTCGGCGACGTGATCGCAGACGGCCCGTCCACCGACCTTGGTGAACTGGCTCTGGGCCGCAACGCCCTCGTCGCCTTCATGCCGTGGAACGGCTACAATTTCGAAGACTCGATCCTGATCTCGGAGCGCATCGTGCGCGACGACGTCTTCACCTCGATCCACATCGAGGAGTTCGAGGTCATGGCCCGCGACACCAAGCTGGGGCCGGAAGAGATCACCCGCGACATCCCGAACGTTGGCGAGGAAGCCCTGCGCAACCTCGACGAAGCCGGCATCGTGGCGATCGGCGCCGAGGTCCAGCCGGGCGACATCCTGTGCGGCAAGGTCACGCCCAAGGGCGAAAGCCCGATGACGCCGGAAGAGAAGCTGCTGCGCGCCATCTTCGGCGAGAAGGCTTCGGACGTCCGCGACACCAGCCTGCGTCTGCCGCCCGGCGTCGCCGGCACCATCGTCGACGTGCGCGTCTTCAATCGCCACGGCGTCGACAAGGACGAACGGGCCATCGCCATCGAGCGTTCGGAAATCGAACGTCTGGGCAAGGACCGCGACGACGAGCTGAAGATCCTCGAGCGCAACGTCTACGGCCGTCTGCGTCCGCTGATCCTCGGCAAGAACGCCACCTCGGGTCCGAAGGGCCTGGGCCGCGGCGCCGTGACCGAAGCCAAGCTGGACGAGCTGTCGCGCGGCCTGTGGTGGCAGATCGCCCTCGACGACGAGAAGGCGATGGGCGAGCTGGAAGCCATGAAGAAGCAGTTCGAGGACGCCCGCAAGGCGCTCGACCGCCGCTTCGAGGACAAGGTCGAGAAGCTGCAGCGCGGCGACGAACTGCCCCCCGGCGTGATGAAGATGGTCAAGGTCTTCGTGGCCGTGAAGCGCAAGCTTCAGCCCGGCGACAAGATGGCCGGACGCCACGGCAACAAGGGCGTCATCTCCAAGATCCTGCCGATCGAGGACATGCCGCACCTGGAAGACGGCACCTCGGTGGACGTCGTTCTGAACCCGCTGGGCGTGCCTTCGCGCATGAACATCGGCCAGATCTTCGAAACCCACCTGGGCTGGGCCGCCGCCGGTCTCGGCAAGCAGATCCAGGGCCTTCTGGAAGCCTGGCAACAGGGCGGACAGAAGAAGGCGCTGGTCGATCACCTGACCAGCATCTACGGCGCCGACACCCCGCTTCCGGAATCGGAAGAGGACCTGGTCGAGCTGGCCCGCAACCTGTCCAAGGGCGTTCCGTTCGCCACTCCGGTGTTCGACGGCGCGCACATCAACGACATCGAGGAGCTGCTGGAGAAGGCGGGTCTCGACCGCACCGGCCAGTCGATCGTCTATGACGGTCAGACCGGCGAGCAGTTCAAGCGTCCGGTCACGGTCGGCTACATCTACATGCTGAAGCTGCACCACCTGGTCGACGACAAGATCCACGCCCGTTCCATCGGGCCGTACTCGCTCGTCACCCAGCAACCGCTGGGCGGCAAGGCGCAGTTCGGCGGCCAGCGCTTCGGCGAGATGGAGGTCTGGGCGCTGGAAGCCTACGGCGCCGCCTACACCCTGCAGGAAATGCTGACGGTGAAGTCGGACGACGTGGCCGGCCGGACCAAGGTCTACGAGGCCATCGTCCGCGGCGACGACAGCTTCGAGGCGGGCATTCCCGAGAGCTTCAACGTGCTCGTCAAGGAAATGCGCTCGCTGGGTCTGAACGTGGAGCTGGAGAACTCATAGCTCTCCACGCCTCCACAACCTCGTCATCCCGGACAGCCCGCAAGGGCTGATCCGGGACCCAGGACCACCGCCCGGTCCTCCTGGGTTCCGGGTTCGGCTTCGCCGCCCCGGAATGACGGAAAATAGAGATCATTTGGCGGGCCTTGCCCGCAGAAGGAATCAAGATGAACCAGGAAGTCCTGAACATCTTCAATGCAGTCCCGGTCACCCCGACCTTCGACCAGATCAAGATCGCCCTGGCGTCGCCGGAGAAGATCCGTTCGTGGTCGTTCGGCGAGATCAAAAAGCCGGAAACCATCAACTACCGGACGTTCAAGCCCGAGCGTGATGGCCTGTTCTGCGCCCGTATCTTTGGCCCGACCAAGGACTACGAATGCCTGTGCGGCAAGTACAAGCGCATGAAATACAAGGGCATCATCTGCGAGAAGTGCGGCGTTGAGGTCACCCTGGCCCGCGTTCGCCGCGAGCGGATGGGCCACATCGAGCTCGCCTCCCCGGTCGCCCACATCTGGTTCCTGAAGTCGCTGCCGTCGCGCATCTCGCTGATGCTGGACATGGCGCTGAAGGACGTGGAGCGCGTGCTCTACTTCGAAAACTACATCGTCACCGAGCCGGGCCTGACCCCGCTGAAGCAGAACCAGCTGCTGACGGAAGACGAGTTCTACCGCTACCAGGACGAGTTCGGCGATGACGGCTTCACCGCCGAGATCGGCGCCGAGGCCGTGCGCAACCTGCTGATCGGCATCGACCTGCACGCCGAGGCTGAGAAGCACCGCGGCGAACTGGCCGACAGCCCCTCGGAAATGAAGGCCAAGAAGGCCTCCAAGCGCCTGAAGCTGATGGAGGCCTTCCTCGAGACCGGCAACAAGCCCGAGTGGATGATCCTGACGGTCGTGCCGGTCATCCCGCCGGAACTGCGCCCGCTGGTGCCGCTGGACGGCGGCCGTTTCGCCACGTCCGACCTGAACGACCTGTATCGCCGGGTCATCAACCGGAACAACCGCCTGAAGCGCCTGATCGAACTGCGCGCGCCCGACATCATCATCCGCAACGAAAAGCGGATGCTGCAGGAGTCGGTCGACGCCCTGTTCGACAACGGCCGTCGTGGTCGGGTCATCACGGGCGCCAACAAGCGTCCGCTGAAGTCGCTGGCCGACATGCTGAAGGGCAAGCAGGGCCGCTTCCGCCAGAACCTTCTGGGCAAGCGCGTCGACTATTCGGGCCGTTCGGTCATCACCGTGGGTCCCGAGCTGAAGCTGCACGAGTGCGGCCTGCCCAAGAAGATGGCGCTCGAGCTGTTCAAGCCGTTCATCTATGCGCGCCTTGACGCCAAGGGCCTGTCGGGCACCGTCAAACAGTCCAAGCGCATGGTCGAGCGCGAACAGCCGCAGGTGTGGGATATCCTCGACGAGGTCATCCGCGAGCACCCGGTCCTGCTGAACCGCGCGCCGACGCTTCACCGTCTGGGCATCCAGGCGTTCGAGCCGAAGCTGATCGAGGGCAAGGCCATCCGCCTGCACCCGCTGGTCTGCACCGCCTTCAACGCCGACTTCGACGGCGACCAGATGGCCGTTCACGTCCCGCTGAGCCTCGAGGCCCAGCTGGAAGCGCGCGTGCTGATGATGTCGACGAACAACATCCTGTCGCCCGCCAACGGCAAGCCGATCATCGTGCCGTCGCAGGACATCGTCCTGGGCCTGTACTACCTGTCGCTGATCAAGGAAGGCGAGAAGGGCGAGGGCAAGCTGTTCGCCAACATGGGCGAGATCGATGCGGCGCTCGACGCCGGCGTCGTGTCCCTGCACACCAAGATCAAGGCTCGCTGGACCGAGATGAACGCCGAAGGCGACGTCATCACCAAGGTCATCGACACCACGCCGGGCCGGATGAAGCTGGGCGCGCTGCTGCCGCACAATGCGAACATCGGCTACCGCCTGCTCGAGAAGAACCTGACCAAGAAGGAAATCGGCAACCTGATCGATCAGGTCTATCGCCACTGCGGTCAGAAGGCGACGGTCATCTTCGCCGACCAGATGATGCAGCTGGGCTTCCGTGAAGCCGCCAAGGCCGGCATCTCGTTCGGCAAGGACGACATCGTCATTCCGGCCGCCAAGGCCGGTCTGGTCGCCGACACCCGCACCCAGGTCGAGGAGTACGAGCAACAGTACGCCGACGGCCTGATCACCAAGGGCGAGAAGTACAACAAGGTCGTCGACGCCTGGGCCAAGGCCACGGACAAGATCGCCGACGCCATGATGGGCGAGATCGCGCAGCCGCGCGTTCTGGCCAAGGGTCAGGCGCCGGACATCAACTCGGTGTTCATGATGGCCAACTCCGGCGCCCGCGGTTCGCAGGCGCAGATGAAGCAGCTGGGCGGCATGCGGGGCCTGATGGCCAAGCCGTCGGGCGAGATCATCGAGACGCCGATCATCTCGAACTTCAAGGAAGGCCTGACCGTCCTTGAATACTTCAACTCCACCCACGGCGCCCGCAAGGGTCTGGCCGACACCGCGCTGAAGACCGCCAACTCCGGCTATCTGACGCGTCGTCTGGTCGACGTGGCGCAGGACTCGATCGTCACCGAGGACGATTGCGGCTCGACGCGGGGCATCACCCTGCGCGCCGTGGTCGAAGGCGGCGACGTGCTGGTCTCGCTGGGTCAACGCGTCCTGGGCCGTTACGCGGCCGAGGACATCAAGGAGCCGGGCGGCGACGCCGTCCTGTTCCCGGCGGACACCTATCTGCAAGAGGAAGAGGTCGAGGTCATCGACAACGCCGGCGTCCAGTCGGTCAAGGTCCGCTCGGCCCTGACCTGCGAAGCCGAAGCCGGCATCTGCGCCTATTGCTACGGCCGTGACCTGGCGCGCGGCACCAACGTCAACATCGGCGAAGCGGTCGGCGTCATCGCCGCCCAGTCGATCGGCGAACCCGGCACCCAGCTGACGATGCGGACCTTCCACATCGGCGGTACGGCGCAGGTGGCGGAAACCTCGTTCTACGAGGCGACCAACCCCGGCGTCGCCAAGATCACCGGCCCGACCGTCAAGGCGGCGCACGGCGATCTGGTGGCCATGAGCCGCAACGTCGTCGTCACCATCGTCGTCGACGGCAAGGACCGCGAGAGCCACAAGATCCCGTACGGCGCCCGTCTGCGGGTGGTCGAGGGTTCGGACGTCAAGCGCAGCCAGCGTCTGGCGGAGTGGGACCCCTACACCTCTCCGATCCTGACCGAAGTCGGCGGCGTGATCCGGTTCGAGGATCTGGTCGAGGGCCTGTCGGTCCGCGAGGAAACCGACGAAGCGACGGGCATCGCCCAGCGCGTCGTCAGCGACTGGCGCGCCAGCCCCCGCGGGGCGGACCTGCGTCCGGCCATGGGTGTCACCTCCGGCGACGCCTACGCCAAGCTGGCCTCGGGCTCCGACGCCCGTTACCTGCTGCCGGTGGGCGCGGTTCTGTCCGTGAACAACGGCGACGTGGTCAAGCCGGGCGAGATCATCGCCCGCGTCCCGACCGAGGGAGCCAAGACGCGCGACATCACCGGCGGTCTGCCGCGGGTGGCCGAGCTGTTCGAAGCCCGTCGTCCCAAGGACTGCGCGGTCATCGCCGAGATGGACGGCCGCGTGGAATTCGGACGCGACTACAAGAACAAGCGTCGCATCAAGATCACGCCGGAACTGGACGCCGACGGCAACCAGGCCGAACCGGTCGAATTCCTGATCCCCAAGGGCAAACACATCTCCGTCCACGACGGCGATCTGATCAACAAGGGCGACTACATCATCGACGGCAACCCGGATCCGCACGACCTGCTGCGCATCCAGGGCGTCGAGGCCCTGGCCGAGTACCTGGTGAACGAAGTGCAGGAGGTCTACCGACTGCAGGGCGTGCCGATCAACGACAAGCACATCGAGGTGATCGTTCGCCAGATGCTGCAGAAGGTCGAGGTTCTGGACTCGGGTGAGACGACCCTGATCCGTGGCGACACGGTCGAGGTGGCCGAAGCCGTTCTGGAAAACCAGAAGGTCGAGAAGCGCGGCGGCCGTCAGGCCACCACCCAGCCGGTCCTGCTGGGCATCACCAAGGCGTCGCTGCAGACCCGCAGCTTCATCTCGGCGGCGTCCTTCCAGGAGACCACCCGCGTCCTCACCGACGCCTCGGTCAACGGCAAGATCGATACGCTGGAAGGCCTGAAGGAAAACGTCATCGTCGGCCGCCTGATCCCGGCCGGCACGGGCGCCTATCTCCGGGCCCTGCAGAAGATCGCCAACGAACGCGACGCCGAACTGACGTCGCAGCGGGAAGAGGCCATCGAGCCGCTTCCGGCCGATCTGGCGCTGGA
>NZ_JAKFEB010000183.1:0-48192 GCF_036677305.1 Brevundimonas sp. | reverse complement strand
CGACATCCTGATCGACCAGGGCGATGCCGATCCCTTCCTGACGGAACAGCTGAAGCCCGATCTGCTGGTTCAGGCCGGCGAGGCCGCGGGGCAGAGGATCACCCTGCGGATGCAGCCGGGATACGACCACTCGTACTTCTTTATGGCCAGTTTCATCGGCGACCATGTCGCCTTCCATGCGGCGCGTCTGAAGGGGTAGGGTGGGCCAAACCGGAGGGGTTTCGATGAGACGTTTCGCCTTTGCCCTCGGCCTGATCGCCCTCGCCGTCGCCGCGCCCGCCGCGGCGCAGCAGATGACCGATCCGGACTTCCATCCCACGGTGGCCCGGCCCGCCTTCGCCGCGGACGGCCCGGTGGTCGTCATCGACGGAGCGCACAATAATTTCCACACCGTCGACGGCCGTTACGCTCCGTTCGTCGCGCTGTTGCGGGCGGACGGCTATCAGGTGCGCGGCGGGACCGCGGCCTTCGACGCGGGTGGGCTGGACCGGGTCGGAGTGATGGTGATCGCCAACGCGGGACCGTCCGATGGCGGTTCGCCCTTCACCGCGAGCGAGATCGAGGCGGTCGAGGCCTGGGTGCGAGGTGGCGGGAAACTGCTGCTGATCGCCGATCATACGCCGTTCGGCTCGGCGGCCGAGGCGCTGGCGATACGTTTCGGGGTCAGGATGGGCAAGGGCTACGCCTTCGCCATGACCGACGACGGCGACCTGACCACCAACCTGACCTATCCGGCGGAAGCGTTCGGGGATCATCCGATCATCGCGGGGCGAAGCGCCGATGAGCGGGTTGCGAGCGTGACCGCCTTCACGGGTCAGTCCCTGCAGGGGCCAGCGGAAGCGGTGACGCTGTTGCCGATGACCTTGGGCGCGCGTGAGGCGCGGGACCTGCCGACGCTTCAGGCGCTGGCCGAACGGCTGAACGGCGGCGCGGCGCGAGCGGCCGCCCTTGAGGAGTTCTCGACACCCGCCCTGCCGGCGCAGGCCCTGGCGTTCGATCACGGACAGGGACGGGTGGTGGTGCTGGGCGAGGCCGGCATGCTGTCAGCCCAGGTCGTCCGCTTTCCGGACGGCCGGCCCGAGACGCGGTTCGGCATGAACGTGGCGCCGGGCAATGCGCAGTTCGGGCTGAACATAATGCACTGGCTGAGCGGCCTGCTGCCCTGAGTTTTGTGCTAGCAGGGCGAATGACCGAGACCAGCGCCCCAGACTACGCCCCGATGTTCGCCGCCCTGTGCGTGGAAGTCGGCTTCTGCCTTCATCCGAAGGGCGAGGCCCGGGTCCAGGCGGCGCTGGCCAACGGGCTGGATGCGGCGGTGCGCGCCGTCTTCGACGCCGAGGGCGTGGACTTCGCCTCCTCGACGGGGGATCTCAGGCGCGCCGTGCGGGACTGCCTGAAGGCGCATCTGCCGCAGGGCTGAGGCTTCACTCGCCCTTGGGACCCCGTCGTCCGTCCCGGTCGCGGCGGTCATCCCGATCATGATCCCGGCGTCCATCGCGACGGCCGTCCCGGTCTCCGCGATCGCGGCGGTCCCGATCGCGATCCTGGTCCCCGTACTGCGACACGGGATAGTAGGTCGGCGCATTGACGGCATAGGCCGGGACGCAACTCTGTTGCAGCACGCCGAAGCGGTCCGTGTACCAGGTGCAGACCGGTTCGTTGGCCAGGTCGTAGGCCGCCTGGTCAAGACCCGTGGCCACAGCATCCCAGAAGGCCGGGTCGCTGGTGCAGCCGCCCAGACCGACGCCTGCCGCCGCCAGGGCGATCAACGTGTTTCGCGTTCGCATGCCGTTTCCCCCGCTTCCCCGAAGCTTAACCATTTGCACCGTCGTGCAGCTATTGCCCGGATGCAAGCGTTTGAAGACCGATGAAATCCGTCGCTGACGCTTGGGCCTGCCGTCCGGGCGCCTACATGCAGACCTGTCCAGTCGCCAAAGGAGCCTCCCCATGGCCTTCACGCTTCCGCCCCTCCCTTACGCCTATGACGCCCTGGAGCCGGCGATCGACAAGGAGACGATGACCTTCCACCACGACAAGCACCACCAGGCCTATGTCGACAAGCTGAACGAGGCGGTGGCCGCTGACGCCGGCCTGCAGGGCAAGACGCTGGAACAACTGTTCGCCTCGATCTCGAAAGCCCCCAAGGCCGTGCGCAACAACGGCGGAGGACACTGGAACCACAGCCTGTTCTGGGAGCTGATGGCCCCCGTCGGCGAGACCGGCGAACCCTCGGCCGAACTGGCCGCCGCCATCGACCGCGATCTGGGCGGGCTGGAGACGTTCAAGGAAGCCTTCAACGCCGCCGGCGCCGGCCAGTTCGGCTCGGGCTGGGCCTGGCTGATCGTCCAGGACGGCAAGCTGAAGGTGACCTCGACGCCTAACCAGGACAATCCGCTGATGGACGTAGCCGAGGAGCGGGGCGCCGTGGTCTTGGCCGCCGACGTCTGGGAACACGCCTATTATCTGAAATACCAGAACCGCCGGCCTGATTATCTGAAGGCCTTCTGGACGGTGGTGAACTGGAACAAGGCCAACGAACTGTTCGCCGCGGCGAGCTGATCGCCGGAATTTCCTGTTCCGCAATGGCGCGAGGGATGCGGCGGCCTGTTTCAATGGCTGCCGTATCCCGCCCACGGAGAGCCGACCGATGAACGTGCATGCCCGCCTCGCCGCCGCCGCGCTGATCCTGGCGTCGATCACCGCCTGTTCGCCCGAGGCGGACAAGTCCGCCTCGCCGGCCGCAACGACGCCCGCGACGGTTCAGAGCCCCGACGCCCACGCCTTCCGGATCGGGGCGCTGGAGGCGGTGGCGCTCAGGGACGGCGAGATCGTCCTTCCGAACGCGGCGAACGAAAGCCCTTGGTCGGACACGGCCGGGGCGCGGACCGTGTTGACCGGCGCGGGCCAGCCCGGGGACGCCATTCACCTGTCGGTCCAGCCGCTGCTGGTGCGGGACGGCGAGCGCGTGGTGTTGATCGACACCGGCGCGGGCGGGCGAATGGGCACGCAGAACAAGCTTGTGGGCTCCCTGCGGGCCGCCGGGGTCGATCCGACGACGGTCACCGATGTCCTGATCTCGCACGCGCATGGCGACCACGTCGGCGGCCTGGTCGGGGCGGACGGCTCGCTGACCTTCCCCAACGCGGCGGTGCGCATCAGCGAGCCGGAGTGGGAATATATGAAGGCCGGCGCCGCCAGGGCCGGTGAAGCGGCCCTGCTGGCGGCGGTGACGCCCAAGGTCCAGCCTTTCGCGCCGGGGGCCCAGGTGACGCCCTCGATCAGCGCCGTGGCGCTGGCCGGCCATACGCCGGGGCATTCGGGTTATGAGATCGTCTCGGGCGCGGAGCGGCTGCTGTATATCGGCGACGCCATGCATAGCTCGGTCATCTCGGTGCAGCGGCCCGACTGGGTCAACGGCTGGGACACCGACGGGGCCGCGGGGGTGGCGACGCGTCAGGGTCTGCTGGAGCGCGGGGCGGCCGGGTCGCTGCGGGTCTACGGCGTGCACTTCCCCTTCCCGGGACTGGGCCGGTTCCAGCGCAAGGACGACGGCTTCGTCTGGGTTCCTGAAACGACCGCCCAGCCTTGACTCTGCGGGGCGTGGCCGTCATAAGCCCGCCCTCACGCATCCGGCCCGCCGGACGCGCGAACCACTACGGACGATGCGTGGACCGCCGTTGAGATCGTCTCTCCAGTTGGGGAGGGACCGGGCCGCATCATGAGAAGAGTGACACATGTCCAAGCGCCATAGCGCCAAGTACAAACTCGACCGGGTCATGGGTGAAAACCTGTGGGGTCGCGCCAAGTCCCCCGTCAACAAACGCTCGTACGGCCCCGGCCAGCACGGCCAGCGCCGCAAGTCGAAAGTCTCTGACTTCGGCCTGCAGCTGAAGGCCAAGCAGAAGCTGAAGGGCTACTACGGCAACATCACCGAGAAGCAGTTCGCCGCGACGTACGAGGAAGCCTCGCGCCGCAAGGGCAACAGCTCGGAGAACCTGATCGGCCTGCTGGAGTCCCGCCTGGACGCCCTGGTCTATCGCGCCAAATTCGTTCCGACCGTCTGGTCGGCCCGTCAGTTCGTCAGCCACGGCCACGTGACCGTCAACGGCAAGAAGGTCGACATCGCGTCGTACCGTCTGAAGGTCGGCGACGTCGTCGAGGTCAAGGAAAAGTCCCGCAACATGGCGCTGGTGCTCGAAGCCCAGCAGTCGTCGGAACGCGACATCCCCGACTACATCGAGCTGGGCGACCGCGGCTTCTCGGTCCGCTTCGTCCGCGTGCCGGAACTGGCCGACGTGCCGTTCCCGGTGAAGATGGAGCCGAACCTGGTCGTGGAATACTACTCCTCGTAAGGACGGTGTCCCGCCCCGGCGGGATCCGGAAAACAGAAGAGCCCCGGAGCGATCCGGGGCCCTTTTTCGTGACCGGTCTGCAGCGGCGCCCCCTATTCCGTTTTTTCAGCGGGGGCGGGGGCGGGTTGCGCTGTCGCGGCGGCGGGGCCCGCCGACGGACTGCCGTCCGCCGGTTTGCGGCATTTCACATCGATGAAGGCCTCGGTGATGCGGCACGCCTGGGCTTCGATGCCGGGCTCGCCCGTAGGGCAGCCCTTTCCGGGGCACGGCAGATTCTCGGGACCGCACTGGAACCTGTAGTGGGTGCGCTGGAGGCTGCAGGTCGACGCCCCTACGGCGGTTTCGTCCATCTGGCCGCATCGTCTGTCACCGGGACAGATCACGAAGGCCATCTGATCCTTGACGGGCAATCGCACCGTGCTTCCGGAGGTCTGGCCGGCGTCCTGGCAACCGGCCAGGGCCAGCAAGCCCAGGCTCAGGGCCGCAATTCTCGACGACACGTTAAGGTAGCCCATCCTCGTTCCTCCAAGAAATCCAGAAACTCCCGTCGGCTCGTGGCGCCCTCGCGATCGAATGCGCATAGAATTGTCTTACGCCCGTCCGAGTGAAAGTCCAGCGTTACGCGAAAGGACAGATCGGGCGCGCGCCGAAGTTGCTTGAGCGCATCTTTGAAACTCGAGTAGCGATCGCAGGTCGTGGACTGGCCGCGACAGTTGGCGAACGAAAATCCGAGCCAAACGGAATTCGAAGACCCGCCGGGAACGGTCAGCAACTCTGGCCTCCGCTCGATCACCATCAGGCCCATCCGCCCGGGCTTGGGCGGCCCGAGGCCGGTCGCCGGGACGCAGCGCGCGTCGATGGGGCAGTCGGCGGTGCGATCCAGCCCGACAGGCAGGGTCACCGGGTCGAGCGAGCCGTCATACGGAAACCGCGCCACGGCGGCCTGCGTGCCCGCGATCTCCGCATACGCCTGTATGGCGACATCGCCATAGTCGGCGCGGGCGGTGTTGATCATGCCGGTTTCGACGGCGAGCATCAGGACATCGGTGGAAGGCGTCGGGGCGTCCCGATACAGGTAAACATACTGCGGAGGCAGCAGGACAATCTCGGAGCCCCGGATCGACTGGAAGGTCCCCAGCAGGAAGATGCTCAGGGAAAGCAGGAAGGCCGCGACCGCGGCGCCGGCCTCGGTGATGCGCCATCTCGCGGTCTTCAGCTCATCCTTGCGGGCGGGCGTCGTCGGCGGCTCGCCGGGCTTCGCGCTCCGTCTGGGACGTCGGATCGGCCGGTCATCCGCCATCGTCGTCGCCGTTTCGCCGCCCGCCTTGTTTGGCCGACCGTCGATAGCCTAACGGTTTGAGACCCGCTGGCAAAGGTCGGGCCGAAGCGCCCGGTCGGCAAGGCCGTCCCTCGACACGGTCGTTTCGCACAGGGGGCGGGTTTCGCCGCGCCGCGAACAGGCGTATTTCCCGGAGTCCAGGGTTGGCGAGGAGGCCGGGGATGAGACTGATCGCGACAGCCGCCGCCTTGCTTGCGCTTTGCCCCCTGCTGTCGGCCTGCGTGATCGCGCGGCAGTTCACGGATCAGCCCCGGATGCCGGAAACAGCGGCGCTGCCGGGCCATGTCGAGCCGGTTCACGCCGCGGTCATCGCCCAGAACCAGGCCGCCTTCTGGGTCAGTTCGAACGGCTGCACGGCCAAGGCCGACATCCAGCCGGTGGTGCGCCAGTCCAGCGACGGGCCCATCATCACCCTGCGCCGGATCAAGGAAGACCGCTGCCGTCAGGTACAGCCCGAAGGCGTCGAGATGCGCTGGTCGTTCGAGGAACTGGGTCTGGCGGACGGCACGCGCCTGTCGGTCGAGAACCCGTACCAGCTGCCGCCGGGCTAACGCCGCTCGAAGGCGGGAACCATCGTCGCCGGAATACGGTGCGGCCGCATGGTCGCGGCGTCCACCAGCACCCATTCCGAGACGCCCTGGGCGCACAGCCGGCCCTCGCCGTCCTCGATGCGGACATAGCGGTTGAAGCGCGGTCCCTGCGGATCGCCGACCCAGGTGCGGGCCGCGACGCCCTGAGCTTCCGGAGGCAGGGGGCGGAAGTAGTCGATCTCGTGCCGGACGGCGACCCAGGACCAGCGGGCGCGGGTTTCGCTGTCGAAGCGGGCGTTCCAGTGGGCCGTGCCGGCGTCCTGGAGCCAGCCGACATAGACCACATTGTTCACATGGCCGTTGTCGTCGATGTGTTCGGGCAGGACCGTCAGCGGGACGACGAAGATTTCGCGGTCCTCGCGGGGTTCAAGGACCGCGCGCGCCATCAGGCCTCGGCGTCTTCGCCCAGGGCCACGCCCTTGTCGGCCATCAGGGTCTGAAGTTCGCCCGCATTGAACATTTCGCGCACGATGTCCGAACCGCCCACGAATTCGCCCTTCACATAGAGCTGCGGGATGGTCGGCCAGTCGCTGAAGGTCTTGATGCCGTCGCGCAGGGCTTCGTCCTGCAGCACGTCGACGCCGACGAAATTCGCGCCGATGTGGTCGAGGATCTGGACCGCCAGAGAGGAGAAGCCGCAGCGCGGCGCGTCGGGCGTGCCCTTCATGAACAGGACGACGTCGTGCTGTTTCACCGTCTCGCCGATGAAGGCGTGGACGGGATCAGCGCCGGCGGCGGAAGTCACGGCTTGGTCGGTCACGGGGATACTGGCCTCTCGGTGAAGGCCGTCAGGTATGGGCCCGGGGGCAGGGGGTCAAGGGGCGTGCGACGTCAGGCCGCCTTGGCTCCGGCGACCCGCGCCATCTCGATCTGGGCGGCCAGGCCCGGCGGCATGTCGCGGTCCGGGACCAGCGACAGGCTGTTCAGCCGCTCGATGTCGCTGGCCTCGATCAGGACGCTGGAAACCGAGGGATCCGTCAGGGCGTAGGCCAGACAGATAGCCTCTGCGGTCCAGTTGTTCGTGCGGTGCAGGAAGGCGAAGGTGCCGGCGTGGGCCAGGGGGCCTTCCTTGACCTTGGGGCCGCCGAAACCGAACAGGCCCCGCTTCTTCTCGACGTGGGCGGTGGCCGCCTTCTTCGCGGTGTTCAGACTGTCGGGGAAATAGCCGTAGACGAAGATGGCCATGTCCTGCTCGCGGGCGGCGCGCAGGCGCGAACGGATCTGCCAGCTGGCGTTGACGTGGAAGGGCGTCGCCAGCACGTCGAAGGCGCCGGTGGAGACATAGGTGTCCATGACGTCGCCGTCGCCGGACACGCCCAGCAGACGCACGCGTTCAGTGGCGCGCAGGGCCTTCAGCGCGTTCAGGGTGGACTGGGGCAGTTCATTGTCGACCGGCTCGTCCAGCAGGGCCATGTCGAACCAGCCGAGGCCGGAGGCGTGCAGGGCCTTGTCGATGGCGGAGGTGATGCCCTCGGCCGAGAAGTCGCGGTCCGAGCCGCGGCGGCCGTCGCCGGCCCCGAGGGTCAGCGAGACCTGAACCAGCTTGCGGTCGACGTGCTTGAGCGCCTGGCCCAGCACCTCGGCGAGCACGGGATCGGCGGTTTCCAGGCGGTAGCTGTTGATGCCGGCTTCCAGCGCAGAATAGACGAGTTCGCGGCCGGCCTCGGGGCCGCCGGCGATGTCGCGGGCGCCGAGGCTGAGGGTGAGGGCCGAAACGGCCTGTCCGGCGACGCCGAAGGGACGGTAGCGCATGGTCTCAGTCTCCCGCCGGCGCGGCTGTTTCGAGCGCCAGCGCGTGTAGTTCGCCGCCCATTTTTCCCTTCAGCGCGGCGTAGACCAGCTGATGCTGGCGCACGCGGGGAAGACCGGCGAAGGCCGTGGAGACGATACGCGCGCGATAATGGTCGCCGTCGCCGGCCAGATCGTCGATGACGATCTCGGCGTCGGGAAAGGCTTCGGTCAGATGGCCGCGAAGCGTTTCGACAGGCATGGGCATGGAAGGCGCGGTCCCCGGATGGAGCCGGGATCATGCCGCGTAAACCTTAATGGCTGGCTACGCCGCCGTCCGCTCCAGCAAGACGATCGGCGCGCCCTTGTAGGCGGTCTCGACATAGGGGACGTAGCCGGCTCGCCTTGCAAGAGCATGCGACGGCGCGTTGTCGGGCGAGATCATGCAGACGGTGCGGGGGGCGTTCAGGGTGTCGTCGCACCAGGCGAGGGCCGCGGACAGGGCCTCGAAGGCGAAGCCCTTGCCCTGGAAGCGCGGCGCGACCCCCCAGCCGAGCTCGGGCGCGTCGAACGCCGGGGTCATGATGCGGCGATAGTCCAGCACGCCGACACTGCCGACATAGGCGCCTGTCGCGGTTTCCCGGATGGCCCAGTTGCCGTAGCCGAGCGCCTCCCAATGACCGATGTCGCGCAGCAGCCGGAACCATACATCCTCCGAACTCAGGGGCGCGGGGAAGATGGCCGTGGCGAAGGCTGGATCGGCCCAGAGGGCGACCAGGTCGTCGAGATCGGCGAGGGTCACGGGGGCCAGCGTCAGGCGTTCGGTGACGAGGGTGGTCATGCGAACAGGGCTCCTGCGCGTTCGATGCGGGTGCGGCCGGCGGAGTCTGTGACGGCGTAGGTGAAGCCCGGCTGGAGGGCGAAAGCGCCGGCGCGTCCGGCCTTGTCCAGCGCCAGCAGGGCGACCTGCGAGGCGGCGACCTTCGCTCCCCGCAGGCGGGCGAGGCGTTCGATCACCGCGCGGCAGGCGGCGGTCGGGTCGAAGCCGTGGCGCATGGCCTCGACCACCGAATGGGAGCCTGTCACGCGCACCACGTCCTCGCCGACTCCGGTGGCCGTGGCCCCGCCGATCTCGTCGTCGATATAGAGGCCGGCGCCGATGATCGGACTGTCGCCGACCCGGCCGCGCATCTTGAAGGCCATGCCGGACGTGGTGCAGGCGCCGGCCATGCGCTGGTCCGCGCCGATCGCCAGAAGGCCGATGGTGTCGTGATTGCCCGGGCCGCCAGGGGTTCCCCTCCAGTCGGCGTTCTCGCTGTTGGGGCGCGGGGCGTAGTCGGCGGTCTTCAGCCATTCGCGCCAGGCCGCCTCGGCGCGGGGCGTCAGCAGGGTCTGCGTTTCGAAGCCCTGATCGACGGCGAACGACCGCGCGCCGGCGCCGACCAGCATGGTGTGGGGCGTGCGTTCCATGACCCGGCGGGCCACGGAGACGGCGTGGACGACGTCCTCCAGCGCGCAGACCGCGCCGATGTCGCCCGCCCAGGTCATGATGCAGGCGTCCAGGGTCACCCGGCCGTCGCGGTCAGGCAGGCCGCCCAGACCGACCGAGGTGTTGCTCTCGTCAGCCTCGGCCACGCGACCTCCGGCCTCGACCATGTCCAGCGCGGAACCTCCGCCCTGACGCGCGGCCCAGCCCGCGGCGTTGGCCGCGGCGCCGAAATCCCAGGTGGAGACCATGACGTCAGGCGTGCGATCCCGGGCCGCCGCCGATCCGGCGACGGCGACGAGCGGCGCGGCGCCCAGAACGGCCCTGCGGGTCTGCGCGCTCATGGTCGCTTCGGTTGGTTGAGGATGATCAGATTTCTGACCGGCAGGTCGGGCACAGGATGGATCCTCTTCGCTGTCGGTCAGGCGTTCGCGCCGCCTCTACCGCTGTTCCGTTCATCTGGCCGACCGTAGCAGAAATGGCGCTGAACGCTGGATCAAGGAGCCGCCGGGCAGGGGCAGGGGCAGGGAACGCGCTAGGTGTTAAGAAATTTTCACGCTAGCCTTCCTGGACGGGCCTGGGCGCCTTTATCCGGGGGGGACGCGGGCGTGCCTCACAATCGGTTGGGACTTTTCGACACACCGCCGGATCGGCGACAGATACGGCTCAGCATCGGAATCGTCTGCCTGGTGGGGGTCACCCTGCCGTTGATCTGGCCCCTGCGCGCGGTTCCGCTGCCCGCCCTCAATGCATTCGCCCCGACGATCGACGCGATCATGTTTCTCGGGGAGGCGATAACCGCGACCCTGCTTTACGCCCAGGCGTCCGTCTTTCGATCCCGAGCGCTTGTCGTCCTCGGCACCGGATATGCGGTCACCGCCTTGCTGGTCGTGGCGCACGGGCTGACCTTTCCGGGCGCCTTCGCCCCCGAAGGGTTGCTCGGCGCCGGGACAAGCACGGCGGCATGGCTCGCCTACGGAAGGCGATGGGTCTTTCCGCTCGTCGTGATTCTCTATGTCTGGCTGAAGCGGGAAGAGGCCGTAGCCGTCCCGGGGACAGAACGACCCGCCATTCGGGTCGGCGTGTGGGTCCTCGCCGCAGTCGCGATTGCGGCGGCGATTACGCTGCTGACGACGGTCGGAAAAGACTTTCTTCCAGCCTATTTCTTCAACCGATCCGACGTCATCTATTCCCATGCAGTCTGGTATCAAGCCGCGCTGCTCACGGGATTCGCCACCGCCGGGATCATGCTGTTCCGAGCGCGCAAATCCGTGCTCGACATGTGGCTTCTCGTCGCCGTGGCGTGCTGGGTGATCGAGACGCTGACCGTCATGATGCTCTCCGCCCGGTTCACTGCCGGCTGGTATGTCTTCTTCATCGTGTCGGTGTTTTCACACCTCATTGTGATGCTGGCCCTGATCGCAGAATCCAACCGGCTCTATGCGCGGCTGGCTCTGGCCACGATCGGACGGAACCGGGAACGCAACGCCCGGCTGATGTCCCTGGACGCGGTCGCCGCCGCCATCTCCCACGAAATCGGCCAGCCGCTCACGGCCATTCGCCTCCAGGCGGGGATGGGCCGGAGCCGGCTCGAGGTCACGCCCCCGGATGTGCCGAGTGCGATCGGGGCGTTCGACGCGGTTCTTGAGGCCGAACATCGGACGTCCGACGTCATCAAGAGCATCCGGGCCATGTTCGGCCAGCGTCGGGGCGGGCGAACCCAGTTCAACCTCAACGATCTGGTGCGCGAGACCGCGCTGGTGATGGACCGTGACCTGACCGCCCACAAGGTCTCACTGGAACTCTCGCTGGATGAAACGCTGCCGCCCATTCTGGCCGACCCGATCCAGATCCAGCGCGTGCTCGTCAACCTGATTACGAACGGGATCGAGTCCCTCGACAGCGTGAAGAACCGACGTCGCAAGATAACGGTCAGCTCCAGGGCGGCGGAAGGCACGGCTGTGTTGCTCGAGGTCAGCGACAACGGCGCCGGCATCGCGCCCGATGCGCTGGACCAGATCTTCGAGGTCTATTTCACCACCAAACCGACGGGCGTCGGCCTGGGCCTTTCGCTCTGCCGGATCATCATCGAGGCCTGCGGCGGGCGGCTCTGGGCCTCGCGCGGCAGGGTGTATGGCGCGACATTCCACCTGCAACTGCCGCGCAGCGACGCGTTCGCGCAATGAGACCGTCAGGCTGCGCCGACGCCTAGATCAGGCCCAGTTGCCTGAAACTGGCCACGCCGGCGCGGCCGACGACCAGGTGGTCATGCACGTCGACGCCGAGAGCCCGGGCCGCCTCTATCACCAGCCGCGTCATCTCGATGTCGGGCCGCGAGGGCGTCGGATCGCCCGAGGGGTGATTGTGAACGATGATCATGGACCTGGCCGACAACTCCAGCGCCCGGCGCACGACCTCGCGCGGATAGACGGGGGCGTGGTCGACGGTGCCGCGGTTCTGGATTTCGTCGAGGATCAACTGGTTGCGGTTGTCGAGGTAGAGGACGCGGAACTGTTCGCGCGGCTCATGCTGGAGGCTCAGGCGGACATAGGCGACCAGGGCGGTCCAGGATGAGATGACGGGGCGGGCGGCGGCCTCTTCGCGGGTGACGCGGCGGGCGACCTCGTGCAGGGCGGCGAGGTCGAGGGCGGTTTCGGCGCCGACACTCCTGATCCGGCCCTTCGCGTCCTCGGCGCGGACGGTCATCAGGTCCTCGACGGAGGCGGCCAGCACCGCCGCCAGTGAGCCGAACCGGGCCAGGAGGGCCTTGGCGACGGGCTTGACGTCACCCTGCGGCTGACTGCGGAACAGGAACAGTTCGAGAAGCTCGTAGTCGGGGAGGTGGGGAAGGCCGGCGCCGCGGGCGCGGTCGCGCAGGCGTTCGCGATGGCCAGACAGGCCGGCGCCCCGGATAGGGACGACATCGGCGGACGGCGCGGCCTGACGCGGCGCGGGAGCCGTTATCGGGAAGGGCAATACGGCGGACATGGCGACCTCCGGACGAAGGGGCGCACGATGCCAGAACAAAAAAGGAACGTCCAGCGGTTCGCCGCTGCGGTCGGCCGGTCAGAATTTCGGGCGGAAGAGACCGGCAGGGCTGGCGCTGAAGATTTCCAGACCCGTGTCGGTCACCCCGATGGTGTGCTCGCACTGGGACGACAGGGACTTGTCGCGGGTCACGGCGGTCCAGCCGTCGGACAGAACCTTCACGTGCGGCTTGCCCAGGTTCACCATCGGCTCGACGGTGAAGAACATGCCGGTCTTGAGCGTCGCCCCCTCGCCGCGGCGGCCGTAGTGCAGGACGTTGGGGCTGTCGTGGAAGAGCCGGCCGATGCCGTGGCCGCAGAAATCGCGCACCACCGACATGCGGTTGGCCTCGACCACCTGCTGGATGGCGTAGCCGATGTCGCCGAAGGTGTTGCCCGGCTTGACCATGGCCAGGCCGGCGTCGAGCGAGTCATAGGTGACGTCGATGAGCTTCCTCGCCCGGGCGTTGATGTTCCCGACCGGATACATGCGGCTGGAGTCGCCGTGCCAGCCGTCGACGATGACGGTGTGGTCGATGTTGACGATGTCGCCGTCCTTGAGAACCTTGTCGCCGGGAATGCCGTGGCAGACGACGTGGTTGATCGAGGTGCAGATCGTCTTCTCGTAGCCCTTGTAGCCGAGGCAGGCGGGCAGGGCGCCGTGGTCCAGGGTGAACTCGCGGATGCGATCGTCGAGCTCGCCGGTGGTCACGCCCGGGACCACGAACGGCGTGATCATGTCGAGGGCCTCGGCGACCAGACGGCCGGCCTTGCGCATGCCCTCGAAGGCCTCGGCGTCATGGACGCGGATCTCGTGGGTGCGGACGAAGGCGTCGTCGTCCAGTTCGGGGGTCTCGTACATTCGATCGGCTTTCGGGGCGGGCTCGGGTCTCAGGTGGGAGACTATAGCACAAACCTCAAGGCCGGGTTGAGGCGGGCTTTCGGCCCGGGAACGCGTCCGCCACCGCGGCATAGGCGGGATTGGCCCGACCGTTCGCATCGAGCAGGAGCGGGCTGTCGTCCGTCCAGCCCTTGCCTTCGGGGCGGAGGAGCCAGCTGTCCGTATCGCGCAGGCCCCAGGTGGTGAAGGCGTACCGCTGGCGTTCGGGCAAGGCCATGAAGGCCGCAGCCAGTTCTCCGACGCGGGCGACCTGCTGGCCGCGCTTCGTGGCGAGGGAGCGGGTGTCGAGGCGGTTGTCGGAGCGCAGGGAGAAGTCCAGCTCGGACACATGGATCGGCAGGCCGAGGGAGCCGGCGTCCTTGAAGAAGGCGGCGATCTGGCCGGCGGGGATCTCGATGTCGAGGTGGGACTGGGTGCCGATGCCGCCGATGGGGGCGCCGAGGGCGAGCAGGCGTTCCACCAGACGAAGGAAGGTCGCGCCCTTCCGCGGAATGTTCTCGAGATTGTATTCGTTGAGGAAGAGGACCGCCTCCGGGTCGGCGGCGCGGGCCTGTTCGAAGGCGCGGACGATGTAGCCTTCCTGACCGAGGGCCCGGCTGAAATGGCAGTCGCGCAGGCCGTCGCCGTCCTCGGCCACCGGCTCGTTGACGACGTCCCAGCCGGCCATCCGGCCGCGATAACGCCCGGCGACAGTCGAGACATAGCGGTCGTATTCGGCGGCGAAACGGGCGCGGGGAAGATCGTCGGTGAAGGCGTCCTGACCCTGGGAGTACCAGACGAGGGTGTGCCCGTGGACCCGCATCCCCTGTTCGCGGCCCCAGTCGACGATGCGGTCCGAGGCGGAGAAGTCGCATGTGAAGTCGGGCTGCAGGATGCGTTCGGGCTTCAGCTCCCACTCGGGGGTGAGCTGGCTGACGTGCTTGCGCATCTGGGCGACCCAGACCGGGTCCGACAGCTGACCTGTCATGCCGGTGGCGCCGAAGGGGAAGGGGGCGAGATCCTTCAGCGGCGCGGCTTCGGGGCCGGGCGTGCGGGCGGAGGCGAAGCGGTTGCAGGCCGCGAGGGCGAGAGACGTGGCGAGCAGGGAGCGGCGATCGATCATGGCCCTGCTCGAGACGCGGATCAGCCGGCGTGGCGGCGCAGGCCCAGTTCGTCGAAGGCGGCGGTTTCCCGCTTGCCGGCTGCGATGATGCTGTTCAGCCGGGTGGTTTCAGCGACGTGTTCGAACTTCTTCAGTTCCTCGAAGGCGCCGGTGAGGGCGTCGCGGGCGCCTTCCTCCTCGGCGTTGATGACGACGACGTCGGCCTCGGCCGCGCCCTTGCGGAGCTTCCAGCCGCTCAGATAGGCCTGAAGCATCATGGCGGCGTCGGCGTCGGAGCGGGCGCGTTCCTGTTCGATCTCGGCCTCGGCCTCGAGAACGGCGATGCGCATTTCGGCGGAGGCGCGGCGGGCGGTGATCTCCGCGAGGCGCTTCTGCAGCGTCTCGACCTCGTAGTTCGAGATGCGGATCAGCGATTGGGCCCAGGCGGTCATCTGCGTACTCCGGTCACTGGATCATTCCCTGGTTCAGGATTGCTTCCAGCTGGGTAAAGGAATCGGAAAGAGGCGTGTGATCGTCCTTGTCCTGGCCGAGGAACGCCTCGAGCGCGGGATTCAGGGCGATGGCGCGGTCGACGATGGGGTCGGCGCCGGTGCGGTAGGCGCCGATGCGGATCAGCTCTTCCATGTTGGCGTAGGCGCTGAGGCACTGGCGGGCGCGCTTGTTCAGTTCGCGCTCGGGCAGGGTCTGGCAGGCGGGCAGGGTGCGGCTGACCGACTTCAGCACATCGATGGCCGGGAAGCGGCCGCGCTCGGCGATCTTGCGGTCCATGACGATGTGGCCGTCGAGAATGCCTCGCACGGCGTCGGCGATGGGCTCGTCATGGTCGCCGCCGTCGACCAGCACGGTGAACAGGGCGGTGATCGGTCCGGCGGTGGTGCCGTCGGGGCGGACCGGGCCGGGGCCGGCGCGCTCCAGCAGCTTGGGCAGTTCGGTGAAGACGGTGGGCGTGTAGCCCTTGGTGGTCGGCGGCTCGCCCGCGGCCAGGCCGATCTCGCGCTGGGCCATGGCGAAGCGGGTGACGGAGTCCATCAGGCACAGGACCTCCAGATCCTGATCGCGCAGGTATTCGGAGATGGCCATGGTCATATAGGCGGCCTGCCGGCGCTTCAGCGCCGGCTCGTCCGAGGTGGCGACGACGACGATGGCGCGGCGCAGGCCTTCCTCGCCGAGGGTTTCCTCGATGAATTCGCGGACCTCGCGGCCGCGTTCGCCGATCAGGCCGACGACGACGACGTCGCAGGTGGCCTGACGGGCGAGCATGGACAGCAGGACCGACTTGCCGACGCCCGAGCCGGCGAAGATGCCGAGGCGCTGGCCGCGGCAGGTGGTGGTGAAGACGTCCATCGAGCGGACGCCGAGGTCGAGCCGCTCTCCGACCCGGCCGCGCGAGTGGGCCGGGGGCGGGGGGGCGCGCAGGGGATAGGCGGCAGGGCCTTGCGGCAGCGGCCCCTTGCCGTCGATGGGCTGGCCGAAGGCGTCGATGATCCGGCCCAGCCAGGCGGTGGTCGGCCGGACGCTGGCGGCGGCGGAGACGATGCGGATGTCGGCCCCCGGGGCCACGCCCTCGACCGGGCCGAACGGCATCAGCAGGGCCTTGGCGTCTCGGAAGCCGACGACCTCGGCGGGCAGGGGGTGCAGATGGCGGCGCTCGATCTCGGCGCGCGCGCCGACGGCGAGGCGCGACAGGCCGCCGCGCGATTCAATCAGCAGTCCGTTCACGCCCGCGACCTTGCCGGTCACGACAAGCGGATCGACGGCTTCAACGGCGGTGGCGAGATTACGCAAGATAGGGCCCCGGAACAGTGGTTCAGGGATGCGTCATCGTGGTTAACCGGACGTGAAGGGGCCGGCTCAGAGCGTCTCGCGGAAGAAGCGTACGACCTCCTGGTTGAGCTGCCGGTGGAAGGCGGTCCGGTCAAATCCCGGCTTCGAGGCGCACAGCACCGGCAGGGCCTCGCGCATCGCCGGCGCGCAGGGCGGGAGGAAGTCGTAGTGGGTGGCGTCGGCGACGCGATGATACTCGGGCGGCCTGCCCAGCCGGTCGCGGATGGGCTCGACATTGAAGGGGGTCGGCAGGATTTCATCGTCGGCGGCCTGCCACAGCTGGATCGGGATCTGTACGGCCGCGAGGCTTTCGTCGGTGAAGGCCATGCCGAGGGCCGGGGCCGCGATGACCGCGGCCTTCACGCGGGGATCATGGCCCACGGGGCGCCAGGTCGGCACCGGGAGGGGGCGCTGCGCCAGAAGGCGGCAGGCGAACACCTGGGGCTGTTCCTCGCAATGACGAAGGATAAGCAACGGATCGCTGACGCCGCCGGCGATCGCCGTGACGGTGAAGCCGCCGGCCGAGAAGCCGAAGGCGCCGATCCGGCCGGGATCGATGGCGACCGGCCCCGACCAGTCCTGCGTCATGTGATCGATCAGGAGGCTGACGTGGCGAGGGCGAGCGCTGAGCTGGGTTGATTGGCTGTCGTCGCGCCAGTTGTCGCCGGGGTGGGTAAGAGCGGCGACGACGAAGCCGGCCCCGGCGAGCGCTTCGGCTGTGTCGTAGTGGCCGCGATACCATCCGCCGTTGCCGTGGGAGATGACAATGAGGGGATGGGGCGCCCCGGACGAAGCCTGATCCGGAAGCCAGACGCCGGCCTCGATCTCGCCGCCGTCGGGATCAGCGAAACGGAATGCCATATCCGCTTCCTGGGCCGTGGCCGGGGCGGCCGGCGCGAGAGTCCAGGCGCCCATAAGGGCGGCGATCAGGGCGAAGGAAGCGCGATGCAATGACATGTGATGGTCCGGGAGGTCGGCGAAGTCCCGGATCGTCGGCCCTCGGGTCGGCCGCCGCCAGAGCCGCTTCGCCAACGGGCGAACGGGTTCGCGGTCCGGCCAGCAGTTCCCCGCGGAAATCGCTGCGTTATAGTGTCGGCCAAGGGGGAACGATGATCGAAACGCCGAATACGGCCCGCGCCTGGACGACGGAGCTGGCGGTCTGTCTGGGGACGGGCGCCATGCTGGGCGTGATCGGTCCCTTCGGCAGTTTCTTCAACGACACGCTCCCCGTGCGGGTCGCCTACTGGGCCGGGGTGTTCCTGGTTTGCGGCATTGTGTTCGGCCTGACGATCCGGGTGCTGGCGCCCCGCGCGCGGACCGGCGGCGTGCCGGTGTGGGCCTGGGCGCCCATGATGGTGCTGGCGCTCGGAATCCCTCTGGCCTGGGTCACCCGCGCGATGGCCGCCGCCCTGTGGCCCGGGATTCTCCAGGCCGTGAGTCCTTTGGACTGGTACGGTCAGACGGTGATGGTGAGCCTGATCTATGTGGCGCTCTACGGCGCGCTGCGCCGGCGCCCTTCGCACGCTGCCGTCGCGCAGACCACGACCGATCCGGCGACCCCGCGCATCCTGCGCCACCTGCCGGCCCGGCTTGGCCGCGACCTCCTGTGCCTGTCGATGGAGGATCACTATGTGCGGCTCCATACGATCCATGGCTCAACCCTGGTCCTGATGTCCCTGAGCCAGGCGATGGATGAGCTCAGCGATCTCGAAGGCCTGCAGGTGCATCGGTCGTGGTGGGTCGCCCGCAATGCGGTCCAGGGCGTGATCGAGGACGGCCGCAACATCCGGATCCGGCTGAAGGGCGGAATCGAGGCCCCCGTGTCGCGCACGAGCGTTGCACGTCTGCGCGCCGCCGGCTGGCTGGACACCCCTGCAGTCCCGGCCCGGGCGTGACCTTGCACGGACCAGGGCAGACCGGCAGTTTCACCTTTTTCCTGCCGGGGAAGCGCCTATGTTCCCCGGACTCAAGCCCGGAGCACCGCCATGTCAGACGCCTCCTATGATCCTTCCCGCCACCTGAAGGCCGGACGCGGCAAGGTGTATGGGTCGATCCTCGACACCATCGGCGACACCCCGATCGTTGGTCTGCCGCGCCTGTCGGCCGAGTATTCGCCCAAGGCGACCGTGCTGGCCAAGCTGGAGTTCTTCAATCCGATCGCCTCGGTGAAGGACCGGATCGGCGTGGCCATGATCGATGCGCTGGAACAGGCCGGGAAGATCGGGCCGGATACGGTGCTGATCGAGCCGACCAGCGGCAACACCGGCATCGCCCTGGCCTTCGTCGCCGCGGCCAAGGGTTATCGACTGATCCTGGTCATGCCCGAGAGCATGTCGATCGAGCGGCGCAAGATGCTGGCCCTGCTGGGGGCGGAACTGGTTTTAACGCCGGCCGAGAAGGGCATGAAGGGGGCCATAGCCATGGCGCAGGAACTTCTGGACCGGACCGCCGGGTCAGTTTGCCCCTCGCAGTTCGACAACCCGGCCAACCCGGCCATCCACCGGGTCACGACGGCTGAGGAAATCTGGAACGACACGGCCGGCGCGGTCGACATCGTCGTCGCCGGGGTCGGCACCGGGGGCACGATCACCGGCGTCGGCCAGGTGCTGAAGGCGCGCAAGCCTTCGCTGCGAATGATCGCCGTGGAGCCGACGGCGTCGCCGGTGCTGTCGGGCGGCGAGCCCGGCCCGCACAAGATCCAGGGGATCGGCGCGGGCTTCATCCCGCCCAACGTCGACCGTTCGGTCATCGACGGGGTCGAACAGGTGTCGAACGAGGACAGTTTCGACATGGCCCGCAAGGTCGCGCGGGTGGAAGGAATCCCCGTCGGAATATCCTCGGGCGCAGCCCTGACGGCGGCCTTCCGCATCGCGTCGCGGGATGAAAACGCCGGCAAGACCATTGTCGCCATCGTCCCAAGCTTCGCCGAACGCTATCTGTCGACGGCGCTGTTCGAGGGGTTGTAACCGTCACAGGCGGTTAACCGGCGCCGCCGTAACGTCGGCGCCGACATGTCCGATCTCGCGCCCATCACCGAGGAGCCCGCCCCGGAAGGCGGTTTCCGCGCGCGCCATGCGCTGCTGAAGCGCCTGGCCGATGTGGTGTCCCTGCCCGCCAGCCGGATCAACGCGTTCGAGCGGGCGGTGACCGGCGACCTGCTGGTCGAAATGCTCCGACTGGCGAGCGCCGAGGACCGGCGTCGCGTGGCCCAGCGTCTGGCGCCGCTCGCTGAACTGCCCAATGCGCTGGCGCGGATGCTGTTGCGCGACGATCCCGAGATCGCGGGCCTGCTGATCGAGCAGTGCGCCTCGCTGTCGGACGCCGACCTGGTGGCCTGCGCGCGCGACACCGGTCCGGAGCACCGGTTCCTCATGGCCAGCCGCCGGTCGTTGTCCGAGGTCGTGACCGAGACCT
Source organism: Brevundimonas sp. (assembly GCF_036677305.1). Taxonomy (GTDB): domain Bacteria; phylum Pseudomonadota; class Alphaproteobacteria; order Caulobacterales; family Caulobacteraceae; genus Brevundimonas. The sequence continues at coordinate 28,430 of NZ_JAKFEB010000183.1, read as the reverse complement.
TGCTGAGTTTCGGTGAAAGCCACGTCATCGAGGCGGTGCTGCGCAACAACACCGCCCGCCTTTGCCAGACCGCCATTGAGTGCGTGGTCAGTCTGAGCCGGCAGGAGCCGCAGCTGTGCGGTCCCGTGCTGAAGCGGCCTGAACTCCGCCCGTCCGGGGCCTATGTGATGTTCTGGTGGTCGTCGGCCGAGGATCGCCGGACCATTCTGCAGCGCTTCGCCGTATCGCGGGAAGTCATGCAGGAAGTGGCCGAGGATGTCTTCGCCATGGCGGCGGAGGAAAACTGGCAGGACCCGGTCTCGCGCAAGGCCCTGCAGTTCATCGAGCGTCGCCAGCGCAACCGCGCCGCCATCGCCAAGAGTCCCTACGGAGGACTGGAGCAGGCCGTGGCGGCCGCGGCCGCCGGCGGACTGAACCGCGAGGTCGCGACGGAGATCGCCTATCTGTCCGGGATCAAGCCGATAACCGGGGCCAAGATCATGGGCGACCCCGGCGGCGAACCGCTGGCGATCCTTTGCAAGGCCACGGGTCTGGGCAAGAGCGATCTGCTGGGCCTGTGGCGATCGATGCGCCGTCCGGAAACGGATGAGGACGGGTCGGTTCATCCGGCGTGGGAGCGCGTGCAGGTCACCTACGACATGCTGGCGGTCGATCGGGCCCAGACGGTGCTGCGTTACTGGAACTGGTCGCTGTCGTCCGCCTTGACGCCGGCTCTACTCAGGGCCATCCGGGACGGCGAAGAAGAGGGAATCGACGATTACTCCGCTCCCGAACGCGCCGCTATGCTGGCCCTGGCGGAAAATTTCGGACGTTGAATACCGCGGCGCAACCAAAAGCAAAGCCGCTTTCTACCCGAACGGGCAACACCTATAGTAAACTCGCGCACGCCAGAGGATCAGCGTTGCGATGATTGTGGCTGTGGTTGCTTTCAGTACGGAACAAATCTATTGACCTCATCATCGACTGATTCAGTCCAGATTTGAGTTTAGCAAGACGGGGCCCGCACGTGGAAGACAACGCTCAACTGCTCGAGATGACCGCGGACATCGTGTCCGCCTATGTCGGTAACAATAACGTTCAGGCGACTGAAGTGCCGGGGCTGATCTCCAGCATTCACGCCGCCCTGACGCAGGTTTCCAACGGCGCCGTCGAACCCGAACCCGAGGTCAAGGATCCCGCGGTTCCGGTGCGCAAGTCGATCACGCCCGATTTCCTGATCTGCCTGGAAGACGGCCGCAAGTTCAAGTCGCTGAAGCGGCACCTGCGCACCAAATACAACATGAGTCCCGAAGAATACCGGGCGAAGTGGGGCCTGGCGAAAGACTATCCGATGGTCGCGCCGAACTACGCCAAGGCCCGTTCGGACCTGGCCAAGTCGATGGGGCTGGGCCAGGGCGGCCGCAAGCCCGCTCGCGCCGCTGCCGGCCGCGCCAAGAAATAATCCGCCTGTCGCGGCATGAGACGCCCGCTTCCGGAAACGGAGGCGGGCGTTTTCACGTCCGGCGTCGGGTCAGGCCGCCTGGGCTCCGCGGCGCATGCGCCAGAAGCGCAGGGTGCGCAGGGCCGCGTCGCGACTGAGGTCGGCGTACATGCGGGCGTAGGCGCGAGCCTTGGCCATTGCATCGCCGTCGTCGTTCAGCAGCACAACCGCATAGGTCAGGAACAGGGCGCGATCCAGGTCGGCTGACTTGCAGACGACGGCCAGGGCGTCCAGCTCGCGGCGTTCGATGATCTGCCGCGCGGTGTGGAAGTCGATGTCCGACAACTGGGCCAGGGCGATGAGGAAGGATGTGGTTCCGCCCGAGCGCAGGAAACGGGCGAGCATCTGCGGCGACAACTGGTCGGCGGCCTTCAGTTCCTCGACGTAGGCCAGACACTCGGCGTAGTCGGCGGGCAGGGCGCCGTCGTCGGTGGCGACCCGGGTGCGACCGGCGGCGATGGCGCTTTCCAGCAGAGCCGGATCCAGCCGCGCGTTCTGCTCGAGGATCTGGGTGCGGAGGCGGGCCTCGACCACGAAATACATCTCGTTCAGCAGGTCCGGCGGAAGGCTTGTGCGCTCGACCGCCGCCTCGTGCAGGGCCGGATTGACCTTGGCGCGTTCGATGGCGGCTTCCGAGGCCTGACGCGACAGCCGGGCCCCGTCGTTGCGCAACAACGTGCCGAGGGTCACGTCGTCGCCACGCTCGACGATGACGTCCGAGACAGCCTCGGAGACCGACGGCCGGGCCGAGACGGCGCGCAGATGGTCCTGGCCGTGCTCGCGCACGACGCTGAGCAGGTCCTCGTCCGTCAACACGGGAGAAGAGGCCAGCACCGCGCCGGCCACGGCGGCCTCGTCGTTGGCCAGCCGGCGGATCAGGTTATGGGGCGCGTCGGGAGCCGAGGCGAAGCGGGCCGAAAGCTCGGCGCGGACGGCCAGTTCCATGTCCGCCGTCAGCCGGGTCAGGACGGCGCCGTACAGGGTGTCTTCCGTCGCGGTGCGCGGCGTACCGCCGAAGAAATGATCAGTCAGTTCACGCAGCAGGGCGCGCCGCTTCTCGCTGGAGCCCTCTTCCGCCAGGGCGATCAGGTCGGGAAGGCGCGAGGACGCGAACTCAGCCTCGCTCACTGATGGTCCCCGTCGGAAGCGGCGGGAACGGGCCGGGTCCGACCCTGGTTGTCGCGGATCAGGTTCGGGCCCTGCTCGGGCTCGGCCAGATCCTGCGAGGCGGGCGTCTGGGTCATGGTGATGGCCAGGGCGTCGACATAGGTCGGCTCGGGCATCGCCAGGGAATCGGGCTGACGGCCATTCTGGCGATGGACGGAGTAGTAGCGGGCGCCTTGCTGGGGCGGACGTTCCCCGGTGTTGACCACCTCGGCGACGTAGCGAGGCCTGGGAGCGGGGGCCGGCTCCTGCGCGACGGCGGCCTCGGGAGCAGGCTCAGGCGAGGGCGGCGCCTGCTGGATGCGGAAGATCGGCGCGTCACGACGGGGCGCCATCGGATCGGCCGGTTGGTCTGAGGCGGCGCTTGTGCCCGAAGGCGCGGGCTCGGGCGGCGCTGCATAGACGATGTCGGCGGGCGCGTGCTGGCCGCGCCGTCCCTGGTCAGGGAGATATTCGGGTATCGCTGCGGGTCGGGAGGCGGGCGGCGGCGAAGCTGCTTCCGACCGGACCGGAACCGTCGCGATCACAGCGGGAGCCGGAGCCGGTGCCGGAGCTGCCGGTCGCAGCCAGGAGTCGGCGGGCGTCAGGGTTCGCCGGGGCGCGGGAGCGGGGCGCGGCGCCGCGGCGGGTTCGACCGCGCCGAAACCGCCGTGGGGAATAACGAGGTTGGTGCGGCGCAGGTCCGTGCGCGCCGCCTCGGGCGCGGGCGCGGGCGCGTTCGGGGCGGGCGCGGCGGCGTTCCGGCCCGGCCACGAGATCTGACGCAGATCCTGCCGGACGGCCGGCCGGGTCTGCGCGGCTGCGGCGCCGGTCAGCGTCGTAGCGACGAGGAGCGCGATCGGGAGGCTGAGGACGCGACGCAAGGGGCGGCTCCGGACGCAGGGACTGGAGCCCCAGGCTAGCCGTCAGGGCCTTAAGGCCGGGCTAACGCAAGGGGCTGCGGCGGGCGCCCGGCGGACAAACGGCTAGAGGGTTCGGCGGCGCACGGCGCGTTCCAGCGCGCTGACCAGTCCATTGAGCGCCAGGCCCATGAACATCAGCAGCGCCAGGGCCGCGAGCATGTCGGCCGTTCGCAACCGGTTGCCGGCTTCAAGCAGGCGCCAGGCGAGGCCCTGGGTCGCGCCGGAGCCGGAGACGAACTCGGCCACCACCGCTCCGATCACCGCCAGGCCGGAGGCGACCCGCAGTCCCTCGAGCATGAACGGGAGCGCTGCGGGCAGCCGCAGCCGGATCAGGCGCTGGAGCGGGCTGGCGCGGTAGAGATCGAACAGCCGTTCGAGGTCCGGATCGGCCGCCTTGAGGCCGGTCAGAACGCCCGAGAAGAGGGGGAAGAAGGCGACCGCGGCGGCGAGGGCGACGACGGCGCGGTCAGCATGGTCCAGGCCCGTCCATATCAGCACCAGGGGCGCGATGGCGACGACTGGCGTCACCTGCAGCGCGACGGCCAGCGGTCGTACGGCCCGTTCAGCCGGACGGCTCAGGGAGACGATCAAGGCGAGGCCGCCGCCCAGAAGGGCGGCGACGATCAGGGCCTGCAGCGCCATCCAGAAGGTGGCGACGGCCGAGGCGGCGAGGACGGGCGCGCGGTCGACCATGGCGACGGCCACGGCGCTGGGCGGGGGCAGGAAATAGGCCGGGACGTGCAACGTCCGACAGGCCATTTCCCACGCCGCCAACAGAAGGGCGGTCAGCAGGAGGGGCGGAAGGAGACGAGTCATGCGGCCGCCTGCGGCGGCGTCATGGCATCGGCGAGCGCCCGGGCCAGCGCCTCCACCGCGCCGCGATAATCGGCATGCATCCGCCAGCTTGCCGGACGCGGCAGGGATCCGGGCAAGGCCTGTTCCGCGGCGAGGCGTCCGGTCCCCGCATCGAGGACCAGGGCGCGGCGGGCCAGATAGACGGCCTCCTCGACATCGTGGGTGACGAAGACGATGGCGGGCCGGGGCGAGCGAGCGGCCCATAGCCGGTGCAGATCCTCGATCAGGCCGCGGCGGGTGATGCTGTCGAGGGCCGCGAAAGGCTCGTCGAGGAGCAGCAGATCGGGTTCAGTGACCAGCGCCCGGGCCAGCGACACCCGCATGGCCATACCGCCGGAGAGCTGGCGGGGACGGGCGGTGAAGCGGTCGCCGAGGCCGACGGCTGACAGCGCGCCTTCCGCCCGGCGGCGGGCTTCCGAACGAGGGACGCCGGAGATTTCCAGGGGCAGGGCGACATTGGTCCGGGCGTCGGCCCAGGGCATCAGGGTGGCGCTCTGGAAGACGAAGCCGGTCCGGCCGGGCCCGGCGCCGCGTCCAGTCTGTCCTTCGGCGGGCTTTTCCAGCCCTGCGAGCAACCGCAGGATGGTGGACTTGCCCGCGCCCGAGGCCCCGACAAGGGCGACGATCTCTCCCGGCGCGATGGACAGGTCGACAGGGCCCAGGGGCGGGCGACCGGAGTAGCGGACGACGGCGCCCGAGAGCGCGGCCGTCGGCTCAGCCACGGCCGGGCAGGTACTGGGTGGTGAAGGCCTTTCGCCAGTCGAGGCCGGCCGGATAGACGCCGGCGCCCGAGGTGACGTCGAAGAAGGCCTGCCAGCGTTCGGCGGTCATGGCGCCGAGGCCGTAGAGCGCGGCGTCGCCGCCGTCGACGATGCCGTTGGCCTTCAGCTTGGCCCGGGCCTGATCCAGTATGTCCTGGGTCATTTCCGGATTGTCCTTGCGTATCAAGGCGTCAGCCGCCTTGCCGTCGCCCTGGATATAGTCGCGCCAACCCTCGGCCGAGCCGGCGATGAAGCTGCGCAGGGCGGTGGCGTTGTCGCGGGCGAAGGCGTCCGGGGCGAGGACCATCGTGGCGTAGGAAGGGTAGCCCTCATCGGCCAGCAGGAAGACCTTGGGCGTGAAGCCCGCCTCCTGCTCGATCGTATAGGGCTCGGACGTCAGATAGCCCTGCTGCACCGCCCGCTCGTCGGCCAGGAAGGGCGCGAGGTTGAAGGTGTATTTGCGCACCTGGTCGTCGGTGAAACCGTATTTGGCCTTCAACCAGACCCAGAAGGCGGTGATCGAGGCGTCGGCCAGGAGGAACGGGCGTCCCTGGAGGTCGGCGATGGATCTGAGCGCCGGATCGGGATGGGCGATCAGGACCTGGGGGTCCTTCTGGAAGAAGGCGGCGACGGCCTTCACCGGAGCGCCCTCGGCGACGAGGTTCAGGGGGATGAAGCTGTTGGAGCCCATGCCCAGCTCGACCGCGCCCGAGGCCAGCAGCTGGGGCACGTTCACGCCCGGACCGCCCTGGATGATCTGGACGTTCAGGCCGCGACGGGCGTAGGCCCCCGAGGCCAGGGCCTGGTAGAAGCCGCCATGTTCGGCCTGGGCGCGCCAGTCGGTGGCGAAGCGCAGGCGGACGCGGCCTTCCTCATCGACCGGAGCTTCGGCGCGTTGGCAGGCCGAGACGGCCGCCACAGCCGCCATCGCGCCGGCGCCCGCGATCACGGCGCGGCGGTCGGGCCGGAAACGGCGATTCCCACGCAAGGTCATGCCTTGGTTTACGGCTCAGCCGGGAGAAGGGGAAGGGGGCGTTCAACTGGGGCGCGCCCCGGTCCGAACCTGAGGTCCCGCCGGAATTGAGCGAGGGGACGAAGGTCCCCGGCGAACCGGCTTCCCTCGTCCCCTCGCCAAGTCCGGGTTGGACTTGGCCATTGAGGTTCAAGACCCTGGCCTTGCATCAGCGGGGCGAACCCCGGCGATGGTCGGCTGTATCCTGTCGCGCTCCTGGTCTCCGGCGTTCCACGAGGTCGAGCCTCGCGCCGTCCATCGATCCCGATCCGGTTCCCTCCGGGTTTTCTCCGGCCGAAGCCTTTGAAAAATCCTTTGGGCCTTGATCCTGTCTCCCGTCCGTTAAGGTCGAAACCCCCCGGTGCGTTCGATCAGAGAGCCGGGCCGGTCCGCTTTGAGCCCCGGGTCTCCCCGGTTTTCCGCGCCGCCGTGTCCCTCGGCCTGATCAAGCTCGCTCCGATCAGCGGAACTGGCAAGCGGTCCGGAATGACCGGCTGTGGACGATGTTGGGGATAAAGTTTGCAGGCCGGGGATCGTCTTGTGCGGATCGAGCAATTTTCTTTGATTCGTGAGGCTCTTGCGATTTCTGCACAGGGACGATGTTTCGAGCGAATTTTTCGCCCGAACGGCCTGTTTTCCGACCCTGATGATGGGTCAGGCGGCCTCGAGGACGGCCATCCGCTGTTCGAGCCAGGCCTGAATTTCCGCCAGGGCGCGCACGGCGAGGGGGCCGCCGAAGTGAATGAAGCCGTGCGGGGCGAGCGGCACTTCCAGCAATTCGGCCTCTCCTGACCAGGCGTCGGCCATCAGGCGGCTGTCGTCCCGAAGGGGGTCGAGGTCGCCGGACACGAACAGGGCGGGCGGCAGATCGCGCAGGTCGGCGTAGAGCGGGGAGATGTCCGGACGGCGACGGCCGGCCTCGTCGCGGTCAGGCGTCAGACGGCCGAGGTCGGAAGCCAGGGTCGGGCCATTCAGGATCAGGGTCTCGGGGCCTGCCGCGCGCGCGGAGGGCGTGCCGGACAGGTCGTAGACGCCGTAGGTCAGAACGCACCCCCGGAAGGCGCCCAGGCGTCCTTCATCGCGCAGGGCGAGGGCTGTGAGCGCGGCCAGATGGGCGCCGGCTGACTGGCCCGACAGGAACAGGCGGTCGGTCCCGAAGCGTTCCCCGGCGTTTTCCGCCAGCCAGCGGCCGGCGGCCATGCAGTCGGAAAGGGCGTGCTGCATCAGCACGCCGCGGGGCTCGCTGAGGAGACGGTAGTCAACTGAGACAACGGCCAGGCCGGCCTCGGCCGCGAGGTCGGCGTTCAGGTGGTCGTTGAGGCCGGCGCTGCCGACCACCCAGCCGCCGCCGTGCATGTCCAGCACGACACCGCGCGGCGGACCCGGAGGATTGAGGATGCGGATAGAGACGCCGCCGTCCTCGGAAGGGACGCGGACAGTCTCGACCCGAACGCCACGCTGTTTGAGCTGGGCCGCGGTGACCCACGCCGCCGTGTCGCCGAAGCGGCTGCTGAGCCACTGGGTCGCCGCAAGCCGCCAACCGTCAGCCTTGAGGCGGGGCACCAGCGCCAGCGCCGCATTGCCTCGCGCGGCGGCGCGGCGTTCGGCGGGCGTCAGTTCGAGACGGCGAATCCGGGCGGTCATGGGCGGACGCTAGCCCAGCCGCCGGTTGTGCGCGATGCGGCTTTCTGGCCGCTCAGGCCGACAGGGCTTCCCGCTTCGCTTCCAGCTCCAGCCATTCCTCCTCGGCGGCCGCGAGGAGCGACCGGGCGCGGTCGGCGTTGGCGGTTGCGCGGTCGAAGGCCTTGCGGTCGCGGGCGTAGAGGTCGGGGTCCGACAGGGTCGCGTCGTGGCGGGCGATGTCTTCCGGCAGGGAGGCGAGCAGGCCTTCCAGTTCCTTCAGCCGGTGGGCGTCCTTGAAGGTGAGCTTGCCGGGCTTCTTCGGCGCCAGGGCCGGAGCCGGAGCGGCGGCGGCGCGCTGGGCGGCGTCCTTGTCCTGCGGGCGCGGGTTGGCGCCGGGCTGGAGGAAGCCGGGGTTCTGGCGGATGAAGTCGGTCCAGCCGCCCGGCGTCTCGACGATGTCGCCGCGGCCGTTCATGGCGATGGTCGAGGTGGCCAGACGATCGACGAAGTCGCGGTCGTGGCTGACCAGGATCAGGGTGCCGTCATAGGACTCGAGCAGCTCTTCCAGCTTGTCGAGCGTATCCATGTCGAGGTCGTTGGTCGGTTCGTCGAGCACCAGCATGTTGGCGGGCTTGGCCAGCGCGCGGGCCAGCAGCAAGCGGTTGCGTTCGCCGCCCGACAGGGTCGAGATCGGCTGGCGCAGCTGGCCCTCCTGGAACAGAAAGTCCTTGGCGTAGGCGGCGACGTGTTTGGATATCCCGCGCACCAGAACGCTGTCGCCGCCGCCGGGAGTCAGGGCGTCCCACAGGGTCATGTCCGACTTCAGGCCTTCGCGGGACTGGTCGAGATAGACGGGCTCAAGATTGGCGCCGAGACGGACCGCGCCCTCATCGGGCTTGAGTTCGCCGAGCAGGATCTTGACCAGGGTGGTCTTGCCGGCGCCGTTGGGGCCGACGATGGCGAGGCGGTCGCCGCGGATGACGCGGGTGGTGAAAGGCTTGATGACCGGCCGGTCGCCGAAGGATTTCGAGACGCCCTTCAGGTCGGCGACCAGCTTGCCGGAGGCGACGCCGGAATCGACGCCGAGGTTCAGCTCGCGGGGGATGTCCTTGACCCGCATGGCGCGGTCCTGGCGCATGGCCTCCAGGGCGCGGGCGCGGCCCTCGTTGCGGGTGCGCTGGGCCGTGATGGACCGGTAGAAGGTGTAGGTCTCGGCCTCGATGCGCTTGTTGAGGCGGCGCAGGGATTCCGCCTCCTCTTCCATGACCTTGTCGGCCCATTCGTCGAAGGCGGCGAAGCCCTTGTTGAGGGTGCGGACGCGGCGACCTTCGAGCCAGTGGCAGGACTGGGTGACACGGTTGAGGAAGGCGCGGTCGTGGCTGACGACGAGGACGGAGAAGCGCGCCTGGAGCAGTTCTTCCTCGAGCAGTTCGATGGCGAGGATGTCGAGGTGGTTGGTCGGCTCGTCCAGCAGCAGCAGGTCGGGCTCTTCGGCGAAGGCCTTGGCGAGGGCGGCGCGGCGGGTCTCGCCCCCGGACAGATTGACGGCGGGCTTCGCCGGGTCGAGGCCAAAGGTGGTCAGCCAGGCCTCGGCGGTCCAGCGTTCGGCGCCTTCGGAGGCGGCGTAGTCGAGCAGGGTCTCGCCGGTGATGACGGGTTCCTGGGGGACATAGGCGAAGCGGGTGCCGGCCTGGACCGAGCGGTCGCCGGCGTCAGGCTCGATCAGGCCCATGACCATCTTCATCAGGGTCGACTTGCCAGCGCCATTGCGGCCGACGAGGGCGGCGCGGGTGCGCGGCTCCACGGCGATATCGACCCCGTCGAACAGCGGGCGCTGGCCGTCCTGGAGACGAACATTCTTGAGGGCGACGAGAGGAGGACGGGGAGCCATGGAAACCCTGGACACGCGGCACGGCGGGGAGGCCGTGCGGTCGAAGGCGGCCATATAGGGGGTTAGGACCTTTGTGACCACCGCGCCGGCGCCTTGTGGGAGACATGAGGGCCTCGAGGGGCTAACAGGCGCCGATGGAACGGCCCTTCTGGCAAACCAAGCGCCTGGAACAGATGACCCGCGAGGAGTGGGAGAGTCTGTGCGACGGCTGCGGCCTGTGCTGCCTGGTGCGGTTCGAGGACGAGGACACCGGCGAGGTGGTTCCGACACGGGTTCACTGCAAGTTGTTCGACCCGGACCGCTGCACCTGCACCGACTACGCCAACCGTCGCGAGCATGTGCCGGACTGCATCAAGCTGACGCCGTGGAACATCGAGGCATTGAGGTGGATGCCCTTGTCGTGCGGATACCGCCGGATCAACGAGGGGCGGGGACTGGCGGACTGGCACCCGCTGGTTTCGGGCGACCCTGACAGCGTGCACAGGGCCGGGGTGTCCGTGAAAGGGCAGACCGTGTCGGAACTGGCGCTGGAGAAGTCGGAGGACGCTCTGGATTTCGAGGCGCCCGAGTGGATGCTTGAGCGGGGCGGGGACAAGGACGGCTAAGGAGCCGGCGTGCGGGTCATTCGCGGATCTATAGTCGCATTCACGAGATAAAGGGTCTCCAGAACAAGGCCTTGCACTTTTCTCGCGGCGATTTTCCAGCCTTGGTGCGCTGGTCGGCTAGTCTTTGGGCATGACGGGAAATCAGGACCGGGCCGGGCGGCCGGCGGCGTGCTGACGCCCGGAGGCGGACCCTCTCGAAAGGATGGACATGCAGAAGCTGCGCTGGCCGATGGGCCGCCGCGGGCGTGGAGCCGCGCCTGAAATCAAGGACAGCCGCGCCGGGCCGCTGATCGCGCTGACCAGCGGCGGCCGGGCGCGGTGGACGCCGCGCGACTACGCCCATCTGGCGGTGGAGGGGTTCGGGAAGAACGCCGTGGCCTATCGCTGCGTGCGCATGATCGCGGAGGCGGCGTCGTCGACGCCGCTGATCGTGTTCGCCGACGGGGTGCGGGCGCCGGACCATCCGCTGGCGAGACTGCTGGCGCGACCCAATCCGGAACAGTCGGGGGCGGAGTGGCTGGAGGCGCTGTACGGCGCGCTGCAGACGGCGGGCAACGCCTACGCCGAGGCAGTGGGCGATGCTGAACCCGAGGAGCTCTGGAACCTGCGGCCCGACAGGGTGAAGGTGGTTCCGGGGCGCGCCGGCTGGGCCGAGGCCTGGGACTATTCGGTGGATGGCCGATCGGTCCGGATCGGCCGGGCGGCGGACGGCTGGATGCCGGTGATGCAGCTGAAGCTGTTTCATCCAACGGACGATCACTACGGGTTCTCGCCGCTGGAGGCGGCGGCAGCGGCCATCGATGTGCACAATGCGTCAGGGGCCTGGAACAAGGCGTTGCTGGACAATGCGGCGCGACCCTCGGGCGCGCTTGTCTATGGGGCGAAGGACGGCGAGCGACTGACAGCCGAGCAGTTCGAGGGCCTGCGGGCGCAGGTCAACGACAGCCATGCCGGGGCGATGAACGCCGGACGGCCGATGATCCTGGAAGGCGGGCTGGACTGGAAGCCCATGAGCTGGACGCCCGCGGATATGGATTTCATCGCCGGCAAGCATGCGGCGGCGCGGGAGATCGCCCTGGCGTTCGGGGTGCCGCCGCAACTGCTGGGGATCCCCGGCGACGCGACCTACGCCAACTATCGCGAGGCCAATGCAGCCTTCTGGCGGGGGACGGTGGTGCCGCTGGTCCGGAAGACGGCGGCGGCCCTGGGCGGATGGCTGGGCGGGCGGTTCGAGGGGATCAGGATCGAGGCGGATCTGGAGGCGCTGCCGGCGCTGCAGCCCGAACGCGATGCGCTGTGGGCGCGACTGAACGCAGCGACCTTCCTGACGGACGAGGAGCGGCGGCGGATGGCGGGAGTGGGCAAGTGATGGAAAGCCTGAGGAAGATTCCGATAGCGCTGATCGTGGCGTTGACGGTCCAGACGATCGGCGGACTGGTTTGGGCCGGCGGCGCGGCGGCGAGGATCGCCAGCCTGGAGGAACGGGTCGCCGAGCAGCGGCTGGTGGCCGAGCGGCTGGCGCGGCTGGAGGAACAGAGCGTCGCCACGCGGGCGTCGCTGGACCGGATCGAGGACAGGCTGGAGGGCTGGGGGTGACGATTGTCGCATCCGTGGACGCGGGTCTGGAGATCGAAGGCTATGCCTCGTTGTGGGGCGTCGCCGATCTGAACGGGGACGTGGTCGCCAAGGGAGCCTTCGCCGCCAGTCTGGCCAGGAGCGGCGCGCGTGGCGTCCGGATGCTGCACCAGCATGAGGGCCGCGCCGTGGTCGGGGTCTGGGATGAGATGATCGAGGACGAGCGCGGTTTGTTTGTCCGGGGCCGGATCATGGACTGGTCAGCCGAGGCGCGGTTCGCCGGAGCCTTGTCGAAGGCCGGGGCGCTGGATGGGCTGTCGATCGGTTTCCGCAGCAGCCGGGCGCGACGCGAGGGGCGGTTGCGGGTGCTGGTCGAGGTGGAACTGTGGGAAGTGTCGCTGGTGACGTTTCCGATGTTGCCCGGCGCCCGGTTCGGCGTCAGCGGGTACGGGCGAGACCGGCGAGCATCCGGCCCAGTTCGCGCATCAGGGCGGGCCGGCGGAACAGATTGACCAGACCGTAGACCGCGAAGAATCCCAGGAAGCCGAGCGGCAGCCGGAACATGACGGTGGCGGCCAGAAGAGCGAGGCCGATGATCACCCAGGACTTCAGGGTGTTTGAGAGCGGCTGGGATGAGGATGTTTCGACCCCCTTGTCCTTCGACGGTTCCGTGAGACCGAACAAGGCGTCGAGCGACAGCTGGGGAGCGCTCGGCAGCGGCTCCTGAAGCCGCTGCAACGGGCCGGCGTTCACAAGCGGCCTGTCGGGGGTGACGGGTTCCGGCTCGGGATAGCGATGCAGGTCCAGCAGAGGACTGGGCGGCATCAGGGCGACGGGATCGAAAGCGACCGACTCCCCGGCGGCGTCGATGGTGAACACCTGGTCGAAGGGGACCGTGGCGAAGTCGATGTCGCGCGTGTCCTGACCGTATGAGTCGCCGAAGAGATAGAGCAGCCGGCCGGCGCGCAGTTCGACCTGGAAGGCAACGGGATCCGGCAGATCGCCGACCATGGCGTGTGTCGTGCCGAAGCGGCCCGTCGGCGTGGTCATGGGCTCGGGACGGGTCCGGTCGACGATCAGTTCAGTGAGCAGGCCCGAGCCGGTGTTGCGGCGCTGGCCCGGAAGGCTTTCAGCGAACTGGCCCGCGAGGTCGGGAGCGAGGTCCCGCAATTCCCAGGCGAGGGCGTCGAGGACGGCAGTCTCGAGCGGGGTGAAGCGAGGGCTCACCCGGCGACCAACGCCAATTTTCCAAGAAGGCGGTTCACGCCTCGACCCTAACCGCAACCCGCGGTTCTTCAACCGGAGAGATCATGAAAGAGACCAAACAGGCCCCGGCCACGCCGGAGGCGCGCGCCGCCATGCACGAGATGATGGCCGCGTTCGAGGCGTTCAAAGGGGCGAACGACGCCCGGCTGGACGAGATCGAGAAGAAGGCTTCCGCCGACGCGCTGCTGGAGGAGAAGGTGGCGCGGATCGACCAGGCGGTGGCCGGCGCGCAGGCGCGGCTGGATCGCGTGATGAGCGAAAGCCGGCGGCCGGAGCTGGGGTCGGTCCCCTCCTCCAAAGGAACAGGACTGGAAGAGAAGGCGGCGTTCGACGGATATCTGAAGACCGGGCAGTCGTTCGGGCTGGAGCTGAAGGCCGGGTTGAGCACGGCGTCGAACTCGGCAGGCTACGTCGTGCCCGAACAGACAGAGCGGGCCATCGAGCGCAGGCTGATGGCGGGATCGCCCATGCGCGAGATCGCGACGGTGCGCACCGTGGGAGCCGGGGTTTTCAGGAAGCCGGTCTCGACGGCGGGCGTGGCGGCAGGCTGGGTGGCCGAGACGGCGGCCCGACCGGAGACGGACCCCGCGACCCTGGCGTTGCTGGAGTTCCCCTCGGCCGATCTGTACGCCAATCCGGCGGCGACGCAGTCCCTGCTGGACGACGCCCTGATCGACCTCGACGAATGGCTGGCCGCCGAGGTCGAGGACGCATTCGCGGCGCAGGAGACGGCGGCCTTCGTCACGGGCGACGGAGTCAACAAGCCGAAGGGCTTCCTCAGCTATCCGATCGTGGCGGATGCGAGCGCCGTCTGGGGAGAGATCGGCTATGTGGCGTCGGGCGGAGCCGGGGCCTTCGCCTCGACCAGCCCGGCGGACCGGCTGATCGACCTGGTCTATGCGCCCAAGGCCCAGTACCGGCCCAACGGGCGGTTCGTGATGAACCGCAAGACAGTGTCGGCGGTGCGAAAATTCAAGGACGCCGACGGCAACTACATCTGGCAGCCGGCGCAGCGGGCGGGCGAGACGGCCAGTCTGCTGGGCTATCGGGTGACCGAGATCGAGACGATGCCGGACATCGCGGCCAACAGCGCGGCGATCGCGTTCGGCGACTTCCAGCGGGGCTATCTGATCGTCGACCGGGCGGGCGTGCGGGTGCTGAGGGATCCGTATTCCGCCAAGCCCTATGTGCTGTTCTACACCACCAAGCGGGTCGGCGGCGGCGTGCAGAATTTCGACGCCATCAAGGTGATGAAGTTCGCGGCGAGCTGACCCAGGCAGGCGGCGACAGGCGGCAGGCGACGGCGAGGCGACGGGGTTGGAATTCCTGTCTGTTCGCTGACGCCTGCCGCCTCCCTTCCAACATCGGAGACATCCCATGACCGCACCCGTCGCCCTGGCGGAGGCGAAGCTGTTCCTGCGCGTCGAGCATGACGCCGAGGATGCGCTGATCCAGACGCTGATCGATGCGGCCCGGGCCCGGGTCGAGGGGGAGGTGGGGGCGCCCCTGCTGTCCACCTCTCCGGCGCCGCTGAGGCTGGCGATCCTGATGCTGGCGCTCAGGGCCTATGAGCGGGAAGAGCCGGCGATGCCGATCGCGCCCGTGGAGGCCTGGATCGCACCGTATCGCGAGGCGCGGCTGTGAGGTCGCTGGCGGGCCTGTTCGAAGGCGTTGGATCAGAGACGCCCTACGGCGGGCGGGCCGTCAGTTGGGAACCGTTGGGCTCGGCCTGGCTCAAGCTGGGAAAACTTCGAACGCGCGAGCGGTCGGAGGCGGGCGGCCTGCGCACCGTCGACACCGTTACGGCGGAGACGCGGGCGGATGTCCGGCTGGAGCCGGGCCGGATGCTGAGATTTGGCGGCGGCGACTGGCGGATCGTGTCGGGCGAGACGGTCGGCGGGCAGGCGATCCTGAACCTGGAGCGAATGCGATGAGCGCGCACGAACTGGCGCTGCAGAAGGCCTTGATCGCCCATCTGAAAGAGGACGCGGCGGTGCAGGCGCTGTTGGGCGAACCGGCGCGGATCTGGGATGCGCCGCCCGATCGGCCGGTGTTTCCGCATCTGCTGATCGGCCGCAGCGAAAGCCGGCCGGTACGAGCCGACGGAGGAGGGGTCGAGCATGCGCTGACCTTGACCGTCGTGTCGCGGTTTCGCGGGACCGAGGAAGCCAAGGCGGTGCTGGCGGCGGTGCGGCTGTGTCTGACGCACGCCGTGCTTGAGGCGGATGGAGCGCGGACGGTGAACCTGAGGGTCGCGTTCGCGGATGTGTTTCCAGGCGCGGACGGAGCGCGGACATTTGCGGTGCTGCGGGTACGCGCCGTCACGGAGGAGGTCGGATCATGAGCGCACAACGCGGCAAGGACATTCTGCTGAAGATCGAGAACGCGCCGGGCGTGTTCACGACGGTCGCTGGTTTGAGGGCGCGGACAATCAGCCTCAACGCCCGCTCCGTGGATGCGACCGACGGCGACAGCGCCGGGCGGTGGCGCGAGCTGCTGGGCGGCGCGGGGGTCAAGTCGGCGGCCGTGGCGGGGCAGGGGATTTTTCGCGACGCTGCCTCCGACGCCCTGATCCGTGAGGCCTTCTTTGATCAGGCGGCCCGGGCCTGGAGGCTGATTGTGCCGGACTTCGGCGTTCTGGAGGGGCCGTTTCTGGTCGCGGCGCTCGAGTATGCGGGCGAGCACGAGGGCGAGGCGACGTTCGCGATCAGTCTGGCGAGCGCCGGCGAGGTTACGTTTGGCGCCCTGTGATGGGAATCAACGGGGCGCGAGGCGAGACGAAGGCGGTTCTGGCCGGACGTGAACGGCGGTTGTGCCTGACCCTGGGTGCGCTGGCGCAGATCGAGACGGCGCTGGGGCTGGAGTCTGTCGGCGCGCTGGCGGAACGGATGCGGGCGCTTTCGGGCAGGGACCTGGTGGCGGTGCTGGCCGCTCTCCTGCGGGGCGGCGGGGAGCTCGAATTGGCGACTGACCTGGACCGCGCGGCGATCGATCCGCGCGAGGCGGCGGAGGCGGTGGCGAAGGCCTTCGCAGCGGCCGCGTGAAGACGCCATGGAGCGAGATGACGCGCACCGCTGCGATGCTGGGTGTTGCGCCGGAGGCGTTCTGGCGGCTGTCGCTGAAGGAATGGCGGATGTTGACGGATCGGCCGGCGAGCGGCGCGCCTATGGGGCGTACGGATCTGGTGCGGATGACGGAGGCGTGGCCGGATGAGTGACAGTTTCGAACCGGCCGGGCTGGACGCGGTGCCGATCAAGGCGGCTGAGGCGGCCGCGGCCCTGGAAGGCCTGCGGGAGCCGGCGGAACGGGCGGCAGCCTCGATCGAGGATGCATTCGGTCGGGCGGGAGAAAGCCTGACGCGATCGCTGGCGCGGGCGGCGGCGGACGGAGAGGTGACGCTGGCCGAACTGGCGCGCGCGATGCTGGCGGCGGTGAATGCGGCGTCCGGATCGGGCGGCGGGGGCGGGTTGTCGGACGCAATCGCCCAAGCGGTGCAGACGATCTTCCCGGGCGCGCGCGCGGATGGCGGGCCCGTCGCGGGCGGCGGCGCCTATCTGGTCGGCGAGCGAGGACCGGAGGTGTTTCGCCCCTCAGGCCCCGGCGTGATCGAGCCGGTCGGCGGAGCCGGCGTCGTCGTCAACGTCCGTGTCGACGGCGGCGCCCAGGGACTGCTGCGGTCGGAAGGGCAGATCGCCCAGATGCTGGCGCGCGCCGTGTCGCTGGGCGCGCGCAGGCTCTGAGCGCTGCCGTCGGGTTCAGAAGCCCTTGGGGTTGGGCCCGAAGCGGTTGTCGCCGGGCTGGCTGTCGGTGACGCCGATCCAGAGCAGAAAGCCGAGATTGACCAGAGCAAGCACGGCCAGAACGCCGAGGATCGGGCCAAGCAGGGCCAGGATGGCGGCCGGCTCCTCGCGTTCGAGGGCCGCGGCGCTGGTGATGGCCGTGACGCCGACGGTGACGAAGGCGAAACAGACCCCGACGATGTTTACGACCCAGGGGATCGCCGCAAACCAGCCGCTCTTCCCCATGTCGTGCAAACGCTTCACGGCGATGGCCAGGCTGGGCCAGATCAAGGCGATGGAAAGCAATGCGCCGAGCAGGGGAATCCAGCCGGCGACGACGCTGAGTCCCAGGCAGATCAGCCAGCCGATCCAGAAGTGAGAGCGCCGGGTCCGGCCCTCGAACGAAAACAGAAGCTTCTGCCAGTCGAAGCTTTCAATCCGGGACGATGTATCGAAGCTCATAGCGCCCTCCCACGCGATCCGCACCCTTGAGGCCGGCAGGGGGAGGATGACGTACCGGCGTTTGCTCGACAAGCAAAAGCGAACCCGGAAATGAACCTGAGAGGAGAAGCGGGATGTCGTTTCACGAGGTGAGGCTGCCTGCGCGGCTGGCGTTCGGATCGACGGGCGGCGTGGAGCGGCGCACCGAGATTGTAACCCTGGGGTCGGGTTTCGAGCGGCGTTCGACGCCTTGGGCGCAGGGGCGGCGGCGCTATCTGATCGGCGCCAATCTGAGGTCCCTGGACGACATGGCGGCCATGACCGACTTCTTCGAGGCCCGCCACGGCCGCCTGTTCGGTTTCCGGTTCCGGGATTTCTTCGACTTCAAATCCTGCGGGCCCGGAGGATCGGTCACCGCGGCCGACCAGGCGCTGGGCGAGGGTGATGCGGCGCGCACCACGTTCGCGCTTCTCAAACGGTATGGCGACGATGAGACCGCACCGGAACGACGGATCGCCAAGCCGGTTGAGGGCACGGTGCGGTTGGCCGTGGGCGGCGTCGAGCAACCGGAAGAAAGCTTCACTGTCGATCATGTCACCGGACTGATCACGTTGGACGAGCCGCCGGACGTCGGGGCGGTGGTGACAGCGGGATTCGAATTCGACACGCCGGTGCGGTTCGATACGGACCGGATCGAGGTCACGCTGGAGAGCTTCAACGCCGGACGGATGGCGGCTGCGCCCCTGATCGAGGTGCGGGTCTAGTCATGCGCGACATACCTGAGGAAATGGCCGCCCGCATTGAGAGCGGGGCGGCGACGCTGTGCCATGCGTGGGTGTTGCGACGGACGGACGGGGTCGAGCTGGGGTTTACGGACCATGACCGGGATCTGACCGTCCAAGGAGTCGAATGCCGGGCGGCGAGCGGTTGGACTTCGGGAGCGGCGGACGGCGCCGTCGGTTTCACGGCCGGATCCGCAGCCATTGCCGGGGGATTCGATGACGCGGCGATCCGGGATGAGGACGTCGAGGCGGGCTTGTACGACGGCGCGGATGTCGCGCTGTGGCGGGTGGATTGGGCGCGGCCCGACCTCAAGGTGCGGCTGTGGACCGCGAGGTTGGCGCGGCTCCGGCGGGAGGGGGGAGGTTTCGTCGCCGAGCTGGACGGGCCCCTGGCGAGACTGGAGCGGGTGGTGGGGCGGACCTATGGGCGGCTGTGCGACGCCGTGCTGGGCGACCCGCGCTGCGGGGTCGATCTGACAGATTTCCCCGGCATCGGTTGCGACAAGCGCTGGGCGACCTGCATCGGGACATTCGCCAACGGGATCAATTTTCAGGGGTTTCCGGACATTCCCGGGGACGACTTCCTGACCGCCGTTCCGGTCGAGGGCGGTCGGAATGACGGCGGCAGCCGGCGGTGAGCTGTCGGGCGGCGTCGATCGCGAGGGCCTGGCTGGGCACGCCCTACCGTCACCAGGCGAGCGTGCGGGGCGAGGGCGCGGATTGCCTGGGCCTGGTCCGCGGGGTCTGGCGCGAACTGGTGGGAGGCGAGCCGGAGCCGACCCCGTCCTATCCTGCCGACTGGGCCGAGGTCGGGGGCGAGGAAACCTTGCTGGCGGCTGCGCGGCGCTGGCTGAAGGAAAAGCCCGTCGCGGAGGCGAAGGTCGGCGACGTGCTGATGTTTCGCATGGCCGCCGGATGCCCGGTCAAACACTGCGCCATCCTTAGCGACCTTGGCGGCGCCGAGGCCCGGATGATCCACGCCTACTGGGGCCGGGCGGTGGTCGAGAGCTGGATGGGCGTCTGGTGGCGCCGACGGCTGGTGGCGGCCTTCGGCTGGCCGGCTGAAGGACAGGGAGACGACTGAATGGCGCAGGTGATCCTGACCAGCGTGGGCCAGGCGGTGGGCGGACCGATCGGCGCGGTCATCGGCTCGATGGTTGGCCGTGCGATCGATCAACGCGTCATGTCCAGCCTGGAGCCGGCGCGGCAGAAGGGGCCGCGATTCGAGACGCTGAAGGTGCAGGGGACGGCCGAAGGCGCGCCTGTGCCGGCGGTGTTCGGTCGCGCGCGCGTAACAGGTCAGATCATCTGGGCGGCGCGGTTCCTGGAAGGCCGGAACACGTCCGCCGGTGGAAAAGGCGGACCGCGAACCACCGAGTACGACTATTCGCTGAGCTTCGCCGTCGCGCTTTGCGAGGGCGAAATCGACGGCGTGGGTCGGGTGTGGGCCGACGGGCGGCCCATGGACCTGTCGAGGGCCACGATGCGGGTGCATCGCGGCGGCGGCGATCAGACGCCGGATCCGTTGATAGAGGCCGTGGAGGGCGACGCGCCGGCCTATCGCGGCGTCGCCTATGCGGTCTTCGAAGACCTGCCGCTGGGCCCCTACGGAAATCGGCCGCCGCAGCTGTCGTTCGAGATATTCCGGAGGGCAGGCGTCGGCGGAACGGCGCTTGAGGATCGGCTTGAAGGCGTGTGTCTGATCCCCGGCGCGGGGGAATTCGTGCTGGCGACCGATGTCATCAGGCGCCGCGAGGGCCTGACGCGGACGACCGCGGAGAACGTCCATGGCGGAGATGGCCGGACCGACTTCGTCGTCTCGCTGGATCAACTGATGGCTCAGGCGCCGGCGCTGAAGCGGGTCAGCCTGGTCATCGGATGGTTCGGGACCGACCTGCGGGCGGCGCATTGCACGGTCCGCCCCGGGGTCGAGCGGGTGGCCAAGGCGACGGAACCGCTGGCCTGGTCCGTCGCAGGGCTGACCCGCGGGCATGCGCACGTGATTTCGGAAAACGACGGCGGGCCGGCCTATGGCGGGACGCCTTCGGACGAGAGCGTGAGGCAGGCTGTCGCGGAGATCAAGGCGCGGGGACTGGAGGTCACCCTGTATCCCTTCGTCTTCATGGATGTGGCTGCAGGAAACGGGTTGCCCGATCCCTATGGCGCAACCGAGCAGGCGGCCTATCCGTGGCGCGGGCGAATGAAGGGGCGCGACGGGGCGCAGGCTACGGCGGACATGTCGGCGGTGTTTGGCGCGGCGGACGGCTGGGGCCTGCGGCGTCTGGCGCTGCACTATGCCGGTCTGGCGGTCGAGACGGGGGCGGATGGGCTGCTGATCGGCTCGGAGATGCGCGGCCTGACGTGGACCCGAGACGCTGACGGCGGGTTTCCCGCCGTCAGCCAGTTGAAGACGCTGGCGGCCGAGTGCCGCGCGGTCGTGGGACCGGATGTGGCGATCAGCTACGCGGCCGACTGGTCAGAGTATTTCGGACGGCACGACGGCGCCGATGTGATCTTCCATCTGGACCCGCTGTGGGCCGATGCGAACATCGATTATGTGGGTATCGACTGGTATCCGCCGCTCGGCGACTGGCGGGCGGAGGACGGCGGCGTCGATGGCGCAGCGTTCCCCGGGCCGGACGATCCAGGCTATCTGGCGGGGCAGGTGAACGGCGGCGAAGGCTTCGACTGGTTCTACGCTTCGAACGCCGATCGTGCGGCGCAGGCGCGTACTGCGATCAACGATCTGGCGCACGGCGAGCACTGGGTGTTCCGGCCCAAAGATCTGAAGGGCTGGTGGAGCCATTCGCACCATGACCGGCCCGGCGGGTTGAGGAGTTCAGCGCCGACAGGCTGGATTCCGGGCATGAAGCCGATCCGGCTGACGGAGTTCGGTTGCGCAGCGGTGGACCGCGGGGGCAATGCGCCGAACCTGTTTCAGGACCCGAAAAGCTCCGAAAGCAGTCTGCCGCCATTCTCGACCGGCGCGCGCGATGATCGGATGCAGCGGCGCGCGCTGGAAGCGGTGTTGGACCACTATGCCCGTCCGGAGAACAATCCGGTCTCGGATGTTTATGGCGGGCCGATGCTGGCCGGCGCAGATGCCTGGTGCTGGGATGCGCGACCCTGGCCGGCCTTTCCGGGACGAAGGGATGTATGGGCCGATGCCGGCGCGTGGCGGACCGGGCACTGGCTGAACGGACGCCTGGCCGGTGAGACTCGCGACCTGATTGCGGCGGTGCTGGAGCGAGGCGGCCTGGCCGAGAATGATTTCCATATCGCCTCTGCGAGCGGGGCGGTGCAGGGGTATGTCATCGACCGGCCGATGCGGACCCGGGATGCGCTGGAGCCGCTGCTGGCGGCGCTGGGACTGGTCGCGGCCGAGCAGGGCGGAAAGATCGCGGTGATCGGGGAGGCGAGATCAGAAACCCCGCTAGGGCTCGATGCCTTGGCCCTGCCGGAGAAAGGAACCAGCATCCGGGGGGATCGCACCCTGGAGGCGCGGCCGGGCGCGGCGCGCGTCAGGTTCATCGACGGCGACGCCGACTATCAGACGGGCGTGGCGGTCGCCCGATCGAGTGGCGCGGGCGGCGGGATCGATCTGGATCTGCCGGCCGTGTGTTCAGCCTCTTTGGCGCGGGCCGCGGCGGAGCGCGCGCTGGAAGGCGGGGCGCACCAGCAACTGACGGTGGCGCTGGGACCGAGGGAGGCGCTGCAACTTGAGCCCGGCGACGGCGTCACGGTCGAGGGTCATGCCGGCGGGTGGCGGGTCATGCGGCTGGACGTGGATGAAACACCCTCGGCGGTGCTGGAACGGGTGTCGTCCGTGACGGTGGGGCCGGACGACGGCGAGCCGTCTGCCCGTGATGAGAGCGCCGGGGGCGGGGCGCCCTTCTTCCGGATCGTGGAACTGCCTCCGCTGATCGGGAAAGAGGCGGACGACCGTCCGATCGCATTTGCGGCGGCCGAACCGTGGCGGCCGATGCGAGTGTTTGCCGGAGCGTCCGAGGACGCGCTGACGGTGCGAGGCGATGTCGCGCGACCGGTAACCGTGGGCGTGCTGACGGAACCATTGAAGGCAGGTCTGCGCCATCGTTGGGACCCGGTGAACTCATTGGCTATCCGTATCGAGGGACGAGCGCCCGAAAGCCGATCGCTGATCGCGGTGTTCGCAGGCGGTAATGCGGCGGCGGTCGAAACGGCGGACGGCTGGGAACTGCTGCAGTTTCGGGCGGCGGAGCTTATCGGCGAAGGCGTCTGGCGGCTGGGCGGATTGCTGCGCGGTCAGCAGGGTACGGATGGCGCCATGGCGACCGGGGCAGCGGCTGGAGCGGTCGTTGTTCTTCTGGACGTCGAGCCGGCGCGAGCCGAATCGACGCGGGCCGAGCGGGGACTGCCGCTGATCTGGCGTGCGGGGCCGGCAGGCGCACCGGCGGGCGGGCCATTGGTGACGGAAGTCGCACATACCAGCAGCGGCGTGCATGACCGACCCTGGTCTCCTGCCCACCTGCGCTCGAAGTCCCGGATCGACGGCGGGTTCAATCTGGCCTGGATCCCGCGGGCGCGGATCGACGGGGACCGCTGGGACGGCGAGCCGACCTCGGCTGATCCCAAGCGGTTCCGGATCAGGATACTCGCGGGAACCGTGGCGCTGAGAACCTTCGAGGCCGAAGGCGAGGACACGGTCTATACCGGGGCGAGCGCCGCGGCTGATTTCCCCGGCGGTCCAGACTCCGAGGCGGCTTTCGCGGTATCCCAGTGGGGCGAGGGATACGGCTGGGGCGCTGAAGCGAAGGCGCCGCTTGGATAGCCGTGTCAGAGTTTTCGGCGCCGCGCCTTTGCGGAATCCCCACGATGCCCTAACTGATCCATTCGGTATTCAGTGGGCTGACGCGCTTGGCGCTGCTTGAGCCCGGCGCAGGAGCGATTTCTACGTGGCGGGCGATCCCTACAAGGAACTGGGCGTTTCGAGGGGCGCGAGCGCGGACGAGATCAAGAAGGCGTTCCGCAAGCTCGCCAAGGAACTGCACCCCGACAAGAACCCCGGTAACACGGTCGCCGACGAACGGTTCAAGCGGATCACCGCCGCCTTCGACCTGCTGGGCAACAAGGAAAAGCGCTCCAAATTCGATCGTGGCGAGATCGACTCCGACGGCCGTGAGCAGTTCCGCGGCTTCGGCGGCGGGCAGACGCGCGGCGGGCCGGGCGGAAATCCCTTCGGCCAAGGCGGGGCGCGGCAGCAGGGTTTCGAGAATATCGATCTGGACGAACTGTTCGGCGGCATGTTCGGCGGCGGAGCCAGGCCCGGCAGCGCGCGAGGCGGCGGCTTCGGCGGTGCGGGCCTCGGACGCGGAGCCGACGTCAAGGCGACGCTGGAGATCAGCCTGGAAGATTCAATCTCCGGCGCGACCCGGCGCATCCAGTTCTCTGATGGACGGACGCTGGACGTGACGATACCCAAAGGGGCCGCCGACGGTCAGACGATCCGGCTGCGGGGCCAGGGCGCGCCCGGCGCTTCCGGACGCAGCGAGGCGGGCGACGCCCTCATCACACTCAAGCTGGCGCGGCATCCTGTGTTCATGCGCGAGGGCGCGGATTTGACGATGGACCTTCCGGTGACGCTGTCCGACGCCGTTCTTGGCGGCAAGATTCCGGTCCGGACGCCGGAGGGAACGGTCTCCATGACCATCCCCAAGGGATCGAACTCGGGCAAGGTGTTGCGGCTGAAGGGGCGGGGCGCCTTCGCGGACGGCAAGCGGGGCGACCTTCTGGCCAAGCTGATGGTCATGCTGCCCGATGAGGAAAACGCGGCGCTGACGAAGGTCGCGCAGAGCATGCGGGACGCCGGCCCCTACAAGCCATGGCGCGATTGATGGCCAACCGGCCGAATGTGAAGCCCGCGCGGCCTTGGTTTTCATCAGGGCCGACGGCGAAGCGGCCGGGATGGTCGTCGCAGGCGATTCCGCATGACCTGCTGGGTCGCGGCATCCGCGCGCCCGAGGTGGTGGAGCGTTTCGCGCATGGCCTGAGGCTGACACGCGAACTGCTGCAGGTCCCGGCGGACTGGGTGCTCGTCTACATACCCGGCTCTGACACCGCGGCGGTCGAGGCCGCCATGTGGTCGATGCTGGGCGAGCGACCGGTGCAGGTCCTGGCGTTCGAGAATTTCGGCAAGGTCTGGGCGAGCGACGCGGTCGATCATCTGAAACTGGACGCCGAGCTGCTGACCGCCCCGTGGGGCGGCTGGCCGGACACCTCCAGGGTGGATCCGGCGAAGGACCTGGTGTTCCCCTGGAACGGTACGACCTCGGGCGTGTGCGCGCCGGACGGCGAATTCATCGCGGACGACCGCGAGGGCGTGGTGATCTGCGACGCGACCTCGGCGGCGTTCGCCATGACCCTGCCCTGGAGCAAGCTGGATGTCGTGACGTTCAGTTTCCAGAAGGCGCTGGGCGGCGAAGCGGGCTTGGGCGTGGCGGCGCTCTCGCCGCGCGCGGTCGAGCGGCTGGACCGTTATAAACCGCCGCGCAGCGTGCCCAAGGTGCTGCGGTTGCGGGACGCGAACGGTTTCGACCGCATGCTGGCCAACGGGTCGATGCTCAACACCTTCTCGGTCTGGACGATCGAGGACTGGATCGATGCGGTCGAATGGGGACTGGCCGAGGGAGGGCTGGACGCCCTGATCGCTCGGACGAACGCAAACGCCGCCGCGCTGGATGCCTGGGTGCGACGGACGGATTGGGTCGAGTATCTGGCCGATCACCCGACGACGCGGTCGACGACCTCGGTATGCCTGCGGATTGTGGATCCGCGTGTGACGGCGATGGACGACGATGGCCGACGGGCGCTGGTCATCCGGATGAAGGCGCTGGTCGAGGGAGAAGGCGCAGCCTTCGATATCGAGAGCCACCGCAATGCGCCGGCCGGCCTGAGAATCTGGTGCGGATGCACGGTGGATGTCGCGGATATCGAGGCGCTGACGCCCTGGCTTGACTGGGCCTTCGAGACCGCGCTGTCGGAATAATCATCCGGCGACGGGACACCCGCCGATTCCCCCGCTATAGGCTGCGCCCGCATTCCGAAATCCCGGACAGCGGAGAACAGTCTTGGCGAACGTCGCAGTGGTCGGCGCCCAGTGGGGCGACGAGGGCAAGGGCAAGATCGTCGACTGGCTGTCGAACCGGGCAGACATGGTCGTACGGTTCCAGGGCGGTCACAACGCCGGCCACACGCTGGTCGTGGACGGCAAGGTCTACAAGCTGGCGCTGCTGCCCTCGGGCGTGGTGCAGGGCAAGCCCTCGATCATCGGCAACGGCGTGGTCGTCGATCCGTGGCATCTGGTCGGCGAGATCGAGAAGATTGAAGCGCAGGGTATCCGGATCAGTCCGGACGTACTGATCGTCGCCGACAACGCCTGCCTGATCCTGCCCATCCATCCGGCGCTGGACGTGGCGCGCGAGGCGGCGGCCAGCGCGCCCGGGGCCCGGATCGGCACGACGGGGCGCGGCATCGGCCCGGCCTATGAGGACAAGGTCGGCCGTCGCGCGATCCGGGTCTGCGACCTGGCCAGCGCCGAGGATCTGAAGGTCAAGATCGACCGGCTGCGGGCCCACCACGACCCGCTGCGGGCCGGGCTGGGTCTCGAACCGATCGATCCGGAGGCGCTGTTGCGCCAGCTGCTCGAGATCGCGCCGAAGATCCTTCCGTATGTGCAGCCCGCATGGCGGGTGCTGGACAAGGCGCGGCGGGACGGCAAGCGGGTGCTGTTCGAAGGCGCGCAGGGCGCCTTCCTCGACGTGGACCACGGCACCTATCCCTATGTGACCAGCTCGAACACCGTGGCGGGACAGGCGGCGGCGGGATCGGGCATCGGCCCCCGCGGCGTCGGCTATGTGCTGGGCATCGTGAAGGCCTACACGACCCGGGTGGGCGAGGGGCCCTTCGCCTGCGAGCTGAACGACGAGGTCGGCGAGCATCTGGCGACCGTCGGGCGCGAGGTCGGAGTAAACACCGGTCGGGCGCGCCGATGCGGCTGGTTCGATGCGGTTCTGGTGCGCCAGTCTGTGGCCATCAACGGCATCGACGGTATCGCCCTGACCAAGCTGGATGTCCTGGACGGTCTGAAAACGCTGAGGATCTGCACCGGCTATCGCATCGACGGCGAGGTGCTGGATTATCTGCCGTCCAGCCTGAAGGCCCAGGCCGCGGCCGAGCCGGTGTTTGAGGAACTGGAGGGCTGGAGCGAAAGCACCGCCGGCGCCCGCAGTTTCCGCGACCTGAACGCGAATGCGATCAAGTATGTCCGGCGCATCGAGGAACTGATCGGCGCGCCGGTGGCCTTGCTGTCGACGAGCCCGGAACGTGACGACACGATCATGATGCACGATCCCTTCCGGGGCTGACGACGTTCAACCGCCCTTAACCGCCTGCCGTTAAGGATGATCGTCCGGTGCGGAGGTAGTGCGTCTTGTTTGCTGTTGATCGTCGCGTGCTGACGAAACTGGCCCCGATGTTGCGGCGGGTTCTGATCGTCGATCCGAACCCGCATTCCGCGCGCATGCTGACCGAGATCATCAAGGGACTGGGCGCCGCGGAGATCGTGGTCGAACCGAACACCGACCGCGCCTTGCGCACCGCGGCCGAAATGGAACCGGGCATCATTTTCACGGAACGGACCGGCGACAAGCTGGACGGGGAGGCGCTGGCGCGCAACGTACGGCGGTCGCATCTGGCGTGCCGCCGCGTCCCGATCATAATGGTGACGGCCGAAGCGACCGCCAGCACCATCCTGGGCGCCCGGGATGCGGGCGTGCACGAGTTCCTGCGCAAACCCTTCACCAGCGGCGATCTCCTGAAGCGCGTCGAGAACGTCGCTCTCAAGCCGCGGGACTGGGTCGAGGCTGTCGGCTATGTCGGACCCGACCGGCGGAGGTTCAATTCGGGGGAATTTTCCGGTCCGAGCAAGCGCAAGGCCGACAAGCCCGCGACGGGCGCAGCCGCGGATGCTGCGGCCAGGGATCAGGCCATGCGCATTCTCGCTTCGGCCCTGGATCAGTTCGATAGCGATCCCGCCCAGGCCGTCCGGGCCATCCGGCAACAGGCCGCCCAGCTGAAGACCCTGGCCATGAAGGCGTCGGATTCCCGGCTCGTGGTGGCTATCGGCGCGCTTGAGGTCAGCCTGGCTTCAGGGGCGGCGACGAAGGAAACTCTGGCGGCGCCGATCGGAACCCTGCTGGCCATGGCTCCGGTCGAACCGGCGAAGCGGGCGGGCTAGGCGCCGCCGAATTCAGCAAAGCAGGTCTCGATGACGCCGCTAGATGCGGGGCGCTCCCTGTCGCTGTAGAGAGCAATAGCCGTCCTCCTCCGGAGCCTCGAGAATGACGACCCGCCAGACCTGTCTTGATCTGGACGCCGCCGATCCGTTGGCCGGGGTGCGTGAGCGGTTCAGCTTGCCGGACGGGATCATCTATCTGGACGGCAACTCCCTGGGCGCGCTGACGCGCTCGGCCCTGGTACGGGTGACTGAAGCGACCGGCCAGCAGTGGGGTCGGGAGTTGATCTCAAGCTGGAACACCCACGGCTGGATCGGCCTGCCGCAGCAGGCGGGACGCAAGATCGCGCGGCTGATCGGCGCGAAAGTCGACGAGGTCATCGCCGCGGACTCAGTGTCCGTAAACCTGTTCAAACTGGCTGCGGCCGCCGTGCGGACGCAGGGTCCCGGGCGGACCGCGGTGATCATCGAGCGGGGCGATTTCCCGACGGACCTCTACATCCTGCAGGGGCTCGCGGCCGCGATCCCGGAAATCGAGCTTCGGGTCGTTGAGGCGGGCGGTTTCCAGGCGGCCCTGGACAACCGAACCGCCCTCGTCCTGCTCAGTCACGTCCACTATCGCAGTGGCGCGGTCCGCGACATGGCGGCCCAGAGCGCGTCGGTGCGGAAGGCCGGAGCGCTGAGCCTGTGGGACCTGAGCCATAGCGCCGGGGTGCTGGACGTGCGCCTCAACCGGGACGGCGCCGATCTGGCGGCGGGTTGCGGCTACAAATATCTGAACGGCGGTCCGGGCGCGCCCGCATATCTGTTCGTGGCGAAGCGGCATCAGGACATCCTGCGCAATCCGCTCTCAGGGTGGATGGGGCATGCCCGGCCGTTTGACTTCGAGGACGACTACCGGCCCGCCGCCGGGATCGACCGCTGGCTGTGCGGCACGCCCCCGATCCTGAGTCTGACGGCCCTGGACGCCGCTTTGGACGCCTTCGACGACGTGGACATGGGAGAGGTCCGCGCCAAGGCGGG
>NZ_JAKFEB010000182.1:0-4107 GCF_036677305.1 Brevundimonas sp. | reverse complement strand
GTAGCCCGCGGTCTCGCCCGCCACGACCCGCAGGCCGAAGCCCTCGCTGGCGTCCCAGGCGGATGATTTCAGCCGGCCGTCGTCGAAGACCAGTGATTCGCTCTCCGAGCGTTCGAGGAACAGTTCCCCGTCGTCGGCCCCTTCGAGGGCGCCCTGCAGGATGGAGAGGGCTTCATCGGCGCTGACGTCGGCGCTGTCGAGAATGGCGGGAGGCGATACGAGGACGGTCATGGGTTCCAAATAGGGGCTGACCGCCCTCGCGTCACCGGGTCAGTTCTGATCGATGTCGCCCGAACCCGAGACGGACTGGGTGAGGTTGGCCGGCCGGCGGGTCAGATCGACATCGCCCGAGCCGGAGATGTCGATCGTCGCGGTCCCGGTCGGGCCGACCCGAAGGTCGCCCGAACCGGAGGTGTCGATGTCGGCGTCGGTCAGGCGCAGTCCCGACAGATCGGAATCGCCGGAGCCGGTGGTGTCGATCCTCGCGGTCCGGGTCTCCCCCGAGGCGTCGACGTCGCCCGAACCCGAAACGTTCAGCTCGAAGGTCGGCTGGTCGTAGCCCCGGATCGACAGGTCGGCCGAGCTCTGGAGGTCGAAACGCTTCACCGCGGGAGCGGTGACGACCACCCGGAGCCGGCTGTTGTTGCTCCAGCCGAAGACCACGTGGTCTTCGTCGTCGTTCTCGTCCCAGGTCAGACGCCCGTCGATCAGGTTGACGCGGTCGACAAGGGATTTGCGGCCCGTGATCACGACCGAGGGCGTGTCGCCCTGGACGTAGGTCACGTCGCCCGGGATCTCGACCGCCAGGCTATCGCCGCCGGTCCAGGCCAGGTTGCGGGTGACGGGGGGGCTGTTGTCGCTCCGTTCGAACGTGACCGTCTCGGACCGGTCGCCGTCATGGAAGGTCCACTCCCAGCCGTGACGGGCCAGGTCGTTGCCGCCGATGGCGGCGGCTCCTGACAGGGTGGCGACGCAGAGCACCAGACTGGCGCCCGTGATGATGAGAAGCGTGCGGATCATGTCTGTTCCTCCCTCAGAACTTGCCGTCGGCTTGAGCCTGGGGCTCCAGCGCGGGCTTCAGCAGGCGATAGTGCAGGCGGGCGTACCAGACCGTGGCGTTGACCAGCAGAATGGTGGCGATGGCGGTCAGGGCGCCCAGGGCCGTCGCGCCGGCCATCAGGCCGATGCCGCCGAGGATCGCCGTGGCGACGCCGCCGGGGAAGCCGGCGAACGGACCGGCGATCATCACCGCGCCTCCGCCGATGAAGAGGCCCACGGCGGCCATGAAGAAGCCGAACAGCACGCCGACCACGCTCATGAAGATGGGCAGCAGGATCAGCAGGTCGATCGCGCCCAGTCCCAGGACCGCGAACACGGCCCCGGCGGCGGCCGACGGATTCTTCTCCTGATGCCAGCGCTGGGCGCCGGCCTCGGCGCGCAGTTCGCGGGCGAGACGGTCAGGATCGCCCAGGGCGGCCGCGACCTCGGCTTCGGAGCGGCCGGCGGCGGCTCCGTCCTCGAAATGGGTCTCATAGTCCGAGGCGATGTCGGCGGCGGCGGCGGTCGGCATGCCGACCAGTCCGCGGCGCAAACGGCCCATGAATTCGGCGCGCGTCATAGTTCAGCTCCCTTGTCGGCTTTTTTCACAGACGCTGCGGCGGGCGCCGCGCCGTCGAGAACGGATTCCACCGCGCGGGCGAAGGCGCGCCATTCGGCCGTCTGGGCCTCCAGGGCGCCGCGGCCGGCGTCGGTCAGGCGATAATATTTGCGGGACGGCCCGGACGCCGATTCGACCATATAGGTCTCGACCTGTCCGTCGGACTGCAGCCGGCGCATCAGCGGGTAGATCGTCCCTTCGCCCATGTCGATTGCGTCCGACAGGGTCGCGGCGATCTCATAGGCGTAGCTGTCATGCCGGTTCAGAAGCGCGAGAACGCATAGCGTCAGCACTCCCTTCTTCAGCTGTATCTCGATTGTTTCGGGCACCGGGCGTCCTCCTCTGATGGAGAAGACGTATCGCAAGGTATCTGGTGACGCAAGGTAGCTGTCATAACATGACGGCGAATTAATCCGTGGGCCGATGGCCGCAGCGGAGCGCAATATCTTGCACATCGCTTGGCAAGCGTCAGAGGGGGCGATATGGACCGCCCGAAGAACCGCTGCGGGCGTCAGTCCGGGCGCCTGCTTGCGATTGTCTCGCAAGTGTTTGCGACGAAACGGTAATATGAGGATGTCTCGCATGGGGATGGGCACGCGGGCCCGGGCGTTGATCGGCGGTGGTTTCACCGCCCTGTGCCTGGCCGTATTCTCCGCCACGCCGACTTGGGCGAAGGAACTGGTGGGTCAGCCGACCGACGGGGCCCTCGGGCTGCAGCCGGCCGCCTCGCCGCTGAAGGTCCAGGCGCATTTCTTCCACGACATCATCCTGATGCCGGTCATCACCTTCATCACCCTGCTGGTGCTGGGCCTGCTGTTGTGGATCGTCGTCCGCTACAACAAGAAGACCAATCCGGTTCCGGCCAAATGGAGCCACAACACCCTGATCGAGGTGATCTGGACGGTCCTGCCGGTCCTGATCCTGGTCGGCATCTCGCTGTTCTCGTTCCGCCTGCTGTTCGCCTATCACGACATGCCGACGCCGGACCTGACCATCAAGGCGACCGGCAACCAGTGGAACTGGGCCTATGAGTATCCGGACCAGGGCATCGCCGAATACGTCTCCAACATGCTGCCGGAAGAGGAACTGGCCCAGCGCGGCATGCCGCATAGCCTGTACCGCCTGGCCGCCGACGAGCCGATCGTGGTGCCGGTCGGCAAGACGGTCCGCGTGCTGGTCACCGCCGCCGACGTCATCCACGCCTTCGCCCTGCCGGCCTTCGGTCTGAAGACCGACGCCGTTCCCGGCCGCGTCAACGAGACCTGGTTCCGCGCTGATCGCGTCGGCACCTTCTACGGCCAGTGCTCGGAACTGTGCGGCGTCGACCACGCCTTCATGCCGATCCAGATCAATGTCGTCACCCAGGCCGAATTCGAAGCCTGGGTCGCCTCCAAGGGCGGCTCGATGACGCCGAAGACCCCGGAACAGGCCCCGGGCGGCACCGCCGCCCAGGTCGCCGCCGGCACCACGGGAGCCCCGACCGTGTCAGAAGGCGCTCTCGCCGCCCCGACCTCCATCCCGACGGCCCAGACGGCGACGACGCCCGACGCCAGCCGCGCCGCCCAACCCGCTGCCTCCGCCTCGGCTCCCGCCGCGGCGCCGGCGGCCCAGTAACGATCCGCGAGAGCCCCCAGATCATGGCCACCGCAGCCGAAAACCTCGCCTATGACCACGACGGTCATGACGACCACGACCACAAGCCGGGCTTCTTCACCCGCTGGTTCCTGTCGACCAACCACAAGGACATCGGCACGCTGTACCTGCTGTTCGCCATCATGGCGGGCCTGGTCGGCGGCATCCTGTCCGGCTTCATCCGCCTCGAACTGGCGGAACCGGGCATCCAGTATTTCGTCCAGGGCGGTCTGATCGACAAGCTCGGCCTCGTCGAGGCGTCCAAGCACGGCTACAACGTCACAGTTACGGCCCACGCCCTGATCATGATCTTCTTCATGGTCATGCCGGCGATGATCGGCGGTTTCGGCAACTGGTTCGTCCCGATCATGATCGGCGCGCCGGACATGGCCTTCCCGCGCATGAACAACGTCTCGTTCTGGCTGCTGGTCGCGGCCTGGGTGCTGCTCTGCCTGTCCATGTTCGTCGACGGCGGACCGGGCCAGGGCTTCGGCGGCGGCTGGACCATCTACCCGCCGCTCTCCACGACCGGCCACACCGGCCCGGCCATGGATCTGGCGATCTTCTCGCTGCACGTCGCGGGCGCCAGCTCGATCCTCGGCGCGATCAACTTCATCACCACCATCTTCAACATGCGCGCGCCGGGCATGACCCTGCACCGGATGCCGCTGTTCGCCTGGTCGGTGCTGATCACGGCCTTCCTGCTGCTGCTGTCGCTGCCCGTCCTGGCCGGCGCCATCACCATGCTGCTGGCCGACCGCAACTTCGGCACCAGCTTCTTCGACCCGGCCGGCGGCGGCGATCCCGTCATGTTCCAG
>NZ_JAKFEB010000181.1:0-2417 GCF_036677305.1 Brevundimonas sp. | reverse complement strand
GTCCTCAAGGACCCCCGGCGTAAGCGCCCCCGGGCTTCATCGCTCGACCACAGCCCGCCGACATCGAGAAGCGTGGATCCGACGCCCTCCCCACCGACGGGATGGGGGGATTATGGGGCGGGGCTGGACCAAGGCTACGAGATGACGCTGCTGCGTGTTGATAAACCTTAGGGGTCAAAGGGTTGGCTTCTGCAACTCGTCTGTTTCAGCGCGAACCTGCAGCATTGAACCCGTCATTCCGGGGCTGGGACCGGCGCAGCCGGGAACAGAACCCGGAACCCAGGGGATCGGACACCGTCCTCTGAAGCGCCGCGAACGTCGAGCCCGGTCTCCTGGGTTCCGGGTTCCTCGCTGCGCTCGGCCCCGGAATGACGGCAGGAAGGGGGGCTCCCCTCCTACGCGGTTGGTCTTTTCGACCATTTCGGACAGCTGGAAGCCGACGCCGCCGTCGTCCGACGCGCCGCAAACGTCGAGCCCGGTCTCCTGGGTTCCGGGTTCCTCGCTGCGCTCGGCCCCGGAATGACGGGGGGTGGCGCTCGCCCCCGGGCAGGCGACCCGGGAGAGGGAGTTACGCCCCCGTTTCCCGCCGCGCCCCATTCCCGCTATAGGCCGCGCCATGACCACCCTTCTGTATGGCCGCCCGCCGGCGGTGTTCGATCCGCCCGGCGCGGCGACCCAGGTTTCGCCCCTGATCCCCGGCTCGACGCCGCTCGAGGATGTGGCCGAGGGCTCGGCCGACGCGATCATGATCTACGCCCCGCCCGGGGTGCTGGAACGGCGGCATACGCTGGCGCTGGCGCTGCGGGCGCTGAAGCCCGGGGGACGGCTGGACGCCATGGCGCCCAAGGACAAGGGCGGGTCGCGGCTGAAGAAGGAGCTGGAAGGCTTCGGCGTCGAGGTCGGCGAGAGCGCCAAGGCGCATCACCGGCGCTGCGTCGTCATCCGGCCCAAGACGCTGACCGGGATCGACGAAGCCATCGCCGCGGGCGCGCCGCGTCTGGTCGAGGGGCTGGAAGCCTGGTCGCAGCCGGGCGTCTTCGCCTGGGACCGGATCGATGCGGGGTCGATGCTGCTGGCGCAGACGGCGCCGAAGCTGAAGGGCGCCGGGGCCGATCTGGGCTGCGGCTACGGCGCGCTGGCGACGGTGGTGCTGGGGTCGCCGGCGGTGACGTCGCTGCGGCTGATCGATCTGGACCGGCGCGCCATCGCGGCGGCGAAGCAGAATGTCACCGACCCGCGCGCGACCTTCGAATGGGCGGATGCGCGCACCGTCGAGGCGGCCGGCGATCTGGACTTCATCGTCACCAATCCGCCGTTCCACGACGGCGGGGCCGAGGACAAGCGGCTGGGTCAGGCCTTCATCCGTCAGGCGGCGGGCATGCTGGGCAAGGGCGGGGTGCTGTGGCTCGTGGCCAACCGCCACCTGCCCTATGAGGCCGAGCTGAACGCGGCCTTCAAACGGGTGCGGATGGCCGCCGATGCGGGCGGGTACAAGGTGTTCGAGGCGGTGAAGTGAGCAGCGCACTTCCTTTTCGTCATCCTCCGGCAAGCCGCGCAGCGGCGCAGACCGGGGGACCCAGCGGCGCGCGGCAGCGCGAAACTGCCGGGAGCTCGCTGTTTACGACAGCCTGCCTGAACAGGTCGCCTTCGGCGCCGCCGGGTCCCCCGGTCTCGCTTCGCTCGCCGGAGGATGACGAAGGATGAAAACCCCCACCGCCCGCGTCGACAAGCTGCTGGGCTCGATGGGCTATGGCTCGCGGACCGAGATGGCGCGGCTGGGCAAGGCGGGCGGGATCGTGCTGGACGGCGCTGATCTGACCGATGTGTCGAAGCGGATCGCGGTGACGCCGGACCTGCCGTCGCGGATGGAGATCGACGGCGAGCCGCTGGATCCGGTTCCGGGTCTGGTGATGATGCTGCACAAGCCGCTGGGCATGACCTGTTCGCGCAAGGAGGACGGGGCCCTAGTCTATGACGTCCTGCCGCCGCGGTGGAAGCGGCGCGACCCGGCGATCTCGACCATCGGGCGGCTGGACAAGCAGACCACGGGCCTGCTGCTGCTGACCGACGACGGCGACCTGCTGCACCGGGTGATCTCGCCCAAACGTCATGTGGCCAAGGTCTATCGCGCCACCCTGGCGCGGCCGCTGGACGGGAGCGAGGGCGACATTTTCGCCGCCGGGGGTCTGGTGTTGGAGGGCGAGGACAAGCCGCTGTCGCCGGCCGCGCTGGACGTGCTGTCGCCGACCGAGGCGCGGCTGACGGTGACCGAGGGCCGCTATCACATGGTGCGGCGGATGTTCGCGGCGGTGGGCAACCACGTCGAGGAACTGCACCGCGAACGGGTCGGCGGGCTGGCCCTGCCGGACGATCTGGCGCCGGGAGAGTGGCGGCTGCTGGACCAGGATCAGATCGAC
>NZ_JAKFEB010000180.1:0-1709 GCF_036677305.1 Brevundimonas sp. | reverse complement strand
ATGCCGTCGCTCATGACCCGCCTCTCGCGAAAACCGTCGCGGACTGATAGCGAACCCGGGATAGCTAGCGAAGGCCAAAGCGCGTGCCCGATCCCAAGACCGCCCCGAAGGTGCTGTTCGTCACCTCCAACCGCATCGGCGACTGCGTCATCTCGTCGGGTGTGATCCGCGAGATCGGCCGCCAGCTTCCGGGCGCCCGGATCACCGTCGCCAGCGGCCGTCCCCCCGCGCCCCTGTTCCGCGCCGCGCGCGGGGTCGAGCAGGTGGTCATCCTCGACAAGAAGAAGTTCGCCGGACACTGGGTCGACCTGTGGAAACAGGCGGTCGGGACCCGCTGGGACCTGGTCATCGACATTCGCGGCTCGGCGCTCAGCTATCTGGTCCCGGCCAGGCGGCGCGTGGTCTACAACCGGTCGTGGGAGACCGGGGTGCGCAAGGTCGAGATGGTGTCCCGCCTGATGGGGTCGCCCGCGCCGCTGGATCCCGAAATCTTCCTCGACGACCGCGCGCGGGCCGAGGCCGCCGCCGTGATCGACCCGCAACTGGCCACGGCGCCCGGACCCATCATCGCCATGGCGCCCATCGCCCACCAGCCGGGCAAGAGCTGGCCGGCGGACCGCTGGGGCGGACTGGTCGAGATGCTGAAGGCCGACGCCCGGTTCGACGGCTGGCGCTTCATGCTGGTGGGCGGGCCGGGCGATCATGCGCCGGCGGCGCCCGCCCTGGCGGCGGCAGGCGCGCGCGGCATCGACTTTGTGGGCAAGGGCGACATCCTGGCCTCGGCCGCCGCGATCGACCGGGCGGCGCTGTTCGTCGGCAACGATTCCGGCCTCATGCATGTGGCCGCTGCGGCGGGCCGGCCCACGCTGGGCCTGTTCGGGCCGACCGAGTGGTGGCTCTACGGGCCGTGGGGCCCGAGGACCCGCACGGCCGCCTCCAACGAGACCCGGGGCGAGTTCGCGCCGATCGAGGCGCTGACGACCCAGCGTGTCTTCGACGCCGTGATCGACCTGCATACGGCGTTCATCGACGCCCAGGCCCCCGCCAAACCTTGAAGAGAAGGGCTTTCGCGGTCATATAGGGCCGCTGGAGGGGAACGCGGCGAACCGTCGCGCGCTCCGCCCTGTCAGAACTCCGCTTTTTCTTCCACGCAAGGAACCGACGCTCATTCGCCGTCCGATGAACCAGCCGCCCGTCAAGGACGGGCCCCCCATGAACCAGGATATCCGCGCGCCGCGCGTTCTGCTGATTGATCAGAACGGCGAGAAACAAGGCGTCATGCCGACGTCCGCTGCGCTGGAAGCCGCCGAAGAGGCCGGCATGGACCTGGTTCAGATCGTCTCGACGTCCGAGCCGCCGGTCTGCAAGATTCTCGACTACGGCAAATTCCGCTTCCAGGAGCAGAAGAAGAAGGCCGAGGCGCGCAAGCGTCAGAAGGTCGTCGAGCTGAAAGAGATCAAGCTCCGCCCCAACATCGACACCCACGACTATGAGGTGAAGGCCAAGGCCATGCACCGCTTCTTCGACGAGGGCGACAAGGTCAAGGTGACGCTGCGCTTCCGCGGCCGCGAAATGGCTCACCCGGAACTGGGCATGAAGCTGTTGAACAAGGTCCAGGCCGACTTCGACGAGGTCGCCAAGGTCGAATACGCGCCGCGTATGGAAGGCCGCCAGATGATCATGATCCTCGCGCCGAAATAGGCCCGACG